>CAZGMN010000057.1:0-15641 GCA_964526905.1 uncultured Eubacteriales bacterium
TAGCTTCGAGGATAAACTTGATTTCTGCTGAAAGATTGGAAGAACGGCTTCTGGTTAAAGCAAAAATCCGATACAAACACCAAGAAGCAAAAGCCAGGCTCGTTCCTTTAGATTCGGGTCAGATTCTGGTCGAATTCGAGAAGCCACAGAGGGCAGTAACTCCTGGCCAGTCTGTTGTTTTTTATGACCGGGATATCGTTGTCGGCGGCGGGATTATTGAAAAAGCCCTGGATTTCCCAGAATGAAGGGAGTTTTTCCTTTATTTTTTGGAGCTGAATGAAATTTTAAACTCTGTGCCTCTCTTTCTTTGAAGGATAAGCGTGCCGTTGAGCTGGTCAACCAAATCTTTGACCAGTCTCAGGCCCATTGTTTCGGTTTGGTGCAGGTCGAATTCTTGTGGAAGGCCTACACCGTTGTCGCCAACAACAAGTGTAACCAGTCCCTTGTCGTTTGAACTGAGTTTGATACGAATCTCTCTCTTCAAGTTTTCTTCCTTTTCCAAGAATTTATTTTTTGGGAAGGCGTGTTTAAGAGAATTTGAGAGGAGTTCGTTGATGATCAAGCCGCAGGGAATGGCGGTATTGATCTCCAGAAGGATGTCTTCTATTTCTGTCTTTAAACTTATAAGTTTTGCGTAGACATTATAGGATTGAAAGAGATAGGCGACCAAGCTCCTGATGTATGGAGCAAATTCAATTTTTCCTGACTCTTTGATTTGATACATCCGCTCGTGGATGAGCTGCATGCTGTGGATTCGATGCTGGCAATTCTTGAGCATCTCCAGAGCTCTTTCGTCCTTGACATATTGAGACTGGAGGTTAAGAAGGCTAAAAATGAACTGCAGGTTGTTTTTGACTCGGTGGTGAACTTCCTTGAGCAGAACCTCTTTCTCTTTAAGCGATGCCTTGAGCTGCTCCTCGGCTCGTTTGCGCTCAGTGATATCTCTGGCTATTCCCTGAATGGCAAAAGGTTTTCCCTTGCGGTAAATAAGGCTGGCCTCAACCTCCATCCAGACATGGCCTCCTTTCTTTGTTTTCAATTTGTATTCTTCTGGCTTTTTCTGGAAGCCCATTTTCTTGACTTCTTTAAGAATTTTGAAGGCTTTGGCTGCTTGATCTTCTTCAAGTAAAGAAGAGAAATCGAGAGAAAGAATGTCTTCTTTCTTGTAACCGAGCAAATCCAGAGCAGCTTTGTTGGCGTCCAGGAAGTGGCCTTTGAAGTCATGGATGTAAACACAAAAAAGAGAACGATTAAAAAGCGCCTTATATCTTTCTTCTTTTTCTTTTGATGCCAGCCGTGGCTGCGGTCGCCCTTTTGATTTTTCCAGTTCAGCCATTTTCTTGCGCAATTCGGCAAGTTCCTGCTTGAGTTCCTTTTCTGTTTTGTTTCCCTCTCTCAACATGACCTCCTTAAGAAGACAGGGGGGCCAATTTGAATCATCCAAACTTTTTTGTCTAAAAAAGATTTTTTTTGATGTGTTGACCCTTAGCGTCCTCAAAAACTATCTTTGAGATATCCTCACAATTCTGTATATTATTTTACAAATATGAAATGATTATTTCAAATTTTTTTTAGTATCTCAAAATTTTTACTATCCTGTCTTTGTTTTTAAATTTATAATACGCTCAAGAGCCAAAGCCATGAAATTCGGCTGCCAGTCTGAAGTCGGTCAGATAAGAATTCTTTTGCTCAAGCACCCTCGAGATGCGTTCCTCAGCCAAAAGAATATTCAAGCTCAATGGCGAGAACTGAATTATTCGGCCTGTCCTGATTATGAGAGAGCACTCGAGGAGTATGAATATTTTGTCGGCCTCTTGAAGAAGTCAGTCGCTGAAGTCTATTTTCTTCCGCAAAGTCCTCAAACCGGTCTTGATTCCATTTATGTCCATGACCCTGTTCTTATAACCTCTCAAGGGGCTGTTTTGGGCAAGATGGGAAAGAAGCAGCGCCAGGGAGAACCAGGAGCCGTGCGCGAGTTTCTTCTTGAATTAAAAGTCCCGATTCTGGGCTCGATCTCGGGCGAGGGGAGGTTGGAAGGAGGGGATGTGGTTTGGATTGATGAGGGGGCAGTGGCTGTGGGCCGTGGCTATCGGACAAATGATGAGGGTATTCGGCAATTTGCGGAAATTGTCAGGGGGATGGTGGATGAGCTTTTCGTTGTTCCTTTGCTTCACTGGAAAGGACCTGAAGATGTATTGCATTTAATGTCGCTCATCAGCCCTGTTGACCGTGATTTGGCTGTAGTTTATTCGAGGCTTCTTCCTGTCGCCTTCAGAGAGTGGCTCGTCCGGCAAGGAATTCGGCTGCTCGAAGTTCCGGATTCTGAGTATGAGACTATGGCGGTCAATGTTCTGGCCGTTTCGCCCAGGAAATGTATCATGCTCTCCGCTAACCCTCTGACAAAGAAGATGCTTGAAAAGGAGGGAATCGAAGTCTGGGAATATGTGGGTGAGGAGATATCCAGAAAGGGGGCTGGAGGGCCAACCTGCCTCACCCGTCCGCTTCTGCGGGAAAAAAGATAAGACCTTTCAAGAGCTAGAGACAAAACTGCTTGCTTGATTCCTGAAAATTTTCGCTCGATTTCTCTGCCGAGAGAGTTTTCCTTTTTGCTTGATCTTCATTCTAAGAAGAGTTGATTCAATTTTTGAATAAAAAGAAGTCTCTCAAAGAATAAGCGAATCTTTAAGAAACAAGCAAAGGGATAATGAAATTATCTTTTGCCGACAGCTTTGAGCTTGGATTCTATGGTCGCCTCTTTATCAAGGCGGTGGTCGACCCTCAGGTCAAAATGAATCCTTTTGACCCCCATTTTCACCAGAGCTTGATGAGCTTCCTCGATGACTTTGAGCAGGGTTTTCATATCCGGAGCTTCGATGGTTGTTGACATTCCGCCTGTCTCATGCTTCAAGCCTGAGCTGGCGATGGCTCTCAGCGCTTCTTTGACGTAACTGCTGACCGATGCCCCTTCACTCGTGGGAAAAATGGCAAATTCAGCAATAATCATTTTCTTTTTTAAAAATTTGATTAATTTTTGATTAAACAATTTTATCAGATACGATTTGAATTATCAATCTTTTTTTATATATTTCCTATAAATATGGTAGAATTAAATTTCGATTTCCGGCAGGAGAGAAATTTTCGGGGCTGCTAGCGGAAATCATAGAGATGGAATGAGGATTGAAGATGAAAAAGAAAACTCAATTAAGAGTCAGAAAGGAGCTAGGATGAACAGACACGGACAGCCTCTACCAAAAATAGGGAAGATAGACTTTGAAACCTTCACTTCCTTTATCCTCAAGCGCCTGGGCAAGAAAGATTCATCTCTGCTTGTCCCTCCCCGGACTGGAATTGACGCTGGCGTAATCGATATCGGCAATGACCAAGTCCTTATTATCGCCGAAGACCCAATTTTCTCCATTCCCAAACAGCCGCTTGAGATGTTTGGCTGGTACACAGTTCATATCGGCGCCAGTGATGTGGCGGTCATGGGCGTCAAGCCGAGGTATATGACTTACACTCTGCTCATGCCGCCGCTAACGACTGATGAAGACTTCAGGACCATCGTTGATTCTATCCATAAGGCTGCCGTCGAGCTTGAGATCGCCATCGTTGGAGGCCACACCGGGTTTTATCCAGGATTTGCTGCACCGACAATCGGCGGAATCACAGTCTTTGCCATTGCTGATAAAGACGGTTTTATCACGCCTGCAGGAGCGAAACCAGGTGATGATGTCATCCTGACCAAGGGTCCAGCCATAGAGACAGCGGCAATCCTTTCTGTCCTTCGCGAGAAGGAGCTCCTTGAAAATTATCCTTCAACCTTGGTTAAGAAGGCCAAGTCTCTCTGCAAAGAGATGACTGTCGTCAAGGATGCTCTGGCGGCGATGGAGGCAGGAGGGGTGAGCGCAATGCATGATGCCACAGAAGGAGGAGTTATCGGAGGCCTTTTTGAGATAGCCAATGCCAGCCAGGTTGGGATGGACATCGATGAATCTCTTTTTATCTGCGCTGATGAGGTTAGGATGGTCTGTGAAGCTTTTGCTCTTGACCCCGTCTCAGCCATTGCCGAGGGCTCACTTTTGATAACAGCTCGTCCGACTCATTCGGAAAAAATTGTTAAGCGATTGAAAGCCTTAAGAATAGACGCTTCAATCATTGGAAAAGTCTTAAAAGATTCGAGAAAAAGAGTCATGAGGCGCCGCAACGGCAGCGTGATCTCCCTCGCAATTCCCAATCAGGATCCGTTCTGGCCCGCGTTTTTCAAAGGGCTGGAAATGTCTTAAGAAAAATATTTTTTAAAGAAATTAAGCCGGAAGATCTTTTAGGCGGTATTTGAGCGCTCTATTAATCTAGTCTTGCTAGAGTAATTATCATAGGCTAGCTTGAGGGCTATTATCTTAGCCTTTTTATAGACTATTTTTCAGGGATAGAATGCTTTATGCTTTCCCAGGATGCATTGAAATCAAAAGATTTTCCATGGGCGTTCTGGTGGCAGGTCAGGCACTGGTTTTTTATGGCTTCTGGAGAGCCATAGAGGATGAGGCCGTTCTTTAAAGCTTCCTCTTTGTTTTTCATGATATTCAAGGTCTTATAAGCGCTGCCAGGCCCATGGCAGACTTCGCAACCGACTCCTTCTTCCTTGAGCTCAGACGCCTTTTCAGCGAGGGGGCTGTGGCACTTTAAGCATTTTTGATTTTCCTGGGGATTCGCCAGCCCGAGTTCTTGAGCTATGGCTTGAGCCTTCTCCGAAGCCAATTCGGCAAAGGATTGGGAATGCTTGCTCTCCGACCAGATTGGAAATTGCCTTCCTTGTTTTTCGCTCTGATGACAAATTTTACATTTGCCTGAGCCAACGTAAGAAAACTGCTGTCCGAAAGAGAAGATTAAAAAGAAAAGGACTGCTGCGATTGTCGAGACCAACATGATTTTTTTCATCGAATCCTCCTAGATTAATGAAAAATTATCTTAATTTAGAGTTCCTTTCCCTCTCAATTTTTCATCTACAAATCGTTTGTGAACCTGTTTCATATATTCCTCCTTTGAAAGAGGGAATGTACTTACAGGTGCTCACTTTTCAACTTTAAACAACACAATTTGCGTGTTACGAAGTATTTAAGCTGTTCTTGACATCTTTTTTTGTCGTGATTTATACTTCCTCACAATGGTTGGACGGGCAAAGGATCGTTTTTATGCTTTCTCGGCCACTATAGCTGAAAACCAAATTCTTTTAAGTCGCAAGCAAATATGGCTAGAATTTCCAGTAGGCCAAGTAATAATATACCTTATCCCTTAAATTTGCGCTACAGGATGCGTCGGTGAGAAACAATATTTTCGTTAGTCGGAGAGTCTCCATCCTAATCCTATTAACGTGCATGAGTATGCTGCTAGTCTCAAAAAACATGGCAGCAGATAAGAAAGTTTTCGGGGAGATGGGCCTGGGATTCGGCCTAGCTGGTTATGGAGAAGTAAGGGAAAAATCTTTGGGGGCGATGCTGAGCATTGCCTTAGTGGGCTCGTATCTGGGGGTAGAAATCAATGCCTTGGCTTTCGGCATCTATCGATCCACATCTTTAGCCAGGAGCCTTGTCTTTAGCACGGAAGCCTCGGCTCCGATTTCGGCATTTGCCCAGATCGGAGTAGGTACGAATGAGAAGACTGGATTCCTGGTGCCTGCCGGTATAGGTTTCAAACTCAAAGCAAGTCAGAACTTTTTCCTCAGCACCCGGATTCTCGCCTGGATAACTTACGGGGGAGGAAGCTCATTCGATTTCTCATTCCGCTATCGTTTTTAGCCGTGATCAGCCTCTTTGAATGAATCGCTTCATACGGCAGAGAACTTTTCAGGCAGGACTTTTCTTTTCGATTTGTTTTATCTTGAGGAAAATGGCAATAGCCAGAAGCAGAATGAATAGGGTGGTGATGACCAGGCCTCGCTTCCTGAATCTGGCTTCTTTGAGAGCCGCTTCTGCTTCGGCCTTGACCTCTGACACGACCCGCTTCCCGTCTTCAATCTTTTTCTCAATCTCGAAAAGGTCGAGGGTATGTGTTAAGTTACGAACCAGGATGAGCGATGTTCTTGCCTCCCTCAGCTTGAACCTGGGGTCGCTGACATCAACGCCCTGCCTGTCTGCTCTGTCCAATGAATTATCGACATCTCCTATTTTTGATACGAATTCATCCAGCCTGGCTTTGATGCGGGAAGCAAGCTGGTAAGGCTCTGAGCCTGCCTCGTGGCACTGGACACAGACAGCACCCTCTTGAGTTCCAAGCATGTTATCTGAAGGTGCAAGAACTTTGTGATTGCCATGGCAGGCTTCACACTCGGATATTCCCATTTCGTCAAATGCTTTTTTATGAGGGCTTCTGGAAAAAAATTCAGCTGTGCTGGAATGGCATTGTCGGCAGACGAAAGCGATAGAAGAGACTTCTGGCGGAGAAGCGCCATGATTTCCGTGACAGTCGTTGCAGACTGGAGCAGAGAGGTCTTTTTTCTCGAAGAGCGAGCCGGCATGGACACTCTGTTTATAATTCTCGAGCTGGTCAGTCGGGATTTTATAGGATTTCATATATTCTTTATCCGCATGGCAGCGGCCGCATGTCTGAGGGATATTCCAGGGGAAAGTCAATGATTTGGGATGGTTTGAAGCCAGAATGCCATGAGCTTCGTGGCAGTCCGTGCAGACAGCTGTCTTTATATCTCCTTGTCTTAGGAGCTGGCCGTGGTGGCTTGTCCAGTATAAAGAGAGCTGGTCAACCCTCAATCCAGGATTAAAATTTTTCATATATGCCGAATTAGAATGACAGGATGCACAGAATTCAGGGATTTGGTTTCTCTTTGGAGCGCCCTTGAATGTCTTATCCTTGGCTGAATCGATATCCTCCTTGGCGGGATTTCCGCCGTGGCAGTCGCTGCAGTTCAGACCAAATTTTTGATGGACATCAAGTTTAAAAGCTTCAACCGGAGCCATAAGCTTATCTTCTAAATCTCGGTGGCATTCGATGCAGCTATTTTGCTGGGCAGTGAGGGAAAGCGGAAAAAAGAGAGCTGCAAGGATTAAGCCTGAAAAGTATTTCTTTTTTAATATCGTCAATTTCATCTTTCTAAATTTTTGGCAGAAGATAGGTCAACACCGTCACGACGATGATATAGAGCAAGATAACAAGCCCTGCCCAGGTGAAAAAAGGACTCTTTTTCTCCCTTGCGGCGTTTTTATCCAGAAAGGGAACAAGCATCCAAAGAAATGCTCCGACGATGAACCCGAGAATCGCCAGAACTTCGCCTTTAATGAGAAAAACGTGAGAGGGAATGAGCTTAAGAGTCGTAAACATAAAGGTGAAATACCATTCCGGCTTGATGCCTACAGGAGCTGAAGCAAAGAGGTCTGCTTTTTGCCCCACGCCCCAGGGAAAAAAGACACAAAGAATGCCTATAAGGACAAAAATGAGCATCCAACCCAGAAAGTCCTTTAAAATAAAGTTGGGGAAAAAAGGAAATTCTCGGAGCTTGGCTTTCTCAATGCCCAGAGGTGAACTCATCCCCAGCGTCTGGACTAAAACAAGATGAATTCCAAGAATGACAACAGTGAACAGAGGAAGGATGGCCACGTGAAGCCAGAAAAAGCGGGGGAGTGTGGCGTCAGAAATTTCCGGACCTCCAAGAATAAAGGCCTTGACGGCTTTTCCGATAAGCGGCACAGTGCCGGCTATGTCCGTTCCCACCCGCGTGGCGAAGAAGGAAAGCGTATTCCAGGGAAGAAGGTAGCCGCTGAAGCCAAAAGCAAGGAAAATGAGGAGCAGAAAAAAGCCGCTGACCCAGGTTAATTCTCGCGGTGAGCGGTAAGCTTTGAGGAGAAAGGTGCTGAACATATGGATAAAAATGACGCCAATCAAAATATTGGCTGACCAGCTGTGGACAGAGCGGATCAGCCAGCCGAACTTGACCTGGCTCATGATGAAATGGACGCTTTCGTAGGCGGTCTCAACAGAAGGCGAGTAGTAGAGAAGGAGAAGGATTCCCGTTATAACCTGAATGATAAAAAGGAAGAGACAGATGCCGCCGAAGTAATACCAGAAAGAGTACTCGTGCTCAGGGACCTTCTTTTTCCTTGCGAAATCCAGGAGCGCAGAGAGCTTGAAGCGTGAATCCAGGTAAGATGAGGCGTTCTTAATGAACTTCTTCATTTCAAGCTTTTTTAGAAACGATGATTTCCTCCCCCAGAATTTCGACTTTGTAGGACTCTATCGGCGCAGGAGGAGGGCCGGAGATAACATTTCCGCTCAAATCGAACCTACCGTTATGACAAGGACAGAAAATTGTCTCTGTATCACTTTCGTAGAGAACGGTGCAGGCCAGATGCGTGCAAACAGCGGAGAAAGCCGCAAGTTCTCCCTCCTTGGTGTTGATGAGAATTCCAGGCGCAGAACCGAATTTAAAGATTTTATAAGAATTGGGAGCCAATTCGCCCGCTTTTGCGGCTGAGATTCTTTTCACGACGGCTTCCACCTGCTTTCGCGGCAGGATGTAACGGACAACAGGGTAGAGGAGGGAGGCGAATGTGCCCATCAAGCTGGCACCAAGAAAAATATCAACGAATTGTCTTCTCCTCATCGGCCTCTTTTTTGCCAAAAGATTTAAGCGTTTTTTGGTAATTTGTCAAGGTTTGCTCAGCAAAAGAGAAGTTATGGATTCCACAGCTTCCGTCCAGCTCAATTTTTTGAACAAATTGCTCAATCTTGAAGAGGTAAGTTTTTTCTTCTTCAGATAATCGGAGCTTTTTTTTCTCTTCGATTTCAGCCTTTAACTTGCGAATAAGGTCTTTTACAGAATTCTGCCAATCAAGGAAAATTTCATCATAACCCTTTTCATGGCAGTCAAGGCATTTGTTCTTATCCGAGCGGCTAACTTGATTTTGGGGACCGATGTGGCAGCTAGCACATTCGACTTTCGCTTCAAACATTGTATTGGCCGAAATTTTATGCCCGTCGATCTCGCCGCCCTCGTACAGAGTTTTTTGTATCTGATGACAGACCCTGCAATCCTTTTCTGTTTTCTGATGATGGCAGGCTGCGCAGCTTTTTTTCGTGGCGACAAGTTCTCCGTGTTTTCTTGTATTGGAATGGCAAGTGCCGCACTGGATTTTCTGCTCGGCCAGATGATTTTTGTGAGGAAAATCAAGGCCGAAGATTTGAGCATTGATTTCTTCGATTCCTGCGTGGCAGGCTACGCACTGGATGGGAACTTCTTTAACAGAAGCCTGAAAACTCCGGGGCTTGTATGAAGAGCTGACATTGCGCAGAGCTTCGACCAAGATATCATAGGCAGCCTGGAGCAACTCCTGGGAGTAGGTCATGTTATGGACACTCTTTCCCTTCTCGACGATATCGATGTTAAAGGCTGCTTCATTGAGCAAGGTCTCAGCCTTTGCTCGGTTTAGATTTTTGCTCTGCCTAATTTCCAGGTTTGCCTCTTCAAAAATGGCTCTGATCTCGATTAGTTTTTTTTCTGTAGATATTTCCCAGGAGTTGAGTATCTTGGAAAAGCCCTTCCCATGGCAGGATTCGCAGGCTGCAGCGCTTGAGATGGAAGTTTCGCTCTTCATGATTCGGCCTCCGGATTCCTCATGAAAGATATGGCACCCTTTGCAGCTCAGTCCTTTTTCGAACATGATGTTGGGCAAGGGATGGGAAATTCCTTTGCCTCCCTGCCCAGTGAACAGGATTTTTTGAGCCTGGTGCGAATCTACGTGGCAGGCCTGGCAGCTGGCTATGGTTTCGATGTCTTTGACGATCTTGTGCTGAATGTCGAGGTGACAGAGATTGCATTCGATTTTGTGGGAGAAGATATGAGTCGAGTGCATGAGGTCGGTATCTTCGTACTTGTTCAGCCTTTCGGTTTCCCAGTGGCACTTGAAGCAATTCTCCCGAGGTACAGCTCCGTCGCCGATGATGGTTTGGCTATGACATTTGTTACAGCTTAAACCTTTCTCATAAACTAGAGTATGGTTAAACTTTGAGGTATTTTCTGAAACCAGCACGCTGCGGTCATGGCAGTGAGAGCAATCGCTCGCTTGAGGATAATGCTCGCTCTTCTTAAAGTGGCAGATGAAGCAGGTGCTCTCGGTTACAGTTATATGCTCTCCCTGGACAATCTGGGAATGGCAGCTTGTGCAGCGCACGCGTTTGCCTCTCTTTAAGTCCGTGAAATGGACCTTGTGGTCGAAGACAATTTTTTTAAATTTCTCCCGGCCCTCAAGAAGCCTCTTATCGTGACATCCTTGGCGAAGGCAAGCTTCGTCAGGAATCTCGGCCCATGGCTTTGATTTCAGGTAGAGCTTAGTCCAGTAACGTCCAACCTGGAGCAGCCCTTCAATTTTTGCCCTGAACTTTGACCTCAATCCAGGGGGATAATGGCAGGTGCTGCATTCGATATGATTATGGGAGGAATTCTCCCAGCTTTTGTAAAAAGGTTTCATATAGTGGCAGGTAGAGCAGAATCGTGAGTGAGATGTGTACTCCATTGAGCCGAGAAAAAGAATGAAAATGAAGCCTACAGAGGCGAGGATGATGATTCTTTTTTTCTTCTTCATCACGAAATTTTGAATTCTTCCTTCCTGCATCCAAGAAAAAGCAGCAGAGCATCGATTCTTGAATGTTTTTTATTTCGTATCATTCTCAGGCGTAGCTGTGAAGGCCAGCCAACAAATAGTTCACGCCAAAATAGGTAAAAATGGCTGTCAGAAAGCCGATGACGGCCACATAGGCTGAGCGGCGTCCTTTCCAGCCAAAGACGATTCGCGTATGGAGGTAAAGGGCAAAGACCAGCCAGGTTATTAGGCTCATGGTCTCCTTGGGGTCCCAGCTCCAATAGCTTCCCCAGGCTTTATAAGCCCAGATCATGCCGAAGATAAGGCCTCCCAGAGTAAAGAGGGGAAAGCCGACAGCGATCGAGCGATAGCTGATAAAATCAAGATTTTCTGCTGATAGACCGAATTTTTCTCCCGAATCCTTTTTCTCTTTTGCTTCTACGACAAGATACATGATGCTGGTGATGAAGGCGACGGCAAAGAAGGCCTCACCCAACAGAGTGACAGAGACGTGAAGCCAGAGCCAATAGCTCTGGAGAGCCGGGACGAGAGGCGAAACATCCTTGGGCATGAGAGGAGATGAAGCCAGGGCCATCAGAGCAACGACGATCAGCAGGAAATAGGGGCCTGCCTTTTTGACTTTATATTTTGTCTCGATGATGACATAAGCCAGGATGGAAGCCCAGGAGAAGAAGGAAAGGGACTCGTACATGTTGGTCAAAGGAGCATGGCCGCTCTCAAAAGTCCTCATGACGAGCGCCACAGTGTGGATCAAAAGACCCAGGAAAGCAATTCTAAAGCCAACTATAGCCAGGCTTTCTCTTTTAGAGAATAGGAAAGAAAGGTAAAAGCCTGCCGATAAAATATAAAGAATAAAGGTTATGAAGAAGAGTGTCGATTCGCTCACTTTATTCTCCTTATCGAGGTCATAATTTCCTTGAATTCGGATTCTAAGGCGTCGCGGCTCTTCGCTGCCGTGCCGCCGGCAAGGAATTCTGTCTGTCTTTGTCTTTCTTCCAAAATAATTCTAACCTCGCGGGTTGGCCAGTAAAAAGCCAGGAAAAGGCCGGCCATGACCAGGCCGCATCCCAGCCAGATAAAGTTGACTCCAGGGTCGCGGGTTGCCTGGATGATTGAGAGCTGGCCCGCAGTAAAGTCCTTGAGTTCGAAAGAGAATTTCGTGTCCTTATCAGAGCGAATCCGGGAAAAATCAGGAAATCTGGCGAATATCCAGCCTGAGAATATTTTCCTGTTTTCTTCCCAGCCCTCGATGAAGGCCGCAGGATTGTTCGGCTGTAAAGAGCGGGATGCGACCTCATTTTTGTCGTTGATGACAAAGTCAGGAATGAACTGAAGAAGGACGATTCGAATGTTCTCTTCAAGCTTAGCACTTTCCCCGACTCTTGCCTCTATTTTCTTCAAGAAGGAAGGGTCATTCTTTTTCCTTGCCCATAGTTCCAGAGAGGCATTTATCCAATCCCAGTCATAGCCGCTTTGATAAAAGGCAAATCCTTTGTAGTTAAGAGGATGATTAACCTCAATGACTTTGCTCAGAACGGGCTTCTCTTTTTCAATAACCGTCACAGTGCTTTTCCAGTCTCTAACGCTTCTGTCAGGGTAATATTCAGTTTCGAACTTATCGAGCCTGAGTTTAAAATTAGCTTTGGGGATGTCGAAGACCTCACCTTGTCGAAAAGCTAGATTTTCCTTGAAACCGGCCAGGCCGCTGGCTATTCCTCCGGCAACAATGATGAGCAGGCCGAGATGAACGACTTCAGAGCCGAACAAACCCAGAGTCTTTTTTCGGGCAAGAAGGAAGGCTTTGTTTTCCCTTCTTGCTTCTTTGAGGCGGTAATGTCGGGAGGAAAGCTCTTTTTTCGCTCTTTCTTTGGCTTCACCAAGAGCCAGATGTTTGCTGAATTTTTCTCCAATTTTTAGGGCACTGACCTCTTTAGCTTCGATTTCCAGCCTCGGCCTCAAGGCTCTTTTAAGTTTTGGAGAGAGACGATTTAAAGTGCAGACAGTGATGTTGAGAGAAAAGATAAAAAGAAGAGCCAGGAACCACCATGACTGATAAAGAATGGTGAGCTCGATTCTTTGGAAAAAACTGGCAAGCTGGCCGTATCGGGCGAAATACTCATCCGGGCTTCTCTGCTGGGGAATCAGGGCTCCGATGAGAGAGGCAGAGGTGATGATGATGAGGAGAGTAATGGCCAGCTTAACCGAAGAAAAAAAATTAATAAGAGCTTTCATCTCACCTTATTTTCTTCCACTCTTGCTTCGCAGCTACGGCCTTGGTCTCCGAGAAGTCCATCTGCATTTCATTCCAGCCATATCATAAGACATAGTCGAGAATGGCGTTCAATGTTACCTGGAAGGTTCTCATCCGGCGTTCGAGGAACATGACAAAATCCTTCTGCTCGATTAATGTCGGCGCATCGTGTTTTTCGCATCTATGATATAGTGCAAATTTGATTATTTCAACGGTTCGCTTGGAATAAAGAAGAAGTCAATTAGAAGCTATAGCCAAATCCCAGAGTGAAGATGCTCGAGGAGTAGTCGTCGAAATTGTATTTCTTTTCGTTGTAATTGTTCCATCTGTAAGCGAGAGATAGACTGTAGCCGCTCGAAAAGGTGTATTTTATCCATCCCCTGAGAGTCGTCCAATCCAACTCCCATGTGCCTGAGTTTTTGTAGTCGTCGACCATGGCTCCGGCAGATAGGTTTTTGTTGAATATGTATCTGATAGAGCCTCGAAAGATGTTATTGGCGCTTTCATATCTGATGTTCCACGGCTGGAGGAAAGAAGTGACCACATTTGATATGGAGCTATCGATATCAACTCTTGAATATCCGGCGCCAAGGCAGAGCTTAGATTTAAAATTATAGGCAAGGTCCAGGCTGTAGGTGTTGGAATCGAATTCGCCTCCAGAGTCTTGGTTCTTCAGGTCTCTTCTGAGATAAGTGAGGATGATGTCAAACCCGGCAATCGGCTTGAATTTGCCGCGAATCTTGAACCTGTTTAAATCTGTAGGGCTTATCAAAGTGTAGGGGTCTTTATACGCGCCTCTTTCGTATTCTCCCATCACGCTCAGCTTACTGGAGGGGCTGTAATTGGCGTTGAAGAAAAGACTTGTTCGGGTTGTCCTTTTTTCTTCTTCAAAAAAAACGTTTCTGGTTTCAGACCTTAGTCCTCCAGCCAGGGAAAGAGCTTTAAACGGAAGGAACTGAGTTCCGGCCTCGTAGATTAAAGTCTTGATGTCGAGCGAAGTCTCGATGGGAGCGTTTCCGTTGATGCTCAACTCGCCGTCCTGCTCGAGCTTATTGTACCTGAAACCGCCGATGAGATAGACCTTGTCATGAGCTCTATAGGAAAGGTCGAAGTCAGCAAAGTTGAGCTTGCGGCTGACCTGGCCATTGCCTGTCGTCACATAGTCAAGGGGAGTGTTGTTGAAGTTGGTGCCCAAGCCTTTTTCATAGGAATTCAGGTTCATATCAAGGTTGGAGAAAGCATAGGAAGCTGTAGCCTGGGTTCTATTTGTCGGCCGGGCGTTAACTCGAACCGTAACCATCGGCATTTTAAAATCGTAAGGAGTCGCAAGCTCGAAAAGAAAAAGCTCTGCAGAATTCGTGGCGTTTGACCCTTCAGAGAAACCAGGAAGGAATATCCTGGAATTGTTCTCGTAGTCTCGGTAGCTTCCCTCAAGGTAAAAATCAAATTTTTCGAAGTTGACCTGGAGGCCGGCTCTGTATTCTGTTTTTAATTCGTCCAGAGGCTTCTCGAGTTCGAATTCGTCACGGACTAGATCAAGAGTCGTTGTGCTTTCTCCAAACCTCTGTTGCCTGTCGTAGGAGAGAAAAAGTTTCGCTCTCTTCATCGGCCTCAGGTCAAAATAAAGTTCATCAAAATTCCTCTCGAAGCTGTAAGTGTGAAAATCTCCCCCGGTTGATTGGCTGATATTGGCCAGATCAGCGGGGAGTATAATGTCTTGGTAGTAATAAGTTGACTTGTGATGGCCGTAACGGAAATTGAAGGCTCCGTGTTTTTTCAAGGTGAAACCGTAGCTTTCAAAAGGGTCTCCTCCAATGGTCGAGGCATAGACGTTGAGAAGGTCAAAATATTTTTTATACTTTCCTGAAGGCAGAAGGTCGAAATTCAAGCTCAGGAGGCGCGGACCTTTTCTGATGTTCAGGTCTTCATAATATTTATTAATATTTCCACTGACATCGACATGGCGGTAGCCGAATTCAAAATTTCCGCTGAGCAAGACCTTGTCCTCCTCCTCGGCTCGAAGAATATTTGAAGAGGCGAGAAAGACCATTCCTAAAATGACTACCAGAATTTTATTATTCTTCATTTTTACCTTTATTTGATGAATGTTGGACTTAACTGAGAGCCGTGAATGCTGGAATGGCAGTTGGTGCAGACAGTATCAGCCGTAAAACGGTTATGAAAAGATGGAACAGTCGTGTGGCAGGAGAAACAAAGCTCGGCTGTGCTCTGATGGGTCAGCATATGCTGGTTGACTGAGCCATGCGGCTCATGGCAGGCCGTGCATCCCTCGATTCTAACTGCTCCATGCTCGTAGACAAAAGGCCCTTGCTTGTCGGTATGACATTTGAAGCATGCCTCATTCTTGAATCCATTCAGCCTTGACCTTGGCGACTGCTCATGAGTCTTGTGGCAGTCCGTGCACTGAACAATGCCCTCGGCAATCCTGTGCCTTTCATTGAGGACAATCTTTTCTGCAATCTCGCGGTGGCAGGTCAGACAGAGCTTGTAGCCTTCCTTTGTCAGAAGCTTATCTCTGCCCAGCTCAGGATGGGGCTGGTGGCAGTCAGAGCAGGCGATAGAGCCTTTCATGTGGTCGCTTCCACGGAAGAGAAGGTTTTCATTTTGCTGGCTGTGGCAATCCAAGCACTTCTCTGTTTTGTTTGCTGCCGGGACAGATGCCTTGAAGCTGAAGATTGTTTCCGCTCCCCCGCCTGCTTCGAGGTGAGCGCTTCCCTCACCATGACAGGCTTCGCAGCCTTTGACCTTGAACTCCTTTTTCTCGG
>CAZGMN010000058.1:0-2416 GCA_964526905.1 uncultured Eubacteriales bacterium
AGGTTTCCGGCCTGGGTGACGATTTCTGAGCTTGAGGCGGAATCTTTCAGATGCTTGAAGATCGTCTCATTATCCAGCTTTGATTCCGAGGGCTCAAACTGGGCTTTGATGAGGTTGAGCGCTTTTTCAGCCGCGTCAGGGGACTGATGAAGGGCGGCTACCATGTCTCCGTCCTTGATGATTTGGACGCCATTTATTTTCTCGGCGGCAGAGGTGTCAACGCTTTTGAGCTTTGCTCCATGAGCCGGTGGTCTCAAGATTCTGGCGTAAAGCATTCCGTCCAGCCGGATGTCAGCCGTGAACCTGGCTTCTCCGGTGACTTTAGCTCGTCCGTCCAAACGGTCAGCCGGCTTTCCGGAGATGGTGTGCTTGGAATAATGCTTGATAGGCGGTTTAATCGCGAGCTTGACATCGATTATTTTCCCTTTGGTCAGCTCGGCGTAGGTTACCTTCTTATACGGATTGTTTTGAACAAAGACGACTCCGTCCTTAACAGTAAGGTTGTCCTGAGGCGCACCGAGGCGCTCAGCGGCAAGCTGGATAAGGACTGCCCTGGCTTCTGCTGCGGCCTGCCGCAGCGGAGGTCCGAAGTATTTCGTGCTTCGAGAGCCGAAGGTCCCGGCGTCCCACGGACAGAGCGCAGTGTCTCCCATGACCATATCGACCGAGCTCAAGGGTACATCGAGTTCTTCGGCTAACATCTGGGCGAGCGAGGTGATGATGCCTTGTCCCATTTCAATCTTGCCGGTGAAGCAGGATACCCTGCCGTCTGCTTTGATCAGGAGATAGGCGTTGAAATCCTCAGGATATCCTGTGCCTCGCCTTGCCTCCTGAAGGAAAAG
Organism: uncultured Eubacteriales bacterium; assembly: GCA_964526905.1. GTDB lineage: Bacteria > Acidobacteriota > Aminicenantia > Aminicenantales > Aminicenantaceae > CAZGMN01. Next base: position 843 of record CAZGMN010000058.1, read on the forward strand.
AGAATCCCCGACAGTGAAGAAGATGATGATTCCTCCTCCAAAGAGTTTGAGGAATTGCCTGCGGTCAAGAGTCATAGGGGAGAGGCTTTTTCCTGAATCGAACATCTTGTATTCGTCGTCTTTCACTTTCATGATGGACTCCCTTTCATGGCCATGGTGTGGGACGCGGTTTGAACTGCCTGGATAATGCGGTTATAGGCTCCGCAGCGACAGAGGTTTCCTTCAAGAGCCTCGACGATATCTTTTTCGGACGGCTGAGGATTTTTAAGCAGGAGAGCGTAGGCCTGGAGAATCATACCCGGTGTGCAGAATCCGCACTGGAGCGCGTTGTGCCGCATGAAAGCCTCCTGCAGGGGGTGGAGTTTTCCGTTTTTCTGCAGGCCTTCGATGGTGATGACCTCTTTTCCTTCGGCATTTTGGATGGGATACTGACAGGACTGGACCGCTTCATTATTGACGAGGACAGTGCAGGCGCCGCAGAATCCCTCTCCGCAGCTGTATTTTGTGCCGGTGTGTCCAAGGTCGGAGCGCAGAACCCATAACAGCATGCGCTCCGGCGATGAGGTCAAGCTGACATCTTTTCCATTCAGCCTAAAGCGGAATGTTTTTTCCATATGACCTCCTCAAATATGGCGGATTGAAAAACCTAAGCAAAAATTAACAAAGGATGATTCGCCTGTCAACTTGATCTAATTGAACATAAAAGGAAGAAATTGGGGACACGAACTTGATTTTAAGATGGGATGCAAGAGAAATAGATTATGTCTCAGCGTTTGGACTCTTTACCAGCGGGGAATTCTTTGTCGGCGAAAAATTTTTTGTCTTCAAAAAGGGAAAGCAGAAGTCGTATAATAACGGACGCCATGAAGAGACGGCAGTTCGTGAAATCGCTCGGCGTGGGCATGGCCTCGCTTGCAGTTCCCTCCCTGATAGAATCGAAGGCAAAACAACCGCTCCCAGCAAAGCCCAACATTCTTTTTATCATGACCGACGACCATGCGGCCCATGCCCTGAGCTGTTATGGAAGCAGGATCAATAAAACTCCCGGCATTGACCGGATTGCGCGGGAAGGCATTCGCTTTGACCGCTGTTTCTGCACAAACGGCATCTGCGCTCCGAGCCGGGCGACCATTCTCACCGGAAAATACAGCCATCTCAACGGGGTCAGGGACAATGCGGTTCAATTCGATGGAGCGCAGCAAACTTATCCCAAACTCCTGCGTCAGGCGGGTTACCAGACGGCGCTCATCGGCAAGTGGCATCTCAAGAGTGACCCGACCGGTTTTGACTATTTTAATATCCTGCCCGGCCAGGGTGAGTATTACAACCCGGATATGATTGAGATGGGTGAAAAAAAGAGATACCCGGGCTATGTCACAGACCTGATCACAGATTTCGCCCTTAATTTCCTCAACAATCGGCCGGATAAGAAAAAGCCTTTCCTGCTGCTCCTTCACCATAAAGCTCCTCACCGCAACTGGCAGCCTGCTTTGCGGCACCTGAAAATGTTCGACGAGGCGAATCTCCCTGAGCCTGAGACGCTTTTTGACGACTATTCCACCCGCTCTGCGGCA
>CAZGMN010000058.1:2516-15601 GCA_964526905.1 uncultured Eubacteriales bacterium
GATGAAAATATCGGCCGGGTGCTGGATTACCTGGACAAAGCCGGCCTTGCCAGAAACACGATTGTGGTTTATACCTCTGACCAGGGCTTTTTTCTTGGAGACCATGGCTGGTTTGATAAACGCTTCATGTATGAAGAATCTCTCCGCATGCCTCTTTTGATGCGCTTTCCGGAATACATCAAGCCCGGCTCTGTGAATCAGGATTTGGTCGTCAATCTCGATTTTGCCCCGACCTTGCTCGAGCTTGCCGGTATAGAGAAGCCTAAAGACATGCAGGGCGAATCGTTTGTCAGGTTCCTCAAGAACAAGGAGATAAGAAACTGGCGCAATTCCATCTATTATCATTACTACGAGTATCCGGCGGTTCATATGGTCAAGAGGCACTACGGGGTGCGGACAAAGCAATATAAGTTAATTCATTTCTATTATGATATCGACGCCTGGGAGCTCTACGACCTGGAGAAAGACCCGCATGAGCTGCGCAATGTTTACGATGAACCTGCCTACGCGCCGGTGCGCAAAGAACTTCAAGTTGAGCTCAAGCGCCTTATGGACTATTATGGCGATTCGGATGAGCTTGCCCAGAAGTTTCTGAAGCAAGACCTGAAAAGGTAAGTCAACAAAGTAGGGGGAGCTTTCTTTTGATTCAGAGGTCTATTTGGTTGAGATAAAAAAGACTATAGTCAATTTTTAATATTTATTAAAGAAGTCTTAAGTATACTCGAATCATCGGCCTATCCTGATTCTGCTCAAGATTGCATTTGGTATAATTATCTGAGCAAGATTGAAAGATTAGATTAATTTAAGAAGGGCTGACAGGTCAGAGGATTTGAGGAAGAGAGTATTAGCCCTGTCGGCAATTATGAAGCATTGAGTTAGAAATCATGTCACCGCCGATTCGCCTATAGCTGGATAACGGTCGACAACTTGCCTGATTTGAATTTATCTTTACACCTCTGCTGGAATGCAAGAAAAATAACTCGTGTCTCAGCGCTTGGATTCTTTTCCATATGTTGATAGTTCCTCGCGAATAACATGCCGAAGGGTTTCCTCAAAAGATTCCCTTTTTGAACTCATGTATTCTCTCAAAGCCATATTAATGAGTGTCTGGTAATTTCCACCTCCTGCGGCGTGCACCTGTTGCCGAAACCAGTTAAGGATATCGTTGTCAATTCGGATAGTGATACGCATTTTTCCTCTGGGACTTTTGATTACTGCCCCTCTTTTTCCTTCACTGAAATTGTATTCTTTTTTCATCGAACTAACCTTTATATTGTTTTATCTCTCCGGAGGTTGCTTTCCTCGCGGATATGATACGAATCCGGTTATTGCGCCAACTATAGACAACGACGAGAATGCGGCTAAGTGAGTCCATGCCAATGGTAATAAAACGTTCTTCATAAGGGTAATCGTCTGGAATGGTAATGGCCATTTCATCCTCTAATACAATTACGGCATCTGCAAAATTGATGCCATGCTTTTTGAGATTTGAAATAGCTTTCTTGCTATCCCATTCAAATTGCACTTTTGTATTATATGCACACTTGTGCATACTGTCAAGAAAAAATATAGGATTGCAAAAAAGTAGACAAGCCACTTTCTAAGAAAAATAGGAACTTTTCCCGGTTGATTTATCTTCAATTCCTATGTTATATGATTATTATTAAATCGGATACCAGGGAGTCGAAACTTGGTTCAAAGAGTTGATGTCCACAAAAAACAAATCATTGATTTTTGCCAAAAATGGAAGGTGAAAGAGTTTGCGATCTTCGGATCTTTCTTAAAGGAAAACTTTAATGAAAATAGTGATGTGGATGTTCTCGTATCTTTTTTCCAGGAGGCTCATCACAGTCTCTTTGACCTGGTAGAAATGCAAGAAGAACTCAAGATAATTTTTGGGCGGGAAGTGGATATAGTTGAAAAAGAAGGTCTGCAAAATCCGTTCCGGCGGAAGACCATATTAAAGAACCGTGAGGTTATTTATGCAGCCTGAAGACAGAGACATAGCACTCCTACGGGATATTCTATCTGATAACCTTTTCAAAAAGGCGCGCAAAGTCGCCCAACAAGAGGGGACAACCCTAAAAGCCCTTGTCGAGGAAGGACTTAATAAAGTTATTTCCGAGCGGCATCGCCGCAAAAGAAAGAGTTTTCGGCTTCGCAGAGCCACTTTTAAAGGCAAGGGCTTGCAGCCTCATCTGGCGGGGGCTACCTGGGATCAGATTCTTGATATCAGTTACCGAGGGCGAGAGGACGATCGCTGTCGATAGCATCATTCTGGGCACAGGGCGAGCGAGTTATGAACAGTCGATAGAGATTTCAGCCGTTTTCCTGGGCTAAAAGTCCGAAATCCTCTCGTCTAATCATCTATTAATGTAATATCAGGAGAAAAAAAGCCGGAAATTCTTTATATAAAAATTTTTTTTCTTCAAAAAGGAAAAGCAGAAGTCGTATAATAACGAAAGCCATGAACAGACGGCAGTTTATCTGTCGCTTGAAAAATGAATTAAGCCATAGAAGGAAGAGCTATGGAAAACAAAGAGTTTAACCTAAAACAATTACTCAACCACTTCTCAGAGATAGGCGGAAAGAGATGGGGCATCACTCTTCAACTGAACAAGCTGGAAAATGTCTTTAAGCCGGTAAAAGAGGGCCAGGAAGAGCTTTCGCTCAAGCATATTGTTGTTATTAGAGACGATTGGGCTTTTATGCACTGGTGGAAGATGCCTGAAATAAAAGAGGAAGACCTTGTCCCTCTGAAAGGAGATTTTGTCAAATTAAAGCCTAAAGATGAGAGTGTTATCGGCAAACTGTTTGACTTGCTCAAGAATATCGAGATTGTTTCCTGTGTTCTCAGGTTTATCGACCCTCAAAATTATGGGATTTTCAGCCCTCCGGTTGAAAACATACTAAAAGTGCTGGGAAAGCACCAGATAGAGAAATACCTCAATTATCTTGGCCACCTGACTGAGTTGAAAGAGGAATATGATTTCGAAAGAATCGCTGATGTGGACATGGCCTTGTGGGTCTTGGCCAACATCATCAACTATTCATACATCAGGCATCACCCTGTTTTCAGCGTCATTTATAAGGAATATGAGAGGACTACGAACCTGGTGAAAAAAATCATGGCCAGGAACTCCCTGGAAGGAATAAGGCAGGAAAAACCTCTTTATAAGGCGGAATTATTCTTAGATTCAGACCATATCGTCGCCGGATTGATAGCCGGCAGAGAGCTTGACCTTTTTGTGAAAGGCTTATGCCGGAGGAACGGAATTAAACCAATAGAGAGAAAAGAGCCGGGGAAAATAAGACATAAGCTTATCCCTGAGCTTTTAGAAGAGTTATTTGATAAGAGGCTCATAAAAAGAGAAGAATTCGAGGAATTAAAATACTGGTGGTATGTCAGGTGTGATTTGATACACGAACAAGATATTTTGGTGGGCCGAACTGAGATTAAGAAGATGATTGATATCATTAACAAGCTTAAAGAAGAATACGAAGATTGAGAATGAGGGGGGCCGGTCCTTTAGAAATAAAAAGGAGATTTGGGATGAATAGAAAACTCAATTGGGCGCTTCAAGCGCTTTCCTTTTATTTGCTTCTTTCTTTGCTGCTCATTCTGCCTGTCACGGCGGTTGAAAAAGGGAAAGCAGAGAAGATTACAACTTTCAGTGAATTGGAAAAGGCCATTGAGCAGGAACAGCAGAAAGTCTCGGCAAATCCGAAGAATGTGGAAGGATATTACCGGCTGGCAGAGCTGCTGGGCATGGAGGGGAGGTTTAACGAGGCAGAGCAATCGCTGCAGAAGGCACTCAACCTAAAATCCGACCATTTTGACAGCCTCATCGCTCTTTCCGAATTGTACCGCCGCCAGTATCAGTTTGATAAAAGTGAGAAGGCGTTTGCCAAAGCAAAAGCTATTGGGACTAAAAAGATAGAGACAAATCTTCTGCAGGCGAGATTTGCCATTGACAGGATGGATTTTGCCGCGGCTGAATCCGTTTATCGAGACCTTATCCAGAAAAATCCGAAATCGGCTGAAGCCATATACGGGCTCGCCGAGGTTTTTTACTGGAGAAACCAGTTCAAGGAATCTGAAGAACTTATCAAGCAGTGCCTCGAGCTTGACCCGGAGTTTTCCAAAGCCTATCTGCTTCAGTCGTTGATTCACCGCTTGAGGCAGGAAAATGACAAATGGAAGGAAACCGGACAGAAAGCTGTTGACTTAGCTCCTTTTGACGAAGAGGCCAGGACAAATTTAGCCTACATCCTGGCGAGAGGGGAGAGGAAGCTCGAAGAGGGTTATGAGCAGACAAAGATTGCGTTGAGAATTAATCCTTATTCATACACTGCCCACCTTTATCTCGGAACAGGATGGACTCCAAAATATTATAAAGAGCAGAAGATTGAAGGCGATGAGCAGATAAAAGAAAAAATCAAAGCGCTCCTCAAAGAAGGGGATAAAGCGCTGCTCAATCTGGAATTCAGCAGGGCCGATGCCGCTTTCAGCAAAGTCCTTGAGCTCGGGCCGGCGAACATCAAGGCCATGATTGGCAGAGGCACCTTGAATTATCATCAAAAAAAATATGAAGATGCGTTGAGCTGGTTTTTCAAGGCGCTCGGCAATGACCCTGATTACGGGCTTGCCCATTACGGCGTTTCTCAGTCCCTGCTGCGCATCAAAGACAGAATCAATGTCAAACTTGCTGAAATCGAGAAAGAATTTGCCTTGAAGGATGCTCCGGAGCCGCCCTATATCAGGGATGTTTTCATCAATTATGAGAAGCTTGACCCGGAGCTCCAAAAAATCCTGCGGCTCTCGGTCAGGCCTCTGAGCAATTATTTGAAGGCGCTGAAGATTGCAGGCGCTACTTTTTACATGATTCCCTTTCACAAGCTGCTCTGGGAATCGCCCTCTCTGGGCGGGATGAAAGGGACTCGCACCTTTGACCTGAGGCTCTGGGATGATGTCAAGGGCTGCGGCGGCGGCACTTCATCGAGCGGAGCAGACTGGGAAAAGGACGTCAAGTACCGCCGCTATAATGTCGTCAGCCATGAGTTTACCCACCAGGTGCATTCGTTCCTGACGAGAAAGCTTCGTAATGAAATCAGGCGTCTCTTCCTCAAGGCAAAGAAGGGGAGGCGGACTCTGGATTTCTATGCGGACTTCAATGAATTTGAGTATTTTGCAGTCGGCGTCGAGGCTTATGTCTCGGAAGAGAAGTTGGCTGACCAGAAGCTCGGCTATGGCCACGTTCGAAAAGAATTATTGGAGAGAGACCCGGACCTCTATCATTTCATCGAGAGCCTGAGCGAGAAGAAGAAAGCTATTGACTGTGAAGTTCAGGCTGTGGCCAGAAAGGTGATTGGGTATGTAATAGGCGAGGGCGCTGAGGGAAAGGCTCTAAAGATTTATGAAGAGGCCAGCGCAGAATATGGACGCAGGCCTGAGCTGATGGATGCCCTGGCAAGCTCTTATCTGGCAAGAAAGGAGTATGCTAAAGCGAAAGAGATACGAGAACAGCTCATGAAAGAATTTCCAGATGAGGTGAGTGGCTATGTCGGCTTGGCGAACGACTATTTCTATATTGACCGTGATGAAGCCAAAGCCGTCCGGCTGCTTGAAGAAAGCGCAAAAAAATTTCCTAATGCTGCGGAGATTTTTTGGAAATTGGGGGAGATTTCCTATTTTGCCGGAGATATCGACAGGATGGAAAAATCGCTGCGGTATGCTCTATCCCTTGATCCAAATCCTGACTTTTATCTGTCGGAAACTTACTATTTTTATTTAGCAAAAGGATTGATCGAGAAGGAAGATTATACAGAAGCAGAAAAGCTGTTGAATCTTAGACTGAAAGAGCTTGATGCAGACAATCCTCTGCTCAGGGCTGAGCTTGCTTTGGTTTTGCTCCAGACTGGAAGGGAAAAAGAAGGGGAGGAGCATCTTAATCAGGCTTTGGAGTCCGCGCGCTGGTTTCCGCGTCCGTCAGAAGTCAAGGCTTTATATTTGATACGCCAGGGGAAGACGAAGGAAGCGCGGGACATGTTAGAAAAAGCTGTGAAGAATTTTCCTGAGGAAATCGAGGCCAAGGTGGATCTGGCGCGGCTGATCATGGAGACAGAGCCTGATAATGCACGAAAGCTTCTCGACGAAGGGCTTAAGATTGCTGCCAGCAAGGAGCCGGCTGATAGGACGCTCAAGATGAGATTTATGGAAGGGAGAATCAGCGAATCAAGGCTGCATACGGCTTACGGCGAGCTCTTGGAGAGGGCTGGAGAGAGCGCAAAGGCGATAGAGCATCATCAGAAGGCATGGGACCTCTTCAAATATAACTACGATTCTGCTGTTTCTCTGGTTGGGCTTTATAAAAAGACTCATAGAGATGAGGATGCGAAGAAAGCCTATGAAAAGCTCAAATCGATTAATCCGCCTGAGAAATATCTCAAGAAATGTGAAGAATTGTTAAAAGAAGAAAAAGCCAAGTTGGTCAGGTTTGTCCAATATGAGCTTTCTATCTAATGAGATTGCCACGCTCGCTTTGCTCGATCGAAGTTACAGCTAAAGATATGAAGGCCTTGTCCTATCAGGGGAGAATTGCTATTATTTGATAAATGGAAAAGAAAAAAATCCTTGAGCGTATCAAAAAGACAGAATCTCCTTTGAGAAGACAATTGCTGATGGCTGCCCTGATTACAGAGCTTCTCGAAGAGAGAGGCAAAGATGCTCCAATTGTTATCGGAGGTTGTGCCCTCTCCTATTACACAAGAGAAGTCTACCATACAGCAGATATCGACTTAGCTTATGCAGATAGAGAGGCAATCGATGATGTGTTGACAGAGATTGGATTTTCAAAAAGAGGCCGATATTGGATTAATGAAAATCTTAATTTGGCTGTTGAAGTGCCTGTGGGAATTTTAGCTGGCGAGGATGCTCCCCTTGAGGTTGTTGACCTGGGGAAGGGTCTATCCTGCAGGATCATCGGAATCGAAGACTTAATCATCGATAGATTAAATGCCTGCAAGCACTGGAAATCACGAATCGATTGTGAAATGACTGAACTTCTCATCAAAATATATTCTAAGGAGCTCGATTGGAATTATTTGGAGAAAAAAGCTTCTCTGCCAGAGAACGATACGTCAGAAGAACTTCTATCCTTTAAAATAAAGGCTAAAAAATGAAGTTAAGAAAAAGAAAATTTCAGGACATTTCTCCCATAGCTTTTCTCCTTCTGAGGGATGAACTCGGTTTTGGGAGATATCAAAAACAGGTTCCAAGGAACAAAGAGGAAAGAGAAATCCTGATAGATTTAGCCATGAAAAAAATCTACGAAAAAGAAAAAGATGATTTTATTCCTGAAGGTTTCAGAAAAAGAAGAGTCAAAATTCTCTAATCAAAGATAAAAATATCTATTAAGCCGGAGACTTTGTTTACTTTTTTATGTTTGCGAGTATAATCGGAAGCTAAGCTCCTAAGGTAAAAAATAATTATGGACTCTGTGATTTACGAAGACGGCATAAAATACGACCGATGGGTCAAGGTTGTTCTTATTTTTCCTGTTGTTTTATTCATTATTCTTGGAATTCTGTTTTACATCGATGCCAAATACTCGAATATTTTCCCTAAGGAGACAGCACGAAAAGCGATTATTGCCGCCATCGACCTTTTTGTCTCGGTTCCAATTGTCCTGGTTATTTATCGTCTGTCTCTTCCGCGGAAGATTTCCATTTTTCAAGACAGGATCAAGATCAAATTTGGGGCTTTTATCTTTGATATTCCTTTTGAGACGGTTGAATCATTCACAGCCGTAAAGGGAATAATATCCAGGAATGCCATCAGCGCCTCAACTTCTTTAGGCACGCAGATTGAGATTGTCAGGAAAGAGAGACGGAATATAAGAATCTCGCCAAGAGAGCGGGAACAGTTCCTGAGCCATGCCAACCTGGCACTGTCAGATTGGAAACAAGCCCACAGCGCTTAAAGAAGAGCAGGGGGAATAAATAAAAATTAAGGGAAAAGGCTATTTTTTCAAGGCTGTTTTTATCTCTGCGATGCTGACTCCTAATATTTTTCTGGCAATTTCGTCCAGGTCAGATTCTGAGGCCTGGAAATGGAAGGTGCGATGGATGTGCTTTCCGACCTGCTCGGGCTGGAGGGCAAGGGCCGGCGATGAAGTCTCGAGCTCATAAAATCTTCCAAGCTGGGCTGCGCCGGGCTGCGGAGGGCCGTCGTTGTAGCTGTTCACCGTATCGCCGCCATAAGGCTCCTTCTGAATCTCCCACATCGAATTGACGTAATCGGTTACTCCCTTAGGCAACGTGAATTGGACTATGGTCAAGACTCGGTTGACAGCATCGTAGCTTCCGAGCACTGGCTTTGAGCGCCGTGGAGAAATCCCGATTTTGCTCCTGTAATTGGCGTCACCGGCGAAAAACATCACCTCTTCTTTCACCTTCAGGCGCTCTGCCGGGACCTTGCCGAAGTAGGCATCGTTGACGACGGGGCCAAGCTTTGCTTCATCGCCTTTGATGAAGGGAATCACCACAGTTGTTGCCGGAGAAGCGTTGAACATTCCCAGAATCCAGATCGAGAGCAATCCCGTATCCTTTCTCCAGGCCTTCTGGCCGGCATTCTTAATCTCGTTGACCGTCTCGAATGCCACGGATTTGACTTTCGGCTTTATCTTCAATCCGAGCTCTTTTTTCACATCGGCATCGCTCAATAAGCGGACTTCACGTGTGACCTCAATGTCGAACTCGGTTCCGGTATAGTTCGTCAACTTAAAAGTGCGGTCGAACTTTGCCGAGTCCAGACTCCAGCTGACGATATCATATGGTTCGGTGTCTATCCAGGAGGGAGTGAACCAGTGGTCGAGGTCAAATGGCTCGTCTTTCTTGAAGAAGACTGAGTACTGCCCGCCTTCAGGTCCAATCCAGAACCGATCCTCGCCGCCGTAGACATTGATGTGCGGCTGTTTTTGGCCTGATGAAATAAGGTCGCGGTTGACCCAGCCGAAGCTGATGCCGCCCTCGCCGTCTGCGCTGCTGGTCATCACCCGGCCCTGATACTCGGGCACGACAACAACCTGCTTCTTGCCCGACTGGTCAGAAAGGACAAGAGCTTTTGTGTATTTCTTGAGGAATGCGAGGTCGTCGCCGAAGGTGGGCGATGAGCTCTTGGATTGGGAAAGAATGATTGTGCTCACCAGAATAAATCCAAATATTCCTGCTAAAAAGAATTTCATGGCCAGCCTCCTTCTGTTATTCGCTAATTATCTATAATCACCTTAGGCACAAATAGTCAAGTCAAGAAAAGGGGACAGTCCCCTTTTTTCTGCTATCCCTGTTGACTTGCTGATTGAGGACGACGTTGCTATTATAATCCACGAGGAAATCCTGGTGGTGAAAGAACAAAGAGTCAAAAGCAAAGCCGCGAGAGCAAGCGCCTGGCTGATGCCTCGGTCTGGCCTTGCGCCAGACCAGCTCAAGGTGGTGGAATTGCCGCTTGACGGGAACTGTCTTGTGCTCGGTTCCGTAGGATCAGGAAAAACTCAATTGCTTATTCACCGGGCTTTACACCTTGCAAAAACCTATGGCATCTCTCCAGATAAGTTCAGAATTTTTGTCTTTACCGAGATGGCCAGAGAATACATCAGCCCCGCCGCTCAGCTCTTGGGCCTTCCTCAGCAGACGGTGACCACCTTCGACAATTGGTGCCGCCTTTTCTATGAAGAAAATAAATCCAGAGATTTGCCCAGGACATACATCAACCTGAGGATTGATTTCAAAAGAATTCGCGCAGAGGTCTTGCTTCTTCTGGAGCAAAAGAAGGAGATTCGCAATAGCCTGGAGTTTGCTCTTGTTGATGACGGGCAAGATTTAGCTCCAGAAGTCTATGAGATTCTCAAGCTGGCTGCCCGCCATGTCAATGTCTTTGCTGATTTCAAGCAGAAGATAGCTGAAAGCGGGACATCAGAATCTTTTATTCTTGAAACCCTAAGCCTTAAAAAGAGAGTAGCCAAACTCTGGGGAACATACAGGAATGCTCCCCATGTTGCCAATCTCGCCTCATATTTCATCCCTGATGAGGAAGCGCGGCGTGACTATCTTTCTCAAATCACAGCCAGGCAAAAAGTTAAAGAGCACCCTTTATGCTATATTTCCCCTGCGCTGGATAAAGAAATAAGCTTTTTAGCGGCGACTGTCCAGATGAGGCAGTCGATGAATGAGAAGGTTGGGATTATTGTTCCCTCAAGCAGCCTGCTTCATGAGTTGACGAAGGACTTGAAGAAGAGGGGAGTGGAAGTTGAGAAGGTCATCGAGAGAGACGCACAGAATATTTTTCATGAGCCCTTCGATTTCGGCAATAATATCCCAAAGATAGCAACCTATCATACGGCTAAGGGCTTGGCGTTCGACAGCGTATTTTTGCCGCACCTGACAGAAAATTCGTTTTCTGCAGCAAAAGGCGAAGCAAGGCAGAGGATGTTATTTGTCGGAATTGCAAGAGCAAGTCAGTGGGTTTATCTAAGCACAATCAAGGGAAGCGAGTTTAAAGAAATTAAAATATTGAAGAACGCAGAAGCCGACGGCCATTTGCTTATGATTTAATGCATTCACAATAATAACGATGTCAAGGTGATTGCCATGCTTCTCTCTCGTCGTTCTTCATGACAATGGAACAAAATTTATTGTCTCCCTGCCTATTTCTGTGGAAATTATTAAAAATGATAAGAAGAAAATTTCTGTGTCACGATTTTTGGAGGTGAGGCGATGAAAAAACTGATTCAAAGAGCTCTCGTCATGAGCTTCCTCTGCTCCTGGATAATTTTTGGCTCTTTTGCATTTGCGCAGGAAAAGCCAAAGCTCACAGTCGAGTGGCTCTACAGCGAAGAAGGAAGAAGTGTCGGCAGACTGCCGTCCTTCGTCTGGCTAAATGATGGAACAGCATTCATCTATGACCCTTTAGAGCCGGTTGAAAAGCAAACAATCGAGAAATTTGACCCGAAGGCCGGAATGAAAAGCCCTGCAGTCGATGCTAAAAAAGCCTTGGCAAGCTTAAAGAACCTGTTGGGCAAAGAAGAAACACCCAAAAGCCTGCCCTGGCCCTTGGCCTTTTCGGCATCAGGCAAGTTAGCCGTTTATGTATTTAAAGACGACATTTACCTGCTCGAACTTGCTTCCTCTCTATTTTTAAGAGTCACAGATACCAAAGCAGAAGAGAAATGCGTCAATTTCTCTCCTGACGAAAAAAAGCTGGCTTTTGTCCGCGATAGTAATCTATTTGTGTATGACATAGAAGCGAAAGCAGAAAAGCAGCTCACCAAAAGCGGCTCAGAGATGGTTTTAAACGGCACCCTCTCCTGGGTTTACTGGGAGGAAATCTTTGACCGCCGGGATATCGGCTACTGGTGGTCGGAGGATTCAAAGGCTATTGCCTTCTTGCAGAGCGATGAATCTCCGGTGAGCGTCATGTATTATGTCGATTTTAAACCCGATGTGCCCCGGCTCATCAGGCAGCGCTATCCGATAGCAGGAGGCGCAAATCCTGTGGTGCGTGTCGGTATCGTCGAGATTGAAAGCGGCAAATTGACCCGTGTCGATTTCAGCGAAAATCCATACGAATATATTTGCCGCGTCAAATGGCTGCCCGACAGCCGCCAAGTGAGCGTGCAGACGATGAACAGGGCTCAAACCGAGCTTGACCTTTTCTTTGTTAACCGCGAAAGCGGCAGGCCTGCCCACATCCTGAAGGAAAAAGACAGCGGCTGGGTGAATATTCATGACGACCTTTATTTCTTGAAGGACGGCAAATATTTCATCTGGTCATCTGAAAGAGACGGCTTTGAGCATCTCTACCGATACACCATGGAAGGCAAGCTCGTGAACAAGATTACCAAGGGCAATTGGGCCATCCGTTCCTCAGGCGGCGGACCATACTGGCTGCGGCAGGCTGTGACCGCCATTGACGAGAAAAACGGCTGGATTTACTTCACTTCGCTCGAGAAGTCGTCCATCGAAAGGCATCTTTACCGCATAAAGTTTGACGGCAGCGGAATGGAGCGTCTGACTGAAGAGGACGGCTTTCACGGCATCTTTTTCAGCCCTGATGCCGAATATTACCTTGACCGCTATTCGAATATATCAACGTTGCCCTCGATGGCTTTATACAAGAGTGACGGCCAGCGCGTATCTGTTATTGCCGATCCACGTCCCGGAGAGCTGGCAAAATACGATATTCAGCATTCCGAGCTGTTCACAATCCCGGCCAGGGATAAATTCCCAATGCCTGCCGAGCTGCTTAAACCGAAGGATTTTAATCCGGCGAAAAAATATCCGGTGATCATCTATGTCTACGGCGGACCCTCAGCGCCGACCGTGGCCAATGCCTGGAGAGGGTCGATTCTGTTCGACCAGATTTTACTCGACAATGGCTATCTTGTCCTTCAGGTCGATAACCGCAGCGCCACAGCGATAAGCAAGAAACTTGAAAATATCATCCTCAAAGATGGCTACGGCCAAAAAGAATTGAGCGATTTGCTGGATGCCGTCAAATGGCTGAAGGCTCAGCCCTTCGTCGACCCAGACCGAGTCGGCATCTGGGGCTGGAGCGGGGGAGGGATGTTCACGCTTCTGGCCTTGACTCATTCCAAAGAGTTCAAAGCAGGAATCGCTGTGGCTGCGGTTACGGATTGGCATTATTACGATAGCAAATGGACAGAAGCCTTCATGAGAAGGCCGGAAGATAATCCGAAAGGCTACGAGAAGACTTCGCTTGTTAAGAGCGCCAAAGACCTTCACGGCCGCTTGCTCTTAGTCCACGGCACATATGACGATAATGTCCGCCCCCAGAATGCTTGGTGCTTCATCGATGAGCTGGTCAAGGCGGGCAAAATGTTCGACCTGATGATTTATCCCATGCGCAAGCACGGCATCTCTGACGACCCTGCCCAGATTCATCTTTATAAAACAATGCTCGAATTCTGGACCAAGAATCTATAAAAAGGACAGTCCCCTTTATTTTCCTTTTAAGCTGAATTTTATTTTTACAGGAAATTTTGCTTTTCTTGGCTGTCCTTTGACCA
>CAZGMN010000059.1:0-15402 GCA_964526905.1 uncultured Eubacteriales bacterium
CCATCGTGAATAGCATAGCGGCTGATGTCAAAAATCAATCCTTTGGCCACTTTTCCCTCTGGCATCATTATCAGACTTCTCGATAAGTTTTTGTTTAACAAAGAATATTATAGCAGCAAAGCAAAAAGTTCAAATCAGAAAAGGGCGAAGCAATTTAAATTCATAATGATGTGTGTTGCCATCACCGAGATATGAGTTTTGGGAAATAGCCAAGCGACCATTAAGGATTTAGCCATCGGAGTTTGAACCTTTATCCAATCGCTGACCTGGAAATGTTCCTGTTCCTTTTTTTTATTTCAGGGTTAAAAGCGGCTTGCCCAGCATCCTCTCCTTGACCTTAATTCCAAGGCCTGGCTGAGAAGGGACATCGAGCCTCCCTTCTTTTCTCTGCGGCGCATCTTCTGCAAGATGAAGGTCGTTGTAGCTGTTAAAGTCTGTTGAGCTGAAATAAAATTCAGGTCTTGTGCTCCCGACAAGATGGGCAATGGCGGCAGTGGTGATATCGCCTCCCCAACTGTCTTCAATGGTCATGGCGATTCCCAGCGACTGGCACAAATCTCTTGCGAGTTTGGCTTTGGTCAAGCCTCCAAGCCTGGAAATCTTGAGATTGACGACATCCATCGCCCTCTCCTTATAAGCCCTCAAAAGAGGAACGACACCGTCTATCACTTCGTCCAAGACAAGTGGAAAGCGGGTCTGCTGGCGAACAACAAGACATTCTTCAAGAGTCAAGCAGGGTTGTTCAATATACAAGTTCTCCTCTTGCAGGGCATTGACCACACGAATAGCCTTATGCGTCAGCCATCCTGTGTTCGCGTCGGCGACAAGGACATCTGCGGGATGGAGAACTTTCTGGACACCCTTGATTCGTTTAATATCATCATCAGCATCTCCTCCAACCTTGAGCTGGAAGCGACGGTAGCCTTCGTTCCTGTAGCGGGCCACGTCTTCAGCCATTTTCTCTGGAGACCCCTGTGATATGGCTCGATAAAGGGGGAAGCTTTCAACGCATCGGCCTCCGAGCAGTGTGCAAAGAGGTAAACCTGCGGATTGACCGAGTATATCCCAACAGGCTATGTCCAACGGAGACTTGATGTAGTTATGCCCTGATAAAGCTGAATCCATGATGCTGTTTATGACATTGAGCTCGCAGGGATTCTGGCCAAGGAGAAGAGGCCCAATCTCGGCGATGCCCCCAGGAACTCCTCGGGCATAGGCATCCATGTAGGCAGAGCCAAGGGGACAGACTTCTGCCAATCCTTTCAAGTCCTCGTCCGTTGAAATCTTGACAACTGTGCTGATAAAAGAGCTGACCGAGTGTCCACCGGACCAGGCATATTTCTGGTCAAGGAGTCTGTAATCAACCTGGTAAACATCGATCTGCTTAATCTTCATCCAAGGCCTCCTTTGCTGATATAAATGTCATTGGATCACTTCAATATTGTGTCGGCAAAGAATGTATAACGAGCTACGAAAAACACCTGTTCGGAATGGCTGAAGCGACCATTAAAGGTTTAGCCTTCCCGAACTGCCCTTCGAGAGCAAGCAGAAAAGGGGGCAGTCCCCTTTTTTCCTATAAATTGACCAGTTTGCTCAGCTCTTCCCAGTCCTGGTCGACCTGCTTCTGAATCTCCTCCAGCATCCAGGCGTTCTCTTCCTTGAAGAGATGCCGGAATCTTCCCTGAGGCTTGAGCCATTCCAGGACCGGCTTTTTCTCCTTCGGCTTGTAATTGAGCTTGTACTTCCCGTTCTCAACTTCATACAATGGCCAGACACAGGTCTCGAGAGCAATCTGAGCCAGGCGAATTCCCTGCGATTCATCGTACTTCCACTCGGTCGGACAGAGGCAGAGGACATTGAGGAATGCCGGGCCTTCGACCTCAAAAGCTCTTTTGGCCTTGTTGTAAAGGTCCTGCCAGCGAGCAGGGCTGGCCTGAGCGGCATAGGGAATGTTATGAGCAACCATAATTCTTGTCAGGTCCTTGCGCCGCTGCAGCTTTCCAGGGCTCTTCTTCCCTTCCGGAGAAGTCGTGGCCGAGGCTCCAAGAGGTGTTGCCGAAGACCTCTGGCCTCCGGTATTGGCATAGGCATTGTTGTCATAGCAGATATAGACGATGTCGTGCCCTCTTTCCATGGCGCCAGAAAGAGCCTGGATTCCGATATCATAGGTTCCGCCGTCGCCGCCAATAGCCAAGAATTTAATCTTCTTATCCGGGGCAATCTTTCCCTTTTTCTTCAGCGACTTGTACATGGCCTCAACTCCGGCAATGGTGGCTGCTGCATTCTCAAAGGCGCTGTGAATCCAGGTCACGTTCCAAGAAGTTCTTGGAAAAATTGTTGTGCAAACTTCAAGGCAGCCTGTGGCGTTGGCGATGATCAGAGGGTCTTCAGTTGCCCTCAAGACAATCTTGAAGATCAGAGGAATTCCGCAGCCGAGGCACATGCCGTGGCCAGCGACCAATCTATCTTCCAATGCTGCTAAGTCTTTCAGTTTTGCCATTTCTCTCTCCTTTACTCTCTCAAGTTGATGTAGCCGCACATCTCTTCAACTTTTCCGGTCTCTGCAACTCTTTCCAGCTTCAAAGCGACTTCTTTAAAATGCTCGACCATGATGTCTCTTCCGCCAAGTCCATAGACATAACTTACGATCTTGGGCCTCTGGCTGTAATCATAGAGGGCAGAGCGAATCTCAGTAAACAGAGGCGCGCCAAAAGCTCCAGGGCTCGAAGACCGATCAAGGACAGCTACTGCCTTCATTTTCTTTAAAGCCTCAGCTATCTTCTGATGAGGAAAGGGGCGAAAAACCCTTGGCTTGAGCAACCCGATTCTCTTCCCCTCTGCTCTCAATTCATCGACGGCATCCTTGCAGGTTCCTGCGGCAGAGCTCATGACCACAATGCAGATTTCAGCATCATCCAGACGGTATTCTTCGAAAAAGCCGTATTCGCGGCCGAATCTCTGTCCGAACTCTTGGCCGACAGCCTCGATGACTCTTGGAGCATTTTCGATACCCTCAATCTGGCTCCTTTTGTGCTCAAAGTAATAATCAGTGAAATCAATCGGCCCGACTGTCATCTTGCGGCTAATATCAAGGGCGGGATAGACGGGCTTGTATTCTCCGATGAATCTCTTGACTTCTTCGTCATCCTCAACCTGGATCACTTCCATGGAATGGCTGATGATGAAGCCATCCAGTCCGACGAGAACAGGAGTTCTGACATCCAGATGCTCTGCAATCCGAAAGGCTTGAATGAAATTGTCATAAGCCTCCTGGCAGCCCTCAGAATAAATTTGAATCCAGCCTGAATCCCTTGCGCCCATGGTGTCGCTGTGGTCGCCATGGATGTTGATTGGAGCGCTCAGGGAGCGGTTGGCAATGGCGGCAACGATAGGCAGTCTCAGTCCGGCTGCGATGTAGAGCATCTCCCACATCAAAGCCAATCCCTGGGAAGCCGTGGCTGTCATCACCCGGCCCCCGGCTGAAGCAGCTCCGATGCAGACGCTCATCGCGCTGTGCTCGCTCTCCGGACAGACAAATTCGCCGCTGATCAGCCCGTCGGCTTTGAACTTGGCTATTGTCTCGACAATGGCCGTGGAAGGCGTGATAGGATAAGCGGCGATGACATCGGGGTCAACCTGCCTTGTCGCTTCGGCTATTGTCTGATTTCCGTTCAGTGTTTTCAACATCTTCATTTGGGGCTCCTTTCAACAAGCTTGATTTCTTCCTTGACCATCACCAGGGCTTTGTCTTTTGGCGGGCACTCTGTGCAACATATCCCGCATCCGGTGCAATAGTCGTAATTGATGCCCTTGACCTCGCCTTTTTCGACGCGGACGGCAAAATGGGGGCAGTAAAGCCAGCAGAAAAGGCACTGGATGCAGTTTTCCTCGATGAACTGGGGCCTTTTTGCCGAGCGCCAGGTTCCAGTCAGATTCTTGACCGAGTTTCCGGCATCAAGGTTGATGGTGCCGATGGTTAATTCCTTCCAGCTTTCTTTTTTCATCTTTCCCTCACCTCCTTGAAAGCCCTGTCGATAGTGCGCATGTTCTTCTCCACAACCTCTGGCCGCAGCTTTTTTTTGAGTGAGACTTCGATTCTCTCCTTGAATTTCTTGAGATCAATGAGATTTGTCACCTTGACCAAAGCTGCTACCATGGGAACATTGGGAATGGCCTTACCCAGCTCTTCAGAGGCGATGGTGTAAGCGTCCAGGGCAAATATCTTCTTGTCCTTAAGAGATAGCCTTTCTCGAATAAGGGCAATGTCAAAAGTGGTGTTGATGATGAAAACAGCATCTTCTTTGGCTCCCTGGCTGATGTCCACCAAGCCTAACAGAGAGGGATCGGTAACAACCACGATATCAGGGTTGTAAACTTGGCTATGAGTGCGGATAGGTTTCTGGCTGATGCGATTAAAAGCCAGAATTGGAGCGCCTCTCTTTTCCGCCCCGAATTCGGGGAAGGCCTGGATATGAATGCCCTTTTCTGAAGAGAGGACGTCGGCTAAAGTCGTAGCGGCTGTAACCACTCCCTGGCCGGCACGGCCGTGCCAGCGGATTTCAATTGTCTCTTTCATCGAACCTCCTCACATTTAAAATCGTTAAACTTTTCTCCTTCATTATCTCCTTTACCCACAAGAAGAAATAAAATTTTTTATTTTAAATTCTTCATCCGAAAGCATGCCAAAGGGCGCCGCATAAATAGGCTCAGGCTGGGTGTTGAGAAAACGTTATTTCTTCTATTTCTCATTCCTTGAACTCAGTCCTTCCCTCCAGGGCTTTCTTAATCGTCACCTGGTCGGCATAATCGATGTCAGAGCCAACAGGCAATCCCATGGCCAGCCTGGTCAGCCTGATATTGAAATCTTTTAAAACCCTTGCCAGATAAACGGCTGTCGATTCCCCTTCAACCGTAGGATTAGTGGCGATGATAATCTCTTTAAAATTTCCCTCCTTGACTCTTTTTATCAAATTCTCGGTCTTGAGCTCCTCAGGCCCTATTCCCTTCAGGGGAGAAAGGGCTCCCAGAAGCACATAGTATCTTCCGTTAAAAATTCCTGTCTTCTCTATGGAAAGGATGTTGAAAGGCTCCTCGACAATACACAGGACTTCATCACTGCGCTTTGAATCGGAACAGTAGAGACAGGGGTCGACATGAGTCAGGTTGTTGCACAGAGAGCAGTGGAAGGTGCTTCGCTTCGCCTCTCTTATAGCATTGGCCAGATTCTCCACTTCCTCTTGAGGAAGACCTGTAAGATAGAAGGCAATTCTTTGGGCTGTCTTGGCCCCGATGCTTGGAATTTTTTTCAGCTCTTCAATCAATTGAACGAGCGGATGTGTCTCTTCATTCATCAAAAAAGTCCTGGAATCTTCAAACCTGCTCCCAATTTTCCTATCTTCTGAGACAAGTTTTCGTCAACTTTTGAATTGGCATCGCTGAAAGCGGCGAGGATCAAATCCTGAAGCATCTCCACATCGTCTTTGTTGACAACTTCCGGGTCAATGCGAATAGAAATCAGATTTTTTGTTCCGTCGAGAGTCACTGTCACCATGCCGCCGCCGCTCGAACCTTCGACGCGCATCTCTTGCAACTCCTTCTGGATATTGCTCTGCATCTCTTTTGCATCTTTCAAGAGTTTCTGTAAATTTGGAACGCCTTTCATTCTTCTCTCCCTAAATCAAATATACTCAATCATTCCTTTTTCTCAGCCCTTTTCATCGGCTTGACCGAAATCACCTGGCCATTGAACGTCTCCATAAAAGACCGGACAGAAGGGTCTTGGAGCGCAGCCTCCTTCTCTTTTTCTCCCTTTGCCCCCCCTTCTCCAGCCTCTTCAGCTATCGTTTCCTTTATTTCCTGCATTTCCTGGTTTACAGCCTCAGGAGATATTTTTAGCGGTGTGCTCTTTTCTTCTGGAGAACTCTCCTTCATAAATTTTTTCTCTGCTGGGAGTCTCATCTCTTTTTTGATCTCTTCCAAATCCCGCATCATCTCTTTCAAGGGAGTAATCTTCTTGAAATGACAGAGCTTAACCAGGAATGCCTCTAAAAAAATTCTGGCGTGGGAGGAAAACCTCAATCCCTGCTCTCCTTGTTGAAGGGCAACACAATAGCGGAGGATTTCTTCCTGGGAGGCTTTTTCTGCCTCTTCCCGGAGAGCCTTCATCTCTTCTTCGTTCAAAGGCAGGAGCTCCTGGGAATTTTGAACCGACTTGACAAGAAGCAGATTTCTAAAATGCTGAATCAGCTTGCTGTAAAAAAAGCGCAGGTCATAGCCGTTTTCGATAAGTTTTTCGACAAGCGGAAAAATCTCATTGGCTTTTTCTTCAATGATTGCCCTGGAAAAGGCAAAAAGGATATCATTGCTGATTGTTCCTAAGATTTCTTTCAATTCGTCATCGTTTATGACCTCTCCCGAAAAGGCGACAGCCTGGTCAAGGAGGCTCTGAGCATCCCGCAGACTCCCCTCAGCGGCTTCAGCGATGAGATTCAAGCCGTAGGATGAAATTTTGATGTTCTCCTTTTGAGTGATATCCAGCAAATGATTGATGATCTCTTTCTGAGAGATCTTCTTGAATTCAAAGTGTTGACAGCGGGAGACGATCGTCGCCGGGACTTTGTGGAACTCTGTTGTGGCAAAAATAAAGACAGTGTGGGGCGGAGGCTCTTCGAGAGTCTTTAAAAGGGCGTTGAAGGCCTCCTTGGTCAGCATGTGGACTTCGTCAATGATGACGACTCTGTAGCGGCTGCGGATAGGCTTGTATTTAACCCCTTCGCGCAGCGCCCGCACCTCGTCAATCCCCCGGTTTGATGCACCGTCAATCTCAAGAACATCCACCGAGCGGTCTTCATAAATTTCCTTGCAGAATTCGCATTTATTGCAGGGAGTGGGAATCGGTCCCTGCTGGCAGTTGAGAGCCTTGGCCAGGATTCGAGCAGCCGTTGTTTTGCCTACTCCTCTCATTCCAGAGAAGATGTAGGCTTGTGCGACCCTGTTATTTTTGATAGCATTCTCCAGGGTCTGGACAACAGTTTTCTGACCGATCATCTCCTCGAAGGTCTTGGGTCTGTATTTGCGGGCGAAAATCAAATAGGTCATCTTGGCAGGTTTACAAAGCTTGAAAAGGAACTTAGTTCCTCTTTTTTAAAGGATATATTATCACAATTTCAAATGAATGCAAAAAAAAATTTAGCCGAAATACATCTTGCTGTTTTGCTCTTTGGGTTGGCCGGCCTGTTCGGCAAATGGATAGTGCTCTCTCCCTTGATAATTGTCTTCGGCCGGGTCTTATTTGCAAGCATCACTTTGGCCCTCTTTCTCAAATTGAAAAGACAACGATTTTCCATCTCCCCTCGAAAAAACTATCTTGCCCTTGCCCTCCTGGGATTCATCCTGGCCATTCACTGGGCGTGTTTTTTTCAATCGATTCAGGTTTCAACCGTGGCCGTTGGCCTTCTTTCCTTCTCCACCTACCCGGTCTTTACCACCTTTCTTGAACCTCTGCTGTTGAAGGAAAGAATCATCAAAATGAACTTTCTTCTTTCATTGATTTGCCTTGCTGGAGTTGCTCTCATCATTCCTCGTTTCGATTTGAGTCACTCGACCTTTGTCGGCGTGCTCTGGGGTTTGCTCTCCAGCCTGACTTTTGCCCTGCTCACCGTTTTAAACAGAAACCTTACCCAGAATCTCCCCAGCTTAGTTCTTGCCTTTTACCAGGATTTCTTCGCCCTGGCCTTCCTCTTACCCAGCTACTTTGTCCTTCAGCCTGCTTTGAGCGCAAAAGACATCGCCCTCCTCTTTCTCCTCGGAGTATTTTGCACAGCAGGTTCCCACAGCCTGTTCATCGATGGAATGAAAAAAATAAAAGCTCAAACCGCAAGCCTGATCCACGCCCTGGAGCCGGTCTATGGAATTATCTTCGCTTTTTTCTTGCTGCGTGAAATCCCTTCCTGGCGAACGATCTGGGGAGGGGTGATGATCCTCTTGAGTCAGGCTTTTATTATCGAAAAATTCTTTAGAAAAAAAGAAAGCTGAGATTATTTATCTTTCTTTTTTTTAATCTTTCCTTTCTCTACCTCTTTTTTCTCTGTCTCCTTTCCCTGCTCCTTTGCTGTTTCCTCTTCATGCCTTTTTTCTATCTTGGATTTTTCTTCCTCGTGATTTTTTCGGAGCTTGATGACCTTTTCTTTGTAGGTGTTTTCTATCTTTGCCTTTTCTTCAGAGGTCTTGGCCGCTGCCTTTTCCTCTTCCATCTTCTTCTCGACATTCTGGACTTCCCTCTGCTGGCTTTCCTGCAAGAGCCTAATCTCTCTGCGGTGAATTTCGTTCAGACTTCGCTCTTCAGGAAGGGGTGCTTCTTTCTCGCCGGGCTTTCTGATCTGGGCCCTGGTGACAGTGGCCTTCGCTTCTTCTTTGTTCAAAACAGTCTTGGGTTTGGCGCTGCTGCTTTCTTTTATCGTCGGCCTGAAAATCTCAAGATTTCCATATTCAATCCTGGATTCGCCTTCTCCTTTCGCATCCCTCAGCTCAAGCTTTGAAACACTTCTTCTCGTTATCCTTCTGACATGATCGAGACCGATTCCGCCGTTTATGACCCTATTATTCTGGACGTAGATATTCGTCTCGAAGACAGTGGAATTGATGAGGAAGGCGTTACGCTCAAAGGGGAAGACATGGCGGTGGAGCTGGGGCTCCAAAAAGTAGACTCCATCCACAAAAATCCAGTGGGAGGGTGGAATGGAATAGGGAATGTTTCTGACGCCAACACCGACCACAAAACGTGCTTCGGGCGGGAGAGGGGCCCACCCAATATAGAAATCACTCCTTCGCCAAGTCACCCAGCCAGGTCCCCAAACAACATCAGGCACCCAGAACCAGCCGAGGTCTCTATCCCATCCCCAACGGCCATAATGAAAAGGAGCCCATCCCCACCTGAAATGAGAAACCCAGGTCCAGCCATAATCTGTCCAAACCCATTGTCCATAAGTGTAGGGACGCCATCCGAACCAAATATCTCGGGGAATCCAAACATATCCGTAGGGAGGGTAATAGGACCAGAGACCGTATGGAGAAAGATGGTCATAAAAATAAGAGACATCCAAGCCTGGCGCTAATTCCTCTCTTGGCGGCTCCTGGACTTGCGCTCTCTCTGAAGGCGGCCCTTCTTCGGTTGTGTAAGGAACATAAAGGACACAGCTTGCCGCAAAGGCAAGAACGAAAAGAATAATTAAAATATTTTTTTTCATTTTTTTCTCCTTATGTCGAGATTATGATAAAGGATTGAAGGCTTTTTTTCAACTTCATCGATAAAAACAGAAGCGGCTCAAGCTCAAATAATTCACAGCGACCTCCCCATAATACGCATGACAAATGAAGTCGTAAATTGTGCACTGGGGTGGGCGACGTTGCCTCTATTGATATTAAATTCTTTCTTAAATATAATTTTTATGCAAATATGAGGGAAAGACAGAAAGAGTATAATTTAAAATGTTAAGCGGAAGAAATCCTCTACTAAGAAAATTTCAGGTTTATCTCTGGAATCTATAAAAGATTTTCTTTGCCGAAGCTTTCCCTGGATGGCATAGATTGAAGAACGCAGCCGCATCTTTCTTATTCCTCTTCATGTGTCTGACTCTTGTCCTTTTCGCTCAGGAAGAGAAAAAAGAGATTATCGCCTTAAGAATAAATGAGCCCGTTGTTGTTGATGGTTATTTGAACGAATCGGCCTGGAAGAGAGCTCCTGAAGCCGGAGAATTCATCTTATTCAAATCAGAAAGAAATAAATTTGGCGCAGCCAACACCTCAACGAAAATCCTCTATGATTCTGAATTTCTTTATATCGGATTTCTTTGCCATGACCCGGAGCCGGACAAAATCGAAGCCCGGACGAATAAAAAAGACGAAGATTTGAGAGATGAAGACTCAGTCTATATCTTGATTAGCACTGTCTATGACCTGGATCATTTCTATTATTTCGGAACCAACCTGCTTGGCGCTCAGTGGGACGGCAAGCTCGCCATTGATACTGATGCCATGGATTCAAGCTGGAACGGCGTATGGAAATCAACAGCTCAAAAAACAGATTCTGGCTGGAGCGCAGAGATAGCGATCGATCTGGCCAGCCTGGGATATAAGCCGAAAGAGGAAAAAAATATGAACTTGAGTTTATCGCGGATAGACCCCCGAATGCTGGAGGGCAGTTTCTGGAGGGGCCCTCTGGATCCGGCGTTCGATATCGTTCAACTCGGACAATTAAAAAGTATCGACCTTGTCAGAGAAGAGAAAAAAATGAGAATCTCCCCTCACCTTCTCGCCTCAGCAGAAGAGGGAGAAAAGTCTTGGCTTGAATGGGGCTTGGACCTGCGTTTGAACCCCAGTCAGTTGATTTCTGGCCATCTGGCTCTTAATCCCGACTTTGCCACAGTGGAACCTGATGAGGAGAGAATCAATCTCACCCGTTTTGAACTTTATCTTCCTGAAAAAAGAAGCTTTCTCCTTGAAGGCTCTGAAATCTATAACCAGCCGATCAGGCTGTTTTATTCCAAGAGAATTCCCGACATCTATGGAGGAATAAAATTCAACGGCAGGTCAGGCAGGCTTGAGTTTTCAGGGATGAGCATTCTGTCCAGAAGAGATCAGTCGAGCGGTGAAGACCCTGCTAATTTTTCAGTGGTCTATTTCAAGAAAAAGGGGATGAAATCCTCAATCAGCTTTCTGGCTGCGAATAAATTCGTGAACGAAAAAAACTCAGGAGCGGCTGGTTTTGATTCCTCTTTTTCATTTTCTGAAGCTCTTCGAGTCGCGGCTCAGTTTGCGGCAAGCTATGGAGATGACAGCCAAGCCGATTATGCCTTTTTCCTCTGCCCAAGCTACAACTCTAAGACTCTCCATTTTCATCTCAGCTACTCTCAGTTGGGAAAGAATTTCGGCGATAACCTCAACAAAGTGGGCTTCCTCCAAGATGACAATCGGAGGGAGATGGACGCGGGGATAACGAAAGACTTTTTGATAAGCAATTCCTCAATTGAACAGATTCAGTATGAGTTAAACTACAATATCTACTGGGGAATGAGTGGCGCTCTACGAAGCTGGCAGGTTGACCAAGGGCTCACTCTTGACCTAAAGAGTCAATATTCGCTGATCGTCCAGCATTCGCAGGAATTCAAGGCCAAGGATGACCTTCTTTTTGAAAAAGATTTCAGGAATTATATAACAAGATTTGGCTTTGGATTGAACACCAAGCAATGGCAGTACGCGACTCTCTTCCTCTCCTTTGGCCACAATTTTGGCCAAAGCTTCAGCATGCTCGAAATCGGCAAAAATCTCCAATTTACGCAGAGCCTTGCCGTCGAAGCCAAGCTGGCCAGAATCTACTTTGGGTCCGGCCGCGCTGCCAGAAACCAGTTTGTTCTGATGCTCAAGACCAACTGTTACTTGACAAGAGACCTTCTTCTCAAAATATTCTATCAATCGAACACGCTTATTGATAAATCGAACATCGAGCTGCTTCTCAGCTATCGCTTTCTGCCTCCCTCTGGCTCTATCCAGCTTGCCTATCAGATGGGCAGAGGAAGATTTGGAGAAAAAGGGACGAGGGGAAACACCTTACTCTTAAACATTAACTATAGGTTTTGAAAATAAAGAAATGCAGAACTCAGAGTGGAGTCAAAATTGGAAATAGGTCTGGCAGAATTTTATGAAAATATACTTAAAAAAATACTTGATCCTCAAATAAATAAAAAACGGAGGGGAAAATGAAAAAGGAAATTTTTCTGATAGCATTCCTTTTCTTGGTGAGTCATCTTTTCTCTCAAGTCGAGCAGCACGAGGTCACAGTCAGAAATGTCATTGTCCCGGTCAGGGTCTTGGATGGAAACAAGTTTGTGGATAGCCTGACCTTGGAGGATTTCGAACTCACTGAGGATGATAAGCCACAAAAGATTGAGGCCCTCTATCTTGTCCAAAAAAAAGATATAAGAAGAAAAGAAACATCGCAGGAGTTCAATCCCGCCCTTTCCCGGCATTTCTATCTTCTTTTCCAGATCACAGAGTACAATCCCAAACTGTCTGAAGCCATAAATTACTTCTTCAGCAATGTTCTTCTTGCCGGGGATTCTCTCACCGTGATGACGCCCATGGACACCTACAATCTCTCCCAGCGCGCTCTCAGCACCAAGCCCAAGGATGTCATCTCCAAAGAACTGGAAGGGGTCCTCAGGAAGGATACCCAGATTGGAGCCTCCAATTACCGGAGCTTGATGACAGACCTTAAAAGAATAGTCGCTTCGATAACAACGGCATCGGATGCAGATAAACGAGCCCTGACAGGAGTTGAAACCGATTCTATAACCAGCATGTTCACTCTTGACAGTCTTCTGGATAGATATCAAGAAACCATGACGAACCTAGAACAAATAAGGGTTATCGACGAAAAGAAGTTCACCGAATTTGCCATGAAGCTGAAAAATCTTCCGGGCCAGAAAAATGTGGTTTTTTTCTACCAGAGAGAGTTCAGACCAGAGATAAGCCAGAACATCTTGAATCAGCTGACAAGCCTTCATCAGGAGGAGCCTGAAATTCTTTCGCGCATCCAAAGCTTGTTTCAGCTCTATCAGAGAAATCCCGTTCTCGATTCGCCAAAAATAATCGCTTCCTTTGCTGATTCCTCTTTAACCTTTAACTTTATCTTCATGCACAAGGAGCCTGAATACGTATCTGGAGTCAATATGAGGGAGCAGTCCGAGGATATCTTCAACTCTCTCTCTCAAATCGCTAAGGCCACCGGAGGCATAACCGACAGCTCACAGAATCCTGCTTATGCTTTTAAAAACGCAGCTGACATCGCTGAATCCTATTATTTGCTGTATTATTCTCCGGCCGATTATAAGAAAGACGGGAAATTCAAAGCAATAAGAGTCAGGTTAAAAAATAAAAATTACTGGGTCATTCACCGGCTTGGGTATTTTGCCGATTAGACAGGGCTCAGAGCTCGCTGGGGATTGAATCGATTGAATCTTGATCTTCAAGAATGAGAGAAATCTTAAAAGCAAATTAAGTATCATCAAGCAAAACAAATGAAAAGAATCCTGTTTGCCATAGCTTTTCTCATGACTTTCACTCCCTTCATTTCTCTCCATGCCCAATGGGTGAAAACCTATGGGGGGAATAAGGGAGATAATGTTCTCCTCATTCAACAGACAAAAGACGGAGGTTATATTGTCGCCGGCGATAGTAATTCTTCTGGCACCCAATATTACGACCTGTTGCTTCTAAAGCTGGATTCGGATGGAGCGATCGAATGGCAGAATTATTATCGCAGCTCTTATTACAAAAATCTTTTATCTATTGAGCAGACGAACGATGAAGGATATCTTGTCGGCTGCAACGGGCGGCCATTCAGCCAAGAATACGAAATTTGGATTATAAAGCTTAACTCAACGGGAGCTATAGAAGGGCAGTTCTGCTTGGGAAGAGCTATCGATAATATCGTTTATTGCTTTCAGCAGACAAGCGGCCGAGGCTTCGTCTTGGGCGGTGCCTATTCGAGCCTCGAAGGAGAGAAAAATGATATCTGGATTTCAAAACTCTCCTCAACAGCAGACATAATCTGGCAGCGCCTTTATTCAGGGAGCGACGATGATTCTGTGCGCTTCATTCAACAAACGAGCGATGGAGCGTATATCGCTGGAGGCAACACCCTCTCCTTTGGTGCTCAAGGCAACGATATTTGGGTCTTAAAGCTTTCCTCAGCAGGTGATATTGAATGGCAGAGGACTTATGGTGGAGTTGATGATGATTCTATAAGCTGCATTCAACAGGCAAGTGATGGAGGCTATATCATTGGAGGGGACACTCGCTCATTTGGCGCTGGAGAAGACGACGTCTGGATCATAAAGCTCAATTCATCAGGAGAAATAGAATGGCAGCGGACTTACGGAGGAAGCAACGAAGATTTCATTTACAATATTCGACAAACAAATGATGGCGGCTACATCGTTGGAGGAAACACTCAGTCTTTTGGTGCCGGAGCAAAGGATTTCTGGATTTTAAAGCTTAATCCATCTGGAAATATCGAATGGCAAAAGACCTTCGGCACGCTCTTGGATGAGGAGGCAAATTCCGTTCAGCAGACAAGCGACGGCGGCTATGTCGTTGCCGGCAACATCTCTGCCTTTGGAGCGGGCTCGAGTGATTTCCTTGTTTTAAAGCTTCTTCCGGATGGAACGATCGGCAAGTCCTGCAGATTCCTTAAAGATTCGAATGCCAAAGTGTCAAATACCTCTATTGTCCCTAAAAATACTGATATCGTTCCTAAAGATACAACAGTCATTCATGAATTCTCATTTCCAGCTTTCTCTCAAAATGCAGCCGATTCAACTGTATTTCAGCTCTGCTCTGAAAAACCTCTGCTTGCCATTCATGCCACTGAGGGAGGGACAACCGACCCTCTGCCAGGAACATATATCCAGGATTGGGGCGCGCAGGTTCCGGTATTAGCCATACCGATGATTAAGTTTAGGTTCGAAGGATGGAGCGGCGATGCTTCAGGGACGGACAACTCAATCATCGTCAACTTAAATATGGATAAGTTCGTCATCGCCGGCTTTATTCAGCGCTACACATTGACCATAGATGCTGGGACAGGAGGGGCAACCACTCCCCAACCAGGCACATATGTCTACGATAAGGGAAAAGAAATTTCGATAACGGCTACGCCAAACACCGATTATAAATTCAGCGGCTGGAGCGGCGACGAATCAGGAACAGATAATCCAATACAGGTAATCCTGAATTCAGATAAATCGATAAGAGCCAATTTTGCTCGAATAAGCGAAAAACCGGTAGAAAAGGATGCACTTGACAAAATTTTCAGAATTGCGACCTGCACCATCGCCACCGCTGCCTACGGCTCTCCCCTGCATCCTTATGTGAGAGCCCTGCAGGATTTCAGGGAGAGATATCTCATGACCAGCAAGCTCGGCCGGGCGCTGGTGAAATTTTATTATAAAAATTCGCCGCCATTTGCTCAAAAAATTGCCAAGCACAAGGCGTTAAAAATCTTAGTTCAGGTCAGCCTTGTTCCTATCGTTGCTTTCAGCTATTTGCTGGTCCGTTCCGGACCGTTGATTACTTCTATTTCAGTGGTTCTTATTTCTGCGGTTCCGACTTTCTTTATTATCTACCGGCGAAAGAAAAAAAGAGGAAAAAGAAAAGTTATCACCTTAATTTAGAAATCATAAAGGTTTTGGGGAATAGCCGCTACGACCATTGAGGATTTAGCCTTCGGAGTTCGCTCTTCGAGGGAATCCGACGAAGTCGGACGGCGAGTATGTCTGAGCGAAGCGAGTTACGCAGCCG
The DNA here is from genome assembly GCA_964526905.1 of uncultured Eubacteriales bacterium. GTDB lineage: Bacteria > Acidobacteriota > Aminicenantia > Aminicenantales > Aminicenantaceae > CAZGMN01. Next base: position 15,358 of record CAZGMN010000059.1, read on the forward strand.
CCGAGAAGAGCGAACGGAGAATGGCGTTAAAAATCCGATTGGGAG
>CAZGMN010000060.1:0-15390 GCA_964526905.1 uncultured Eubacteriales bacterium
GCTCTTCTCGGCGGCTGCGCAACTCGCTTCGCTCAGACATGCTCGCCGCCCGACTGCGTCGGGTTCCCTCGAAGAGCGAACTCCGATGGCTAAATCCTTAATGGTCGCTTCGGCTATTTCCCAAAACCTTAAAATTAAAATAAGTGCAAAAAAGGCTCTTATTTGTTAAAATATCTAAAATTTTAAAATGGACGCTAAGATGAGAATTTTGATTTTATCTGAAAGGGGTTAGATATGGAATTTGAAAATCTGCTGGTAAAAAAGAAAGAAAATGTGGGCTGGGTCATTATCAACCGGCCTGACAAGCTCAATGCCTTAAACTTAAAGACAATCAATGAGCTCAAGGCTGCTTTTCTTTCGTTCAGGAATGATCCTGAGATTAAGGCCGTCATTCTTACCGGCTCTGGGGATAAGGCTTTTGTGGCCGGGGCCGACATTAGCGAGCTGGCTAATATCAATTCCACCTCTGGAAAGCAGTATGCCTTGGAAGGGCAGGAGCTTACAAAATTGATCGAGAATTTTCGACAGCCCGTCATCGCCGCCGTGAACGGCTATGCTCTGGGTGGAGGGACAGAGATTGCTTTAGCCTGCCATATTCGAGTTGCCTCGGAAAATGCAAAAATGGGGCAGCCCGAAGTCAGATTGGGCCTCATCCCCGGCTTTGGCGGAACACAGAGACTGGCCAGGCTGATCGGGAAGGGATTGGCTATGGAGCTTATCCTCAGCGGAAAGATGATCAATGCCCAGGAGGCCTTGGGGATGGGCCTGGTCAACAAGGTTGTTCCGTTGAACAATCTCCTCCCCACCTGTGAGGCCCTTGCCAAGGAAATACAAGCCAACAGCCCTCTGGCAGTTGGCCTTGCTATCGAAGCCATCAATAAAGGATTAGACCAGACCCTGGAAAAAGGTTTGCTCATAGAAGCCGAGCTCTTTGCTAAAGCCTGTGATACAGAAGACAGCAAGGAAGGGACAAAAGCCTTCCTGGAAAGAAGGAAGGCAAATTTTCAGGGCCGATAGAGGGAGATGAATATGAAAACATATCAAGGAAAACTTCAGGCAAAAGGCTTAAAAATTGGTGTTGTCGTCAGCCGCTTTAATCAATTCATTTCAGAAAGGCTGCTCGAAGGCGCTCTCGATGCTCTCCACAGACTGGGAGCAGAGGACGCAGACATTTCCGTTTACAGAGTTCCAGGCTCTTTTGAGATTCCGATCATCGCCAAGAAGCTTGCCAAGGAGAAAAGAGTGGATGGAATTGTCTGCTTGGGAGCGCTGATCAGGGGCGATACGCCTCATTTTGACTTTCTCAGTGCTGAAGTCACCAAGGGCCTGGCTCAGGTTGCAATGGAAGAGGGCGTGCCGGTGGCTTTTGGCATCCTGACTGTTGACACCATCGAGCAGGGCATAGAACGCGCCGGCACAAAAGAAGGCAATAAAGGCTGGGACGCAGTCTTCTCTGTTGTAGAGACTTTAAACTTAATCAAAGAAGCTAAGCTTAAATAAGGCAGAAGCTGCTTCATGGGCCAAAGAAGGAAAGCCCGCGAACATACCCTCCGGATTCTCTTTCAGATGGAATTCGAGGACTCAGACCCGCAGGAAGCTCTGTCTCAATACTGGCAGTCGAGAAAGATAGCCAGCGAAATTAAAGAATACAGCACTTGGCTCGCAACAGGAATTGCCACGCATCAAAAGAAGGTTGACAGGCTCATTCAATCTGTCTCAGAGCATTGGAGAATCTCACGCATGGCTTTGATCGACCGCAACATCCTGCGCATGGCCGTCTTTGAACTCCTCTACGAGGATGATATCGCTCCGGCGATCGTCATCAATGAAGCGATTGAGATTGCCCGCAAATACAGCGGAGACGAGGCGGCGACATTTGTCAATGGAATTTTGGATGCTGTAAGAAAAAAACTGGAAAAGAAAAAGAAAACATCAAGGAAGAAAGGACATGGCTGAAAAGAAAGTCATCCCAGCAAAAGATAGCTTGAACAGGGCCGAGGAGACAAAAGAAAGAGACCAGGAAGCTGCTCGCCGGCTCAAAATGGAGAAGCTTATCCAAGAAGGAATAGACGCCTTTCCTCATAAGGTGGAGACGACTCATTCTATTTTTGAGATTGTGGAAAAATTTTCGAAGTTTTCGAGAGAAGAGCTGGAGGAGAAAAAGGTAAGGGTTGCCCTGCCGGGGAGGATTATCTCCATGCGGCGCATGGGGCGGGCTTCATTTTTCCATATCATCGACAGCCGTTCCCGGCTTCAGGCTTATATCCGGGAAGAAGGAGTGGGAAAGCGTGAATACGAGCTCTTTTCACTGATTGATATCGGAGATGTTGTCGCTGTCCAAGGGACCTTGTTCAGGACAAAAACCGGAGAGTTGACTGTCCTGGTCGATTCCTGGACATTCCTGGCCAAGTGTTTTCATCCCCTTCCTGAGAAATGGCATGGTCTCCAAGATACAGAGCTTCGCTATCGAAAAAGATACCTGGACCTCATCATGAATCCCAAGGAGCACGAGGTCTTCAGGCTGCGCAGCCTTATGATTTCCCTAATAAGAAAATTCTTTGATGAAAAGGGATATCTCGAGGTTGAAACGCCGATGATGCATGCCATCCCGGGCGGCGCCCTGGCCAAACCCTTCAAGACTTTTCATAACGCCCTGGGCATTGACCTCTATCTGAGAATCGCCCCTGAGCTTTACTTGAAGAAACTGATTGTCGGCGGCTTTGAAAAAGTCTATGAGATCAATCGCAACTTTAGAAACGAAGGAATCTCCTCCGAGCATAATCCGGAATTCACCATGCTCGAATTCTACCAGGCCTACAGCGATTATCAGCAGATGATGGAGATGACCGAAGAGCTCATCAACTCCCTCAGCCTAAGGCTCCTTGGAGGGGAAGAGATAGCTTTCGGAGGACAAAAGATTTCTTTGAAAAGGCCGTGGAAGAGGATAAAGTTCAAAGAGGCATTGGTCAGCTACAGTGGCCTTGCCCCCAGCCGATTCGATGACCGGGCAGGAACGATCGAATTTGCCTCGACTCTTGTCCCGGAGAAAAAGACGATGTCCTACGGAAAAGCTCTGGATGTCATCTTCGACAAATGCGTCAAGCATCATCTCCTTCAACCCACTTTTATCATCAATCCTCTCCGCGAGGTTTCTCCTCTGGCTAAGGCTTCGAGAGAAAACCCGGATGAGGCAGAGCGCTTCGAGCTTGTCATGGCCGGCATGGAGATTGCCAATGCCTTCAGCGAGCTTTCAGACCCGGTAGAGCAGCGAAAGAGGTTTGAGGAGCAAGCAGAGGCGCGCCAAAGGGGAGAGGAAGAAGCCCACTGGATTGACCTGGATTATATCCAGGCTCTGGAATACGGCCTTCCTCCAACAGCGGGCGAGGGAATCGGAATTGACAGGCTGGTGATGATTTTTGCTGACAGGAAATCCATTAGGGAAGTCATTCTTTTCCCCCTTCTCAGGCCGAAAGAATGAGATTGAAATTCCTTCATGAGCTATGAACTGTTCATTGCCAAAAGATATCTGACCGCCAAAAGGAAACAGGCCTTTATCTCAGTCATTACCTTTATCTCCATGCTGGGAATCACCATCGGGGTCATGGCCCTCATCATCGCCATCGCCCTGATTACAGGCTTTCAGAGGGATGTCCAGGACAAGATTCTTGGCTCGACCTCCCACATCATGGTTTTAGATATCAGCCAGGAGGGGCTCAAAGATTACTCCCAGCTCATCTCCAAGATAAAAAATCTTAAGGAAGTCAAGTCCGCTACTCCCGTCGTCTACGAGACTGTTCTCTTGCATGGCCCCTCAGCGAACCGAGGAGCTGTTCTCAAAGGAGTCGATTTTGACGCTGAGAAAAAATATTCTTCTTGGATCGAAAAATTAGAAGAGGGAAGCATTCCTGCTGCGGATTCAAAGAGAGAAGGCATCCTTCTGGGGCGGGAGATAGCCGCTTCAATCGGTGCTACCACCGGGCAGACGGTGACTGTTATTACCGAGCCTTCGAGTCTTTCCCCTCTGGGTCTCTTGCCCAGGCTAAAGAAATTTATGGTAACTGGGATTTTCAAGACAGGATTGTTTGAGTTTGATTCGACAACGGCTCTGATCCGGCTTGAACAGGCGCAGAGGATTTTTGGACTTGAGGATAGAATAAGCTATATCAACATCAGAATAGAAAAAATCTTTCAAGCTCCAAAGATAGCCAAGATGATCCAAAGCATGATCCCTCCCCTGGCTTATGTGGAGACTTGGATGGAGCTGAACAAAAGCCTCTTCTCTGCCTTGAAGCTGGAGAAGAACATCATGTTCCTGACCATTGCCCTCATCGTCCTCGTTGCCGCCTTAAACATCATCGCCACTCTAATCTTGATGGTCATGGAAAAGACCAGGGACATCGGCATTCTCATGGCCCTGGGTGCAGCGTCTCAGAACATAAGAAAAATATTCTTTCTTCAGGGAGCGATGATCGGCGTCATCGGAACAGCCGCCGGCGTTGTTCTGGGCTTGTCCTGGTGCTGGCTGGCCAATGCCTTCCAACTGATCAAGATACCCGAGGATATCTACCAGATTCCCTCAGTCCCTTTCCATATCCAGCCTCTTGACCTGTTCCTGATCATAGGGATTAGCCTTTTAATCACTTTTCTCTCAACGCTTTTCCCCTCGCATCGGGCATCCAAGGTTGACCCTATTACGGCATTAAAATATGAGTAGCATCATCAAAGCAGAAAAGATATGCAAAGAATATCCTTTGCCCAAGGGAGTCTTGCGCGTCTTTGAGGATTTGGACTTTGAGCTGGAGAGGAGCGACTTTGCGGCAATCATGGGAGTTTCTGGAGTGGGAAAGACCACTCTGCTCAACCTTCTTGGAGCTCTGGATAAACCGACAAGGGGGAAAATTTTTTTTGACGGCGAGGATATCTTTACCAAGAATGAACAGGAACTGGCCGAGATAAGAAACAGGAAAATCGGCTTTATTTTTCAGTTCTACCACCTCCTTCCTGAATTCACGGCTTTAGAAAATATCAGCTTTCCTCTGATAATTGGCGGCATGGAGAAGAAGGAGGCTCAGAAAAAGGCTCTTGACGTTCTCCGCGAAGTTTTTCTGGAGGAAAAGGCTCAGATCAGGCCTGCTAAGCTTTCTGGAGGAGAGCAGCAGCGGGTGGCTATTGCCCGTGCACTGGTCAACGAGCCGAAGTTGCTCTTAGCTGATGAGCCTACGGGAAATCTGGACTGGAAGACAGGTGAGATGATTCTTGGGCTCATTCGGGAGCTCCATGAGAAAAGGGGCCTCTCGTCTGTTGTCGTCACCCACAACGAAAAGGTTGCTCAATTCTGCCATAAAATCTACTTGATGGAAAAGGGAAGCCTGAAACTATTATCCCGCCTCTAAAGTTTTAAATAACGCAAGAATAATGTGTCTCTGTTCAGGACGGAACCTCTCATCTGCCTTTATTTTTGAAGGCTAATATGGTATAAGGAGAAAGAAATGAGAAGAGTCATTCAAATCCTAATCTTCTTCTTCCTTCCTCTCTTTCTTTTCGGCCAGGAAATAGTGGAGAAAATAGAAATCATCGGAAATGAAAGAGTCAGCCAGGATACGGTCAAGTATTATCTCTCCTCAAAGGAGGGAGATTACTATAATGAAGACCTGTTAAGGAGAGACTTTAGAGTTCTGTGGTCGACCGGATTTTTTTCCAACATCAAGATAGAAAGAGAAGAAGGAAAACATGGGAAGATTGTGAAGATCACTGTCGAAGAGAACCCGCTCATCAAGAATATCGTCTATAAGACGGGAAAGAAGCTGAAAGAAGATGATATCGTCAACAAATTGAAAGAGAAGGACGAATACATCCTTCCCTATTCTTATTTCAATCCCAATAAGCTTCAAAAAATACAGAAGACAATCGAAGATTTGCTCGTTGAGAAAGGCCTTCAATCAGGCAAAGTCGAGGTTGAAAGAAACAAGACAGGGAAGAATGAGTATGAAATCTTGTTTAACATCAAAGAGGGGCCAAAGATCAAAGTCGGTGAGGTTGAATTTGAGGGCAGGCCAAAGCTGCTCAAGAGTGTTTTAACTTGGGCAATGAAGGATAACAAGCCGCACGGATTCCTGTCTTGGATAATGGGCAAGGATGTCTTTAAGCAAAACAAAATCAGTGACGACTTAGCCAGCCTCAAGAAGAAATACAAAGAATATGGATATATGGAAGCAACCATCGGTGAGCCGAGGATAGAAGAGACAACGAAGAGGTCGATTTTCTTCAGGAAGCAGAAGATGAAGAGAATCATCATCCCCGTCGATGCCGGTTACCGCTACACGGTCGGCGAGGTCAAGATCGAGGGAAATAAGATTGTGAACACACGGTTCTTGCGCACTTTTGTCAGATTGAACGAAGGTGAGATCTACAGCACCAAATTGACAGAGAAGAGCACTGAAAAGATGTCTGAATTTTATCGAAACTTTGGCTATCTCTTTATCTATATTGTCCCGGTGGAAAGCTTGGACCCAAAGCGAAAGCAGGTCTCAGTTACCTTTAATGTCAATGAGGGCGAATTGGCCTTTCTCAATCGGCTCGAGTTCAAGGGGAACACGTATACCAAGGATAAAGTCATCAGGCGGGAGATGCTCCTCCGAGAGGGAGATGTTTTTAGAGTGGATTACTTCAAGGACAGCCTCTTGAGGTTGAGACAGCTCGGCCTGGTCGAGCTTGATGGCGAGCCTCAAGTCAAGCAAGATCCTGATAAACCAACTCAAATGAATGTTACCCTCAATCTTAAGGAGCTCCAAAGAAACAACGTACAGTTCACAGCCGGATACAGCGGCTACGAAGGCGCCTTTGTTGCTGTAAGCTATTCCACTGTGAATTTCTTGGGTGCCGGCGAGAATCTCGAGTTTATGATTCAGCACGGTAAAAATATCAAAAACTATATGTTTGGTTTTTCTGAGCCTTATGTTTTTGACCTCCCCATGACTTTAGGTTTTAATATCTTTAACCGTTATCTTATTTATCCCGGCCTCTTCGATGAGAAAGAGAAAGGGATTTCTCTTAATTTTGGAGCCAGAGTCAAGGGTTATTGGAGAACAAGTGTCACCTATTCCTATGAAAATATTCACATCGATGTAACAGGAGGAACTGAAGAAGGCTACTCTTCTCTTTCTCCCTATTATTATATGCAGGGAGGAGATTACAATGTCAGCAGCATATCCCCGTCAATTTACCGTTCGACAGTCGACAGCCCCTTAACCCCGAGTCGGGGCACTTTGTACTTGGCCTCCTGCAAGTTGGCCGGCGGTATTCTGGGCGGCGAAGTCAGCATGATCAAGCCACATTTTGAATGGTCCTTCTTCCATCCAATTATTTTTAATCATGTGATTGGATTCCATGTTGAGCACGAGTTTATAAGGCCTTACCATGGTTCAGCCATTCCCATCTGGGAAAAATTCTATCTTGGAGGAGAGAGGTCGATAAGGGGCTATGAGATTTATACCATCGGTCCCCGTGACCCTGGCACCGGAAGGAACATGGGCGGAGAGAAGTCTCTTGTCTTCAACGCCGAGTACATCATTCCTGTTGGCGGGCCTCTTTATACGATTTTTTTCTACGACGCTGGGAATGCTTATGACCGAGGCCAGAAAATCAGCACGGGCAGCCTCTACACTTCCGCCGGGCTTGAGCTGAGGATATTCGTGCCCGCTCTTCGAGTCCCTTTCAGGCTGATTTTTGCCTACAATAATCGAAAGATTTACAGCAGCGACACCAACTTCGCCATTCGTTTCGCCATAGGAACCACTTTCTGAGGAAATTCGGAATACATTTTTCGACTCAAATTAAGGAGGCAAGACATGAAAAGAAGCAGAGGCAAGATTGTTTTCATTGCTCTGGGAACGGCAATGCTTGTGACTTTGAGCTTTGCTCAACAGACAATCAAGATTGCGGTCATCAATTCAGCAGAGGTTCTGCAAAAGTCTATCGAGGGAAAGAATATCATTGCCAGGCTGGAGGAGAAAAGCAAGACCGACCAAACCAGACTCGCCAATATGGATGAAAATATTCGCCAGATGGAAAACAAGCTCTCCACCCAGAGGCTCACTCTGACCAACGAAGCGATAATGAACATGTCTTCTGATTTGGAGAAGTTGCGCACCGAAAGAAAGCGTTTCGCCGAAGATTCTTCCCGCGACTTCAATGAGCTTCAGGCCAGGCTCTTCGATAGGCTTCAGACTGAAGTAATGCCGATTATCGAGCAGATGGGTAAGGAGATGAACATAGAAATCATCTTCGATGGGAATGCGGCGAGAAGCGGTATTATCTACGTCAATCCAACGATTGACCTGACCGCAGAGGTTATTAAAAGATACGATGCGTCAAAAACACCAACAAAAAAATAAAGAATTTCTCGATATAGAAAAAATCCTAAAAATTCTTCCTCATCGCTACCCCTTCCTCTTAGTGGATAGAGTCCTGGAGCTGGAAAAGGGAAAGTCGATTGTCGCCATTAAAAATGTCACTTACAACGAGCACTTTTTTCAAGGGCATTTCCCTCATAAGCGAGTTATGCCTGGAGTTTTGGTCTTCGAAGCCATGGCTCAAGCAGGAGCCATTCTTCTTTTGCAATCCATCCCTGATCCTGAAAAGACTCTCATTTTTTTGAGTGCGGCTAATAATACCAAGTTCAGGAGGCCGGTAATTCCGGGTGACCAGTTGCGGCTGGAAGTGGAGATCCTAAAGCTCAGGAGCAGATTCTGTTATGTCCGCGGCAAGGCATATGTCGGAGAAGAGATTGCTGCCGAAAGCGAGGCGATGGCTTCATTCGTGAAGCTTGAGGAACTGGATGAGTGAGAACGAGGTCTTTATCCATCCCACTTCCACAGTCCATCCCAAAGCCAAGTTGGATCAAGGGGTTTGGATAGGTCCTTATTCTTTTGTTGGCGAAAGAGTTACGATTCATAAGAAGACGAGGCTTGATGCTTATGTCCATATAGACGGTTTGACCGAGATAGGGGAAGAGTGCCTTTTCTCGCCTTTTTCTTCTATCGGGGCAGCGCCTCAGGATGTGACCTACAAGGGGGAGGAAACCTCAGTCAGGATTGGAGATAGGAATATTTTCCGCGAGGGGATCACAATCCATAGAGGAACAGCCAAAGGGAGGGGAAAAACCCTTATCGGGAACAACAATTATTTTATGGCTTATTCTCATATTGCCCATGATTGTGTAGTCGGGGATGAGACCGTCTTCATCAACGCCGCCACTCTGGGAGGCCATGTCACTATCGAGGATTATGCGACAGTCGGAGGCTTCAGCGCTGCTCATCAATTCTGCCGTGTCGGAAAATATGCTTTTGTCGGAGGATACACTGTCATCACTCAAGATGTCCTTCCTTTCTGCCGGGTGGCCGGGACGCGGCCGACTCTCCTTTATGGATTGAACTCCGTCGGCCTGCGGCGAAGGGGCTTTTCCCGCGAAAGGCTCAAGATAATCAAGGAAATATTTAAAATTTTTTTCTATTCTGACTTAAACTCGACTCAAGCCCTGGAAAGAATCAAAGAGCAAATCCCTCCTGGAGAAGATAGGGATGAAATCATCAATTTTGTCCAATCTTCCACGAGAGGAATAGTGAAAAAGGTATCTGAGCAATGGGAAGCCGATTGGGAATAATTGCTGGTTCAGGAGAATTCCCTTTTTTGGTTCTTGGAGAAGCTAAGAAGGTGGGATACTCGTGCGCCGTCGCTGGGATCAGGGGAGAAGCTCAGCCGGATCTCAAGAAAGGAGTCGATGTTTTTAAGTGGATTGAGGTTGGTGCCGTCTCAGAGCTTGTCTCATTCTTCAAGGATAACGGAGTCAAGGAGGCTGTCTTTGCAGGGAAAGTCGACCACCGGCTCATTTTTAAGAAAGAAAGATTCGATAAAACCTCACTCCTTCTTCTGGCTCAAAGCAGGGAAAAAGGCCCTCTGGCCATCATCAAGAGTATTATTGACTTTCTGGCAGGGGAAGGAATCGAGGTTATAGATCCAACTCCATTCATCGCTTCCGCCTTTTGCCAGGAAGGCATCCTGACCAAGACATTGCCTTCCCCTGAGGTGGAGGAGGACATTGCCTTTGGCTGGAAGGTTGCAAAAAGCATATCAGGTCTGGATATCGGACAGACTGTCGTCGTCAAGGATAAAGCCATTGTGGCTGTGGAAGGGATGGAAGGGACGGATGAGGCGATAAAAAGAGGTGGAGATTTAGCTGGTTCAGAGATCGTTGCGGTCAAAGTCAGTCGCCCTTTTCAGGAAGCAAGGATGGATTTGCCAGCAGTGGGGCTCAAGACTATAAAGAGCCTTGTCGAGGCTCGAGGGCGAGCCCTTTGCTTCGAGGCCGAAAAGATTCCTTTTTTTGAGAAAGAGAGGGCGGTTCTTTTGGCCGACGCTAAGGGAATTTCAATTGTCGCCAGGAAATTGTAAGAATGGGAAGAACCTTCTATTTTCAAAGTCTTGAAGAATTTTTTCTTTGAAGAGAGGAAGAGCAAAGAGCTGAATTTCGGTTTGGAGAGAGAAAAATGGAGAAAGTAAGGGTCGGCATCATCGGGGTCGGCTATTTGGGCATGCAGCATGCCCGGATTTTATCCTATCTCGAGGAGGCCGAGCTCAAGGGAGTTGCCGACATCGATTTTAAGAAGGCCGTAGAGATTGGCAACCGCCACGGTTTGAAATACTATCAGAACTATGAAGACATGCTGGATGAGATTGACGCCGCTATTGTCGCCACTCCTACGTCCGAACATTTTTCTATCAGCACCAGGCTCTTGAGCGAAGGGAAATCTACCCTGGTCGAGAAGCCGATAACCGAGACCGTCGATCAGGCTGAGCAGCTGGTGAAGATGTCCAAGAAGAGCGGCCTTATTCTTCAGGTCGGACATCTGGAAAGGTTTAACCCGGCGGTGGAAGCCGTAGAAAATATCATTTCAGAGCCAAAATTCATAGAAGTTCAGAGGCTGGGCTCTTTCTCCACCAGGTCTCTGGATATCGATGTTGTTCTCGACCTGATGATTCACGACTTGGATATCATCCTGGCCTTGCTCAAGGATGAGGTCAAGTCGATCAGGTCTTCAGGGATTCATGTCCTCACAGAGAAGGTCGATATTGCCAATGCCCGCCTGGAATTCAAATCAGGATGCGTAGCGACACTGACAGCCAGCCGTGTCCATCAGGGAAAGGTGAGAAAACTGCGCATCTTCGAGCCGACTGTCTGCTACTCTGTTGACTATATTAACCAGGAAGTCAGCATCTTCCCCTTGAACGGAAGACAGACGGATATAAAGAGCTTGAAGATTGAAAAAGAAGAGCCCCTTAAGAGAGAGCTCAAGAGCTTTTTCCAGTGTATCAAAGACGGAAAGCCGAGAAAGGTCAGCGGCGAAGAAGCGCTTCGCGCTCTTAAACTTGCCTACAGTGTCCTCCAGGAGACAGAGGTCTAACTCCTTAATTCTATTATCTGATATCTTGACATCGTAGATTCTAAGTTGTTTTTATTTATAAGTGGCATTTTGAGTATACAAGGAGAGGAGGCAATTTAATGAAACTCAGAAAGATCAAAGAAGATATTTATTGGATGGGCGCAGTGGACTGGGACCGGCGTCTTTTCGACTCCCTCATCCCCCTTCCTGATGGAACGAGCTACAACGCCTACCTTGTTCGGGGCAAGGATAAGACGGTCTTATTCGATACTGTCGACCCTTCCATGGTCAGCATTCTCTTATCTCAACTGGAAAGCGTTCCCAATATTGATTTCATTGTTTCTCACCATGCCGAGCAGGACCATTCTGGCGCCATCCCTGTTGTTCTTGAGAAATACAAGAAGGCAAAAGTCATAGCCACTCCTCAGGGAAAGGGGATGCTTATCGACCTCCTGCAGATTGATGGAGAAAGAATTATCACTGTGGCTGACGGTGAAACCCTCCCCATTGGGGGGAAGACACTTGAGTTTATCCACGCGCCCTGGGTTCACTGGCCAGAGACGATGGTCAGCTATTTAAGAGAAGATCAAATCCTCTTCAGCTGCGACTTTTTCGGCTCTCACCTGGCGGCAACCGAGCTCTATGTCAGGGATGAAGGCCGCGTTTATGAGGCTGCAAAAAGATATTATGCAGAGATTATGATGCCTTTCCGCAAGATTATCCAGAAGAATCTGGAGAAGATAAAAAGCCATAAAATCAATTTTATTGCCCCCAGTCACGGCCCAGTCTATGACAAACCCGGGTTCATCATCGATGCCTACGAGGATTGGGTTTCAGATGATCCCAAAAACATCGTTGTCCTTCCTTATGTCTCGATGCACGGCAGCACGGGAAGGATGGTTGAATATCTGGTCAGTGCCCTGGCCGAGAGAGGAGTTACCGTCTTTCAGTTCAATCTGGCTGCAACGGATATTGGCAAGCTGGCGATTAGCCTGGTCGATGCGGCGACAATCGTTATCGGCACCCCTACCGTCCATGTTGGCCCCCATCCCGGTGTCGTTTATGCAGCCCATCTGGCCAATGCTTTGAGGCCGAAGCTGAAGTTTGCCTCGATCATCGGCTCCTATGGCTGGGCAAGCAAAGCTACGGAACAGGTCATCGGCCTTATTCCAAACCTGAAGGCCGAACTCTTGGCTCCGGTTCTTTGCCAGGGATATCCCAGGGAAGCTGATTTCAGAGCCCTGGATAACTTGGCTGAGACTATTGCTCAAAAGCACAAAGAGAGAGCATTCCCAAATCCGTGATATTGAGCGGTCAGCCTCTCGGGGAAGAAAAGATGTTCTCACCAAGAGAATACAATCTGACAAAGGAGGGATGATGAAGAAGCTTTACTTTTTACCTTTATTCCTTGGCCTGAGTCTCTTCATTTTATCATTTTTTAAGGCTTATACTTTTGAAGAGGAGGGCAAGATGGAAAAACAACAAGTATCGCATCAAGAGCATCTCAAAGGTGAAAAATTCATTCTGCACTCCGAAGGAAGGCGGTCTCCAAAGTTTGATGAACGCATCAAGAGAGCAGGAGAATTGATGAAAGAGCAGGGGATCGAGGCCTTGCTCCTGACCAAGCCGGCCAATATGTTTTATCTCACAGGAGACGGCCGATTGTGCGCCTATGCTCTTGTCACCTTTAAAGGGAAAATGGCGCTTGGCGTTCCTTCCACGGATATGAAGGATGTCATGGCCATCGCCTATTTTGACGAGATGGCCGGCTTTGAAGATGAAGTCGGAATGCTCCACTCGCTGCATAATTTTTTTGAAAAATTTGGACTGGAGAAGGCAAAGGTTGGCCTGGAGAATACTTTTCTGACTGTCTCCATGAAGAGCATGCTGACCCATCCTCATGCCATGCCCGAGACAGCCGTTGCCGTAGACGGAACAGAGGTCATGTCCAGGGTGCGAATGGTAAAGAGCAGGGAGGAGATAGAGATTATCAAGCAGGCGGCCAATGTTGCCGACCAAGGCATGAAGGCTGCTGTCGAAGCTGTTAAGCCTGGGGCGACAGAAATAGAAATTGCCGGGGCTGCCGAGGCAGCGATGCGCAAGGCGGACGCAGAAGGATTTTACCGTACTTACGTTGCCTCAGGGCCCAGGACAAACATCGCTCACGGCTTGCCCTCCTACCGCAAGATAGAAGACGGGGATTTGGTGATGATCGACCTTCATCCTGTCTATCATGGCTATTGCGCTGACATCTGCCGCACAGTTTGCGCCGGGAAGCCAACGGCAAAGCAAAAAGAAGCTTTTGACCTCTTTCTCAAGGCACAGGAGAGAACAGTCGGGCTGGTAAAAGCAGGGGTGACGATGCTCGACCTGGAAGAAGCGCTGCAGGGCATGATGCGAGAGGCAGGGCATGGAGAGCATATTTTCGGTCCTCCCCTTCACGGAGTCGGCATTGAATTCGAGGAGCCTCCCTTGCCCTCTGGCCATGCTTTCTTTCATGGCGAGAAAGAGGCCGTGCCGCTTGAGGAAGGAGTAGTGGTTTCCATAGGAAACTGCGGCCTTTATCTCGGGGATTTCGGCGTGCGGGTGGAAGACACGGTCCTGGTCACAAAAGAAGGGCCTCTGGTCTTGTCGACATTTAAACGCCGCCTTTATTGAATTATCTTTAACAGCTTGCTTCCGCCGCTTGAACTCGCGGCAAAGAAACTGTTATAAGATTATCCGCTCACTTTTTAAATAAAGAATCCTCCAGACCTGTATTGAATTTCACTGAGGTGAAGTTCATTCTCATGAATTCCTGACCGTCTTGAAGGATAGTCATCGAATGAGCAATCATTACCCCGTCGATTTCTCTATAATCGGAGGTGACAGTTTCTGTCTCAACTTCTGTGCCGGTCGGGCCCGAACTCTTAAACTTTGCTTTATAGGGCAGGAAAGTTTCAGAATCGATGTAGAGAGTCGATTTGAAGCCGTCAGAATAGGTCTGTTCCAAGACGAAAAACTCTTTGGCGTTGATTTTTTCCTTCCCTTTTTCAACAAAGCTGATTCCGAACTTGGCCGGGTTGAGCAAGGTGTCGTTGCCCATTGCTCCTCTTTTAAAGCTTTCTGCCATGCTTTCAGGCATATCCTCTCTGGCTCCTGTTTGGGGATTGAACCACCAGGCGGTTTCCCCATCGTAGGCCTCGGTGACCACCATTCCCTGCGCTTCTCCATCCCAGCGCATTTTGTTCGGTTCTTTCATGTACATGGTTAAGGGCCCTCCCATCCCCATCTGAACCATTTCCCAAGTTCCGGTTACCGTTGTATCTCTGATACTCTCCAGGACTTTTCTTCCGCCCATGGCATCAATCATTTTCTTAAGGATTTCATTCGCGTCCTGGGCAATTCCGGGAGAAGAGGCAAAGCTCAGAAGAAGAAGGCCCAAAAAGCATAATGAAAATGTCTTTTTCATGGCTCCCTCCGTTTTTTCGAAGATTCATTTTAGCTGGTAAGAAACAAATAGTAAATAGAACGATTTTGGTATTGACTTTTTACTACATTTCCAATAGGGTTATTACATAAGACTAAGAATGAAGACCATACTGAATATTGTATATATAAATAAATATGCACCATATATTGAATTTTTTGCTTGACATCCTCAAAATTATCCCCTTATAATTCTATCAAAAAGGAAAAGTCAGCCAATGAAGATCATCACCAACAGGCGATTGAAATACTATATTATTTTTTTTCTCCTCATGATTTTTTTGGCAAGTGCCCCGATTGAATTCGGCAATGAGAAGGCTTTTTTCCACGGATATCTGATCAAGACCCCGGTCATCAAGGTGGGGCTTGGTGTCAATCTGAGTGATATTAAAATCTCTTCCTCCTCGGGGATGAAGATTTATGAGGTCAACCCTAACTACAGGCTTTTGGCCGATGATGAGAAAGAAGTCTTTATCAAAGGCCG
>CAZGMN010000061.1:0-15085 GCA_964526905.1 uncultured Eubacteriales bacterium
ACGAGAAGGAGGGAGGACGGTTGGAGCCGGCTCGGTCACAGAGATAGCGGAATAAGCGGAAAGAGTCTATATGGCCGATGACGAACCAAACCCTGCTTCAAGCTGATAAAGAGGAAAAAGAATGAGAGAAATCATAACCCTTCAATGCTCAGAATGTAAAGAGCGAAACTACACCCTCACCAAGAACAAGAAGCTTCAAAAGGACAAAATTGAATTGAAAAAATTTTGCAAGTTCTGCAGAAAACATACGGTTCACAAGGAAATCAAATAGATTCATCAAGTCAAAGATGAATCAAGGTTAACCGTCATCGCCTCGGCTCAGGAAAAAAAGGAGGAAAAAGAAAACAGGTGAGTAGCTCAACTGGTTAGAGCAGCGGTCTCCAAAACCGCAGGTTGCGGGTTCGAGTCCTGCCTCACCTGCCATAAAGACAAAGGAAAAGAATGAGCTCTATATATTTGAGGATGAGGCCAAAGAATGGATAAAAAAGAAAGATGGTATAAGCGCTTCATAAGCTTCCTGAAAGAGGTCAAAGTTGAGATAAAAAAAGTAACCTGGCCTTCAAAAAACGAAGTTTACAGCACGACCATCATTGTCATTCTGGCGACTTTCTTTTTCGGCTTTTATCTTTATTTTATGGATATCATCCTCTCCTGGCTTTTAGCTCGGATTCAATCTTTACTTGGTTAGACCAAAAATGGAAAAGAACTGGTACGTTGTTCACACCTATTCGGGATTTGAAAAATTTGTGGCCGAGTCTATTCAGCAGAAGGCTATTGAGCTGAGTATGGAGGGCAAAATCGGCAGAATCATCATCCCCACCGAAGGTGTTGTTGAAATCAAAGCAGGGAAAAAGGTTGTCTCCACAAAAAGGTCTTATCCCGGCTATATCCTGATCGAAATGGAAATGACGGATGAGAATTGGCATATCATTCGCGAAATCCCCAAAGTGACGGGATTTGTCGGTTCAGGCAGGCGGCCGACTCCCTTGAACAAAGAAGAAGTCAATCAGATTGTTAAGCACATGGAGACGACCTCTGAAAAGCCAAAGCCAAAGCACACTTTCGAAAAAGGAGAGGCGGTTCGGATCATTGATGGACCTTTCTTCAACTTCAATGGCATCGTTGAAGAGGTCAATCATGAAAAAAATACCCTGAAGGTTTTGGTGACAATCTTCGGTCGCTCGACTCCAGTTGAGCTTGAGTTCTTACAGGTGGAGAAAATTTAGGAGGAGAAATGTCCAAAGAAGTTGTGGCAGTCATCAGGCTGCAAATTGTGGCCCGCCAGGCAAGCCCTGCTCCGCCGGTGGGTCCGGCGCTCGGTCAGCACGGTGTCAATATCATGGACTTTGTTCGACAATTCAATGAGAGAACGGCCAGCATGGAAGAAGGAACGATAATTCCTGTCATCATCAATGTTTTTAAAGACAAGTCTTTTAATTTTGTGACCAAGACTCCCCCGGCCTCCTACCTCTTGAAGCGAGCAGCCGGGATTGCCAAGGGATCTGGAACTCCCAACAAGGAAAAGGTCGGAAAGGTGACGGAAAAGCAGATTGAAGAGATAGCAAAGATTAAGATGCCAGATTTGAATGCTTACACTTTAGAGGCAGCAAAGAAGATAGTCGAAGGAACAGCCAAAAACATGGGATTGGAGATTGTCCGTGAGTAAAAGAGGGAAAAAATATATTCAATCGCGGGAATTGAGAAATAAAGAAGAATACTCTCTAGAGGAAGCTGTCAGTCTTCTCAAGAAGCTGAGCTATGTCAAGTTTGACGAATCTGTGGATATTGCTCTTCGTCTTGGAGTGGACCCGAAGCATTCTGATCAAATGGTGAGAGGGACAGTCGTCCTTCCTCATGGAACCGGAAAAACAATAAAGATCTGTGTCATCGCCTCAGGGGAGAAAATTAAAGAGGCCGAGCAAGCCGGAGCAGATTATTTTGGAGGAGAAGAAATCGTCGAAAAGATATCGTCAGGCTGGATTGATTTTGATGCGGTCGTTGCCACCCCGGATGTCATGAGGAGCATAGGCAAATTGGGAAAGATTCTCGGGACAAAAGGCCTCATGCCCAATCCAAAATCCGGAACAGTGACTTTCGACATCAAGAAAGCCGTAGAAGAGATCAAGTCCGGCCGAGTCGAATTCAGAGTCGACAAGACGGCGATTATCCATTCTCCTGTAGGCAAGGTTTCTTTCTCTGAAGCGAAACTTGCCGAAAATATCAAGGCTTTCATTCAGGCTGTTCTCCAAGCGAAGCCTCCTGGAGCAAAAGGAAAATATGTCCGGAATATCTATCTTTCTTCAACCATGGGACCATCCATCAAGCTTTCTGAGGCCATTCTAGAATTGTAGGAGAGAAAAGGTGATTAAAAAAGAAAAGGAAAAGCTGGCTATAGAATTGAGCGAAGCCTTCAAGAACTCAAACACTTTTTATTTGCTCGACTTCATAAAAATGCCGGTTTCGCGATTCGTTGAGCTGAGGAAGCTCTTTCGAGAGCATTCTTATTCTTTCAGGGTTGTCAAGAATCGCCTTGCCCTTCGGGCCTTAAAAGAAGAATTCCCTGAGGACCTGAGAAAGCATTTTCGAGGACCGACAGCTATTGCCTTTAGTCCAGAAGACCCGATTGGCTTAGCCCGGATGATTAAGGAATATTCAGAAAAAAACAAGATTTTGAAAGTAAAGGCAGGGCTTTTGGAAGGCCAGTTTTTTCCGGCAGAAAAGTTTTCTGAAATTGCTGCTTTGCGCTCCCGAAAGGAATTAATAGCGAAGCTCGGCAATTTAATGGCCTGGCCATTAATGAGTTTATTAAGGACTTGGCAAGCCCCGATAAATAATATAGGTCGGTTGTTGAGTCAATTAAAAACAAAAAAATAGGATTGGAGGTAAAAAAATGCCCAAAGCACAAACAAAAGAAGTTAACGAGACCGCAACAGAAAAAAAGGAGAAAACAAAATTAACCAAGGAGCAGTTTTTTGAGCACTTGGACAGCTTGACGGTTTTAGAGCTCTCAGACTACATCAAAGAATTTGAAACGCGCTATGGCGTGAGTGCGGCTGCTGTCGCTGTACCTGTAGCCACTGCAGGAGCTGCGGCACCTCAGGCAGAGGCTAAGGCGGAGGAAGAGAAAACAGTCTTTACAGTGGTCCTGAAGGATGTTGGAGACAAAAAGATTAATGTCATCAAAACCGTAAGGGAAGTGACGAACCTCGGCTTGAAAGAAGCCAAGGACTTAGTCGACGGTGCTCCCAAGCCTTTAAAGGAGGGAGTCTCTAAGCAGGAGGCTGAAGAAATAAAAGCAAAATTTGAAGCAGTTGGTGCAGTGATCGAGGTCCAGTAAAACTGAGTTGAGCAATTCATTGATAATTTTCTATAGAATTTTAAGTGCCTTTTGAGAGGGCAAAGATGCTTGAAAACAAAGAGAATATCTATCGCCAGAGAGTCGATTTTTCAAAAATAACAACTGTCTTTCCCATGCCGGATATGCTCGCCATCCAGAGGCAATCCTATGCCGAATTTCTTCAGATGGAGCTCTTGCCTGAGGAAAGAAAAGATGCCGGACTGCAGGCTGCTTTTAAAGATGTCTTTCCCATTTCTGATTTTAAAGAGACAACTTATCTCGATTTTATCAGCTATTCGATCGGCAACTGGGAGTGCAAATGCGGTCGCCTGAAAGGTGTTGAAAATTCACGGCCCCGATGCAATGGCTGCGGAACGCTTCTCGCCTCGGACATTGAACTCACCGAGAAGGAGATCTGCCCGTATTGTGGCTCGGTGAAGAAAATAGAAATTCCTCTCTGTGACCACTGCGGAGATCGAGTTGGGCTGAAGATGAAATACAGCCCTACCGAGTGTCTCCAAAAAGGCTACACCTATGCTGTTCCGCTGAGGATAAAGGTTCGGCTGATTTCCTGGGATAAAGACCCCACGACCAAAGCCAAGAGGTTGAAGCATATCAAAGAGCAAGAAGTCTATTTTGGCGAGATCCCCCTGATGACAGATAAGGGGACATTTATTTTCAATGGAATTGAGAGAGTCATTGTCAGCCAGCTGCAGAGGTCTCCTGGCGTCTTTTTCAGGCCCGGAGAGGCTAAGGGCTTTTATATCGCTAAGATTATCCCTTACCGTGGAGCTTGGGTTGAGTTTGAGTATGATAGCAAGAATTTTCTCTATGTTCGTCTGGATCGGAAAAAGAAATTCCTGGCGACTGTCTTTTTGAGGGCTTTAGGCTTTGGGTCAGATGAGGCCATTCTGCCTCTTTTTTACAAGACGTATAAGATCTTTCCAGAGGATGGGAAGCTTTACTGGGAACTCAGCACGAATCTTATCGGCAAAACTGTCGGTGAGGATATCATCGACCCTGCCTCCAAGAGAAGAGTCTTGGTCAAAGCCAAAGAAAAACTTAGCGAGGAAGATTACCAGAAGCTGAAAGAACATAACGTCAAGAAGGTTCTTTTAGACAAACGGGAACTCAAAGGGGCCCTTGCTCTCTCAGCCATAAAGAAATTGGCTAAGCCTCGAGAGGAGATAAGCGAATCGACTTTGGAGGAGCTCAAAGGCTTTCAAGAGCCTTTTGAGATATTTTTTCTCGAAGAGGATAAAGCTGGCGACATCATCATCTCCACTTTGAAAAAAGATTCATGCAAAGATACGAACCAGGCTCTGGCTGAGATCTACAAAAAACTCAGGCCAGGTGAGCCTCATACCGTGGAAAGCGCTCATAATCTTTTCCACAACTTGTTCTTCAATTCTCAGAAATATAATTTCTCCAGAATCGGCCGCTTGAAGATGAATATCAAATTGGGACTGAATCGGCCGCTTGATGAAAAGACATTATCTCCTTTGGATTTTGTCGAGGTCATCAAGTACTTGCTCCGCCTGCGAAGAGGAGAAGGGACTCTGGATGATATTGACCATCTTGGAAATCGCCGCGTTCGTTCGGTCGGTGAGCTTGTGGAAAATGGCTTTCGTATCGGCCTGACTCGGATGGAAAGAACGATAAAAGAAAAGATGACTATCTCCACAGACTTGGCCTCGGCCATGCCCCAAGACCTTATCAATTCCAAGCCTGTGATCGCAGCCTTGAAGGAGTTTTTTGGAAGTTCTCAGCTTTCTCAGTTCATGGACCAGATCAACAGCCTGGCCGAGGTGACTCACAAGAGACGTTTGAGCGCTCTTGGACCCGGAGGCTTAAGTCGGGAAAGGGCGGGTTTCGAAGTCAGAGATATTCAATCATCTCATTATGGCCGGATCTGCCCGATCGAGACGCCAGAAGGGCCCAACATCGGCCTCATCTCTTCATTGAGCTGTTTTGCCCGGGTGAATGAATTCGGATTTGTCGAGACTCCTTATCGAAAAGTCAAGGAGGGGAGGATCATCGATTATGTCAGGATTCTTCATCCTGGTGCGGGTTCCTTCAAGGTTGGAGAGATTATCGAGAAAGATAGTCTCCAGAAAGAAATTGAAAAATTAGGAAAGGGAAAGCCCAAGCAGCTGCCGATTGTTGAGCCGTATTGCTTTTACCTGACAGCCTGGGAAGAGGAAAAATACAATATTGCTCAAGCCAATGCTGCGGTTGATGAGAAAGGATATTTTGTGAACGACCTGGTGAGTGCCAGGCAGGCTGGCAATTTTAAGATGATCCCACGAGAGCAAATCGACTATATCGATGTCTCTCCCAAGCAGCTCGTTTCCCTCTCCGCCGCTTTGATTCCCTTTCTGGAGCACGATGACGCTAACCGGGCCCTGATGGGCTCTAATATGCAAAGGCAAGCCGTCCCTCTTCTCAGGCCTGAGGCCCCCTTAGTTGGAACAGGATTGGAACACTTTGTGGCCAGAGGATCAGGAGATGTTCTCATCTGCAGACGGTCGGGAGTCGTAGAGTTTGTTGACTCCGAGAGAATTCTTATTCGTATCGATGAAAAAGAAGAAGCCAAAGAATATGAGGTGGGGACCGACCTCTATCTACTGACAAAATTCTTAAGAACAAACCAGAATACCTGCATCAACCAGAGACCCATCGTTAGAAAAGGAGATAAAGTTGTCAAAGGGCAAATCCTGGCCGACAGTTCCTGCACGGATAGGGGTGAGTTGGCCCTTGGCCGCAATGTCCTTTGTGCCTTCATGCCCTGGAGAGGCTATAACTTTGAGGATGCGATCATCGTCAGCGAAAAACTGATTAAAGAAGATATCTTCTCTTCAATCCATATCGTCGAGGAGACAATCGAAGCCCGGGATACAAAATTAGGGCCAGAGGAAATCACAAGAGATATTCCCAATGTTCCGGAGGAGCTCCTCCGCAATCTGAATGAGAATGGAATAGTGAGGATAGGAGCTTATGTCCATTCCGGAGATATCTTGGTCGGCAAGGTCGCGCCCAAAGGAGAGACGCAACTCTCACCTGAGGAAAAATTGCTCAAGGCCATATTCGGAGAAAAAGCTCTCGATGTCAAAGATGCTTCGCTCTACTGTTCTCCCGGAATAGAGGGAACAGTGATCGATGTCAGAATTTTCTCCCGCCGAGGCATCGAAAAAGGCGTTCGGGCCAAAGCCATTGAAAAAGATGAAATAGCCAAGATGAAGAGAAACTTGGATGATGAGATCAGCATCCTCGAGGGAGAAAGATGGAGGAAGATCAAGAGCGTCCTCAAGGGGGAAGTCATCGAAAAGGATCAAAAAATTGGGGACCTTGAGCTGGAAAAGGGCAAGAAGGTGGACGAGAAGATTTTGAGTCGGCTCGAAGCAGATCACTTCTCTAAATTGAAGCTCAAAGAGAATGCAGAACGGGAGAAGAGGATCCGGGATATCGATAAAAAGGTCAAACGCCAGATTGAAGCCCTTAAATCCATTTTTAAGGATAAAGTCGACAGCCTCAAGAAAGGCGATGAGCTTGCACCTGGAGTGATTCAAGCCATTAAAGTCTACATTGCCATGAAGAGGAAGCTTTCTGTTGGCGATAAGATTTCTGGCCGTCACGGGAACAAGGGAGTCATCGCTAAAATTGTCCCTGAAGAAGATATGCCATTCCTGCCGGACGGCACAGCCGTGGATATTGTCCTCAATCCTCTTGGAGTTCCTTCGAGAATGAATGTTGGACAAATCCTGGAGACCCATCTGGGATGGGCTGCCAAAGCCCTCAACCTTTGGATTTCCACTCCTGTCTTTGACGGAATTCAGGAGGAGGAAATCAAGAGTCTTCTTGAACAGGCTAAGTTGCCCAGGTCGGGGAAAAGTCCTCTTTATGACGGCATAACTGGAGATGTATTAGAACATGAAGTGACCATAGGCTACATTTACACCATGAAGCTCTACCATCTTGTCGATGATAAAATCCATGCCCGATCGACCGGGCCATATTCTTTGATCACACAACAGCCTTTGGGCGGAAAAGCTCAGTTTGGCGGGCAGCGCTTCGGAGAGATGGAGGTCTGGGCTTTGGAAGCATACGGCGCGGCCTTCACCCTTCAAGAGCTCTTGACTGCCAAGTCAGACGATGTCGAGGGAAGGGCCAAAATCTATGAGGCGATAGTCAAAGGAGACCTCGACTTCACTCCAGGGCTTCCTGAATCGGTGAATGTCCTGATTCGGGAGCTGCAGAGCCTCTGCCTTAATGTTGAGCTGGAGAAGAGTGAAAAGAAAGAAGAGACTTTGGCTTGGGGAATCAACGCCCCGAAGATCTTAAAAGGAGAATAGCGATGGAAATCAGGCATACCACGGGAAAATCTAAGGTCGATTTTGACCGGGTCAGAATCAGCATTGCCTCTCCGGAAAAGATCAAAAGCTGGTCTTGGGGAGAGGTGACTAAGCCTGAAACCATTAATTACAGGACATTCAAGCCTGAAAAAGACGGCCTTTTCTGTGCCAAGATTTTTGGACCGATTAATGATTACGAATGTCTCTGCGGAAAATACAAGAGGATGAAATACAGAGGCATTATTTGTGAGCGATGCGGAGTCGAGGTCACTAAATCCAAGGTTCGACGGGAACGGATGGGCCACATTCAATTGGCTTCTCCTGTGGCTCATATCTGGTTTTTCAGAGGAACTCCGAGTCGAATCGGCCTCGTCATCGACCTCACCATTAAAGATTTAGAGAAGGTTCTCTACTTTGAATCCTATATCGTTCTCGACCCCGGGGATAGCCCTTTGAAAGAGAAGCAGCTTCTGAATGATGAAGAATATAAGAATGCCCACGAGAAATATGGCGACAGTATCGAGGTTTCCATAGGAGCAGAGGCGATTAAAAAACTCCTGGAGCAGATAAACATCAACAAGGAAGCAGAAAGGCTGAGGGAGCTGATGAAGAAAGAGACTTCCCAGCAGAGAAAGCTTCGCTATGCAAAAAGATTAAGAGTCTTTAAAGCGCTCAAGAAATCGGGCAATCGCCCGGGATGGATGATTCTAGACGTCGTGCCTGTCATTCCCCCCGATTTAAGGCCGCTTGTCCGGCTGGATGGAGGTCGTTTTGCCACTTCAGATTTGAACGACCTCTACCGCAGGGTTATAAACAGGAACAACCGCCTGAAGAAATTAATTGAGCTCAGAGCCCCTGACCTCATCATTCGCAATGAGAAGAGAATGCTTCAGGAGGCAGTGGATGCTCTCTTTGACAACGGAAAAAGGGGCCGAGTCCATCTGGGGGCTAACCGTCGGCCGCTGAAATCTTTAAGTGAAGCTTTGAGAGGAAAACAGGGAAGATTTCGTCAGAATCTGCTTGGCAAGCGCGTTGATTATTCGGGAAGGTCGGTTATTGTCGTTGGGCCCGAGCTCAAGTTGAATCAGTGCGGATTGCCGAAAAAAATGGCTTTGGAGCTCTTCAAGCCTTTTATCTTTCATAAGCTGGAGAAAGAGGGTTTGGTTCCGAGTGTGAAAGTTGCCAGAGAGTGGCATGAGCAAGAAAGGTCTGAGGTTTGGGATTATTTGGAGGAGGTTGTCAAGGAGCATCCGATTCTCCTCAACCGAGCCCCAACTCTTCATCGACTGGGAATTCAGGCTTTTGAGCCAATTTTGGTCGAAGGAAAGGCTATTCAGATTCATCCTCTTGTCTGCGCGGCCTTTAATGCCGATTTTGATGGCGACCAGATGGCTGTTCATATTCCGCTTTCAGTTGAGGCCCAGATTGAAGCTCAAACACTGATGCTTTCCACCCAGAACATCCTTTCTCCTGCGAATGGCCGGCCTCTTGCCATTCCCAGTCAGGACATGGTCTTGGGCTGTTACTATCTGACTTTAGAGAGGAAGGCAGCAAAAGGAGAAGGCCGCATCTTTGCCTCAAAGGAAGAAGTCCTGTTAGCCTTGGAAAACAAAGATATCAGCCTTCATGCCCGAGTGAAGCTGCGCTTCAGCGGTCCTTTCATGAATTTGTCCACATTCTACGATGATCAGGCTGTGCTGAATTGCCCTGTGGTTGAACTGCAAAACAAGCTCATCGAGACAACACCGGGCCGCATTATCTTCAATAGCATCCTTCCTGAGCAAATCCCCTTTGTCAATGGCATGATGAAGAAGAAAGGTCTTGAAAGCTTAGTTTATTACACTTATTTAAGGGCCGGCCACGCCCCGACGATTGAAATGCTGGATAAGATGAAGGAATTAGGTTTCAACTACGCGACTTTTGCCGGCTTTTCTTTGGGAATTGACGATTTCATCATTCCCAAAGAGAAATACGAATTGGTCGATAAGGCATTCAGGGATGTTCAGGAAATTGAGAACCTTTACAAGGAAGGAACGATTTCAGCAGGTGAGCGCTTCAACCGAGTCGTCGAGATATGGGGCGCTGTGACTGATAAAATTTCCGTGGCGATGGTCGAAAAAATGCGCAAGGTCAGCTTCGAAGAGAAGAAGCTGAACGCGCTCTTTGTCATGGCTGACTCCGGCTCTCGAGGGAACAAGCAGCAGATTCGGCAGCTGGCCGGAATAAGAGGCCTGATGAGCAAGCCCTCGGGCGAGATTATGGAAACTCCGATTGTCTCCAACTTGAGAGAAGGTCTGAACGTCCTTCAGTATTTTATCTCGACTCACGGCGCGCGGAAGGGCTTGGCCGATACGGCATTGAAGACCGCCAATTCCGGTTATTTAACCCGCAAGCTGGTTGATGTCGCCCAGGAAGCTATCGTTGATGAGCATGATTGTGGAACTCTGAAAGGAGTCAATGTTACAGCCATCGTCGAGAATGGTGAGCTTATCGAGCCGTTTATCGACAGAATCATTGGCCGGACCTCCTTGGAGAGGGTTGTCCATCCTGACACCAACGAGACGATTGTTGACATGAACCAAGAGATTACAGAAGAGATTGCTCAAAAGTTCCAAGAGCTGGGCATCGAGAAGGTCAGAATCCGGTCTGTGCTGACTTGCGAATCGAAGAAAGGAGTTTGCCAGCTTTGCTACGGCCGTGATATGGCTTCAGGACACATGGTGGAGCTCGGAGAAGCCGTGGGAATTATCGGTGCTCAATCTATCGGAGAGCCGGGGACGCAGCTGACGATGAGAACCTTCCACGTCGGCGGCATTGCGATGAGAGGGGCTGAAAAATCCAAGCTTGAAGCGAAAAACGACGGAGTGGTCAGGTTCAACAACCTCAAATATGTCATCAACAAGGAGAAGTTTTTAATCGTTGTCAACCGAAATGCCAATATCGCCATCCTCGATTACAGGGGAAGGGAAGTGGAGCATTTCCAGGTTCCCTATGGTGCAAAAGTTTTGGTCAAGGACAAAGAAGAGGTGAAGGCCAGGCAGCAGTTTGCTGAATGGGATCCTTTCAACACTTTCATCCTGACTGAAGAGGCCGGGACTGTGAACTTTCATGACGTTGTTCTGGGCATGACCATGGAAGAGGTGACAGATGAGTTTACCGGCTTAGTGACGAAGGTCATCATCGAGCCCAAGGATGAGAAGATGCAGCCCAGGATTGAAGTCGTCGATGAGAAGAGAAAGGACAAGAATAATAAGCCCATCGTCCTCAGAAAATATTATCTCCCCTCAGGAGCTCACCTGGAAGTGAAAGACAGGAGCAGGATTTATGCTGGGGATGTTCTGGCAAAGATACCTCGAGAGGTTGCTCGGACCAAGGATATCACCGGAGGCCTGCCTCGGGCAGAAGAGCTTTTTGAGGCCCGCCGGCCCAAGCAGCCTGCTGTCATATCTGAGATCGACGGCATGGTGGAGTTTGGCGGCCTTGTCAGGGGATACAGGAAGCTGACGGTCCGCAATGAGCGCGGCGGAGAAAAAGAGTACTTTATTCCCAAAGGCGCTCACCTGAGTGTGGGCGACGGAGAGAAGGTGAAAGCCGGGACACCTTTGATGGATGGTGCCGTGAATCCCCACGACATTCTGAAGGTCCTTGGAGAAAAGGAGCTGGCAGAGTATCTTTTGCGAGAGATTCAGGAAGTCTACAGGCTGCAGGGAGTGGCCATCAATGACAAGCATATCGAGGTCATCATTCGCCAGATGCTGCGCTGGGTCAAGGTTGAGGAAGTTGGAGATACGGAATTTCTGGTCGACGAGCAGGTCGATAAGTTTGTCTTTCAAGAAGAGAACGAGAAGGTTATCAAGAAGAAAGGAAGGCCGGCAAAAGCCCGTCCTCTCCTCTTGGGAATTACCAAGAGTGCCCTGAGCACGGATAGCTTCATCTCTGCGGCTTCTTTCCAAGAAACAACCAGGGTTCTGACTGAAGCAAGCCTTTATGGAAAGGTGGATCACCTGAGGCGGTTGAAAGAGAATGTCATCATGGGAAGGCTCATCCCTGCCGGAACGGGCTACAGATACTATCGGAATGTGGAGCTCAAGGAAGAGAAAGCTGAAGAACCTGAGAAAGGAGTAGACGTCCAGGTTCGGAGCTAGATTTTATTCTAACTGCCTCAAATTCCTTGACATAGATAGCTGTTTTTGCTATTATCCACCCATTATATTTCGAGCGATTTCGCTCGGAAATAATAAATTTTTTTTTATTTTATAGGAGTAATTTTTTGCCGACGATCAACCAGCTGGTAAGGAAAGGACGCACTCAGAAGAAAGGCAAGAGCAAGGCTCCGGCTTTGGAGAGAAGTCCGCAGAAGAGAGGCGTCTGCACTCGCGTTTTCACCACGACACCGAAAAAGCCAAATTCGGCCTTGAGAAAAGTGGCTCGAGTGAGATTAACGAATAATATAGAAGTCACGGCTTATATTCCGGGAATAGGACACAATCTTCAAGAGCATTCGATCGTTATCATCAGAGGAGGCCGCGTCAAAGATTTGCCTGGAGTTCGCTACCATATCATCCGTGGAACACTGGACTGTGAAGGAGTGGTCGACCGCAAGAAAGGCAGGTCAAGATACGGAGCCAAGAAGCCGAAAGAGAAGAGGGTTGCTGCCTAAAGGAGTGAGTTATGCCCCGTCGAGGTAAGGTCATCAAAAGGAAAGCCACCCCGGATCAACTCTATAACAGCACGCTTGTCGCCAAGTTTATTAACTGCCTTTTGAGAAAGGGCAAAAAAAGCATAGCCGAAAGAATAATTTATGAAACAATGGAGCGGATCAAGCAGAAAGCAAAAGAAGACCCCTTAAAGATGCTGGAGAAAGCGGTGGAGAACACAAGGCCCATGCTGGAGACGAAATCAAGGAGAGTCGGAGGAGCAACTTACCAGGTGCCAGTTGAGGTTTCTGGAGATCGATCGGCTTCCCTGGCCTTAAGGTGGTTGATCAAGTATGCGAAGGGCAGGGCCGGAAAGAGCATGGAGGAGAAGCTTTCGGCTGAAATCCTTGATGCGACGAACAACCGAGGAGGAGCTGTTAAGAAGCGCGAAGACACTCATAAAATGGCTGAATCCAATAGAGCTTTTGCCCATTATAGATGGTAGTCTCCCTTTTAGAAAGAAAAGATTTGACTACAATCAAGATGGAGTTTCGAGTTGGTACGAAAATATCATATTACAAAAGTGCGAAACATTGGGATCATGGCCCATATCGATGCGGGGAAGACTACCACGACAGAGCGCATCCTTTTCTATACAGGCATCACCTACAAGATGGGAGAGGTCGATGAAGGCACCGCGGTTATGGATTGGATGGTGCAGGAGCAGGAACGCGGGATAACGATCACTTCAGCAGCCACTACCTGTTACTGGAATAACCACCGAATCAACATCATCGATACCCCTGGACACGTGGACTTTACCGCTGAAGTCGAGCGCTCTTTAAGAGTGCTTGACGGTGCAATCATCATCCTCTGCGGCGTGGGAGGCGTCGAGCCCCAATCCGAAACCGTCTGGCGGCAGGCCGACCGCTACCGTGTGCCTCGTATCGTCTACATCAACAAGATGGACCGGGTGGGCGTTGACCCGGAGAAGGCGATAGAGCAGCTGAGGACGAGGGTTGCGGCCAATCCACTGGTCATCCAGATTCCTTTAGGTCGAGAAGAAAAATTTAGAGGCGTCATCGACCTCGTCGAGATGAGAGAAGTGGATTGGGGCGAAGACCTGCTGGGAACCAAATTCGAAGTGAGAGATATTCGAGAGGAATACAGAAAAGAGGCCAAGGAGAAAAGGAATAGGCTGCTGGAGCAGCTCAGCGATATCGACGACTCTTTGATGGAGAAGTATTTGGATGGGGCTCCGCTGCCTGCCGAAGAAATAAAAAGAGCCATAAGGAAAGGAACAATTTCACTGCGCTTTGTTCCTGTTTGTTTTGGCGCCTCCTTCAAGAACAAAGGTGTTCATTCTTTGCTGAATGCCGTCGTCGATTACCTGCCTTCTCCAGTGGATATTCCCTCCATCAAGGGACATCACCCGCGGACTCTTGACATTGAGACAAGGTCTGCTTCTGATGATGAGCCTTTTTCAGCTCTGGTCTTCAAGATCATGACCGACCCCTATCTTGGAACGCTTTCTTATATCAGGGTTTATTCTGGAAAAACAAGGACTGGTTCTTGGATTTATAACGCCACAAAGGATGAGGAGGAGAGAGTCGTTCAACTCCTGGAAATGCACTCCAACAAGAGGAAAGAAATCAAGGAAGTCAGCGCCGGAGATATAGCCGCTTTAGGCGCGATGAAAAACCTTTCCACTGGAGACACACTCTGCGCCAAGCATCGACCCATCATCCTTGAAGCCATAAGATTCCCGGAGCCAGTCCTCTCGGCAGTCATCGAGCCCAAGTCAAAAGTTGAGCATTCCAAGCTGGCCAATGCCCTGGCGAAGCTCACCAAAGAAGACCCCACCTTCAAAGTCACGAAGGATGCTGGAACCGGTCAGACTCTTGTTTTAGGCATGGGGGAGCTTCATCTTGAAATTCTTATGGACCGGATGGAAAGAGAGTTTGGAGTGAAGGCCAAGCTGGGGAGACCTCAAGTTGCCTATAAAGAAACAATCATGGCCAGAGCCGAAGGAGAGGGACGGTACGTCAGGCAAAGTGGCGGAAGGGGACAGTACGGTCATTGCAAGATCATCATTGAGCCTCTGGCGAGGGGTGCAGGTTTCGAGTTCATCGCAAAAATCAAGCACGGAGCTGTTCCGGAAGAATTTATTCCTTCCGTAAAAAAAGGCATTGAAGAGGCGATGGAGATGGGAATTCTAGCCGGCTTCCCTGTCACAGACGTCAAGGTCACGCTCAGCGGTGGTTCTTACCATGAAGTTGATTCCTCATCCATTGCCTACAAGATCGCGGGCTCATTAGCCTTTAAAGATGCTGCATCGCGGGCCGGCCTCATTCTCCTTGAGCCGATCATGTCCTTGGAAGTTGTTTCTCCTGACGAATACCTGGGAGATGTCGTGGGTGACATCAATG
The DNA here is from genome assembly GCA_964526905.1 of uncultured Eubacteriales bacterium. Taxonomy (GTDB): domain Bacteria; phylum Acidobacteriota; class Aminicenantia; order Aminicenantales; family Aminicenantaceae; genus CAZGMN01. The sequence continues at coordinate 14,756 of CAZGMN010000061.1, forward strand.
CCAAGCGAGGAAAAATAGAAGAGACGGAAATGAGAGGTGGCTCGAGAGTCATAAAGGCTCTCGTTCCCCTCAAAGAGATGTTTGGCTATGCGACGCTGCTCAGGACCTTGACTCAGGGAAGAGGAGTCTTTTCCATGGAATTTCTCCAATACGAGCTGGCACCTTCTCCGGTTACAGAAGAAGTTGTGGCCAGAATGGAAGGGAGAATTCCAGTCCATCGATAAAATGAAAAAGAATATTGAATGAAATAAAACGAGATAAAATGATTGGAAAGTCAAAGGATAGGAGGTAAGGGAAAATGGCGAAGCAAAAGTATGAGAGGACGAAGCC
>CAZGMN010000062.1:0-14826 GCA_964526905.1 uncultured Eubacteriales bacterium
AGCAAAGCGCGGTCGATGAATTTGTGAATTGATGAGCGAAGGATTTGACTTATCAGATAAATAAAAAATAACCAGGATGAAAGTCACTGTTTGTGAAATAAGCAACAGCCCGCAAGGCCTTGCCCGTGACTGGGCTCAGCTTGTGGCTCATGTCAGAGCCGAGAAAAGCGACCTGGTTCTTCTCCCTGAAATGGCCTTTTACCCCTGGTTTGCTTTGAAGCAAGAATTTGACTCCGGTGTCTGGCAAGCCGCGGTCAACGCTCATGATGAATGGGAAAGACGTTTCCCTGAGCTTCAACCGGCTGCTGTTCTCGGCTCACGTCCTGTGAATAGAGAGAACAAGCGTTTGAATGAAGGCTTTCTTTGGGAAGCAGGCTCGGGTTACAGCAAGGTCTATCCAAAGTATTATCTTCCTGACGAAGAGGGTTTCTGGGAAGCATCCTGGTATGACAGAGGAGACGGAGTTTTCATTCCCATCGAGAGGGGCGAGATTCTGATCGCGCTTGCCATCTGCACCGATATCTGGTTTCTCGAAAACTCAAGAACATATGGAAAGATGGGAGTTCAAATAATTGGTTGCCCGAGAGCTACGCCCAAATCCACTCTGGATAAGTGGCTCGTCGCAGGACGGGCCGCAGCAGTTGTTTCTGGCGCCTATTGCCTCTCCTCAAACCGGGTGAGCCGTGATGAAAGAGGCGAAGACTTTGGCGGCCAGGGGTGGATTGTCGATCCTGAAGGCGAGGTGCTCACTCTCACTTCTGCCGAGCATCCTATCCTGACATTGGATATTGATTTAGGCAAAGCCGACCTTGCCAAAAAAACATATCCCCGTTATATCCAAGATTAGGATCGGAATTCTTTCAGAGCAAAAAAATATTTTCAGGCGTTGCTGAGAAAAATGGGCTTGAGTAAGTAGCTCTTATTTGCTCTTTTTTTCTTTGGTTGCGGCCATTGCGGCATCCCTTTTCGTCTTGTACTCGACTCCCTCTTTCCAATTCGGAAAAGTAGATTCCATGGCAAGCCTGTAGCCCACCTTGAAGAGCAAACGAAGGTCGTCTATTGCTCCGGAGAGGTCCCAGTTCGGGTCAAATTCGTCCGAAGGCTTGTGATACTTTTCAGCCACGAATTTTTCCATTTTTTCCAGAGTCCATGCTTCTCCGTATTTGACATGATCAATTCCGGAGGTGACGTAGATGGCGGGTATGCCTTCCCTGGCGAAAGCAAAATGGTCGGCGCGGAAATAGGAACCTTTCTCCGGCCTTGGGTCAGGCCGAACTCTGCGCCCCTGTTCTTTGGCAGCAGCCTCAACATAGGCATCAAGCTCTGAATTTCCGTAGCCGACAACCGTGATATCTTTCATCTGGCCGTAGGTGTTCAGGGCATCCATGTTGATCGCAGCGACTGTTTTTGTTGTGAGAAAGATAGGATGAGTGGCATAGTATTGGGCTCCGATCAATCCCTGTTCCTCTCCGGTGGTCGAGAGGAATGCCAGCGAACGCCTGGGCGCCGATTTAAGACTCTTGAAAGCCTTTGCCAGTTCGATCAGAGCCGCAGTTCCGCTGGCGTTATCGACTGCTCCGTTGAATATCTGATCGCCCTGAAGATTGGGATTAATGCCAAAATGGTCCCAATGCGCCATATAAAAAACATATTCGTCAGGCCGCTTCGAGCCTGGCAAAACAGCGATAACATTTCTCGATTCTAAGTTATCGATGCTGTTCTTGAGAGTCAGTGATGCCTTTAAGTTAAGAGGAACAGCTTTGAAGCCCCTTTGTGCCGCTGGCTCTTTCAATGTATCAAAGCTTTTTCCATCCATCTCAAAGATTTTCTTTGCTGTATTGAGATGGATCCAGCCCTCCAGCGCACAGCGGGATAAGTTCTTGTCCTCGCTGACCAGATTGAACTTGGGTCCGGTCCACCCGGTGCGGACGACCTCCCAGCCATAAGCCGCCGGCTCGGTCTCATGGACGATCAAGGCCCCCGCGGCTCCCTGGCGGGCGGCCTCCTCATACTTATATGTCCAGCGGCCGTAATAGGTCATCGCTTTTCCGTTAAAAAGCTGAGGGTCGTTTGTGGCAAATCCGGGGTCATTGATCAGTATCACCACAGTCTTGCCGTGGACATCAAGACCTTCATAGTCGTTCCAATTGTATTCTGGTGCGACAATGCCGTAGCCGACAAAGACCATATCTGAATTGCGCAGAGAGACTTCGGGCACAATCCTCAAAGTTAAGCCAACGAATTCGTCCCCGTAAGAGAAAAAATTCGACCTTTTCTCGCTGGTTATTGTCAATTTTGTATCCGGGTCGGCGGTGATTCTCACCATTGGCACTTCCTGAAAGAAACTCTGCCCATTTCCTGGCTTCAAGCCGATTTTCTCAAATTCTTCTCTTAAAAAATTGATTGTCTTTTCCTCGCCCTTTGAGGCAAGACCTCTGCCTTCAAATTCATCCGAGGCCAGGATCTGGATATTCTTGGAAAGTTCCTCTGCTTGGATTCTCTCCAGGGCAGCAGCCAGGTTTTCTTCCGGCTTTTTACATCCCGAAAAAACCAGAGCCGCGGCCATCAGGACGAAAATTTGCTTGCAATATTTTTTGGCCATGAATTTCCTCCAAAAAAATTTTTTCAGGATATTCGTGAATTAGCATTGCTTCTTAGAAAAGTCAAGGCAGAATTTGCAGCCGAAGGCATCTTTTTTCCCTGATTGAAAACAAGATTATGGCTCAGGGTTAAAAAGGTTTTCTTAACACCAAGCCTGAGCCTAATCATAATCCGGATTTGCGGATGCTTCCTTAACAGCCCTTTTATAGCTGATTGATATTCCGCTCCAGCTTGAGCGGTCGATGGTCGTCTCCATCTCAGGAAGGCTGTTCAAATAGTCGAGGAACTCCCCGATGCCGCGCATCAGCCGCCGACCACTGACGTTATGAGCAGTAAAGCAGCCGCCGACTTCGAGCTTGGGAAGCAAGAGTTTAAGATAGTTCAGATACCAGTCCTTGTCCGCATCGACGAAGATAAAATCAAGCGGACCCTGGAGCTTGGGGACAAGCTGATGAGCGTCGGCAAGCCTGGCATCTATGAAATCGCTGAGTCCCGCCTCTTTGAAATTTTCTAAAGCCTTCTTGTGCCTTTCTTCATCTATTTCGATGGTGATCAGCTTTCCGCCAGTCTTGCTCAGTGCCCAGGCAATCCAGATGGCCGAATGACCGGTCGATGTCCCGACTTCAAGCGCTCTCTTGTAGTTGTTCTTAATAATAAGCTCGTAAAGAACTTTTCCATCGGCTTCAGAAATATTCTCAGAGTGCCACTCATATCTATTTTTTTCGAGGAAGCTTTTGACCTTCTGGTCAAGGTCAGAGCTTTGTCGGCTTGCTGGGCAGAAGCCAGGCAAAAGAAAAAAACTGAAGGAAATTAATAAGGCGGAGAAAATGAATGAGTTGAATTGAGGATTTCCTTTCATTTCTTCCTCTTTCCCAAATTATATGTTATCAGTTCTCTTTCATTTTATGTAGGTTTTATAAACATCCAATTCGGAATGGCCTCACTCCCAATCAGGTTTTTAACGCCGTTCCCTCACCGCCTTTTTATCTTATTTTGAATACCGTTTGAACATCAAATAAGCAGGAACGCCAACAGCCACGGTCAGAAGGGCAATCGAAGATTCAACAGGCCGTTCAAGGAAGCCGAGAAAGAGAATTAAAAGACCCGCCAGGATATACAAGATTGGCACCAGAGGAAATCCTGGCATTTTGAAAGAGCTTATCTTCAGGCGCCTTAATTTAAAAACACCGATGACAGCCAGAATGGGGAATATTCCCAAGGAAAATCCCATATAAGTCAGGATCTGGTCGAATGACCCTGAAAGAACTATGACCGCTGAGATTCCGCACTGGAGAAGTATCGATTTTGATGGCACATGATGGCGGGGATGAACGTCGCCCACAAACCGGAAAAAGTATCCGTCTGCGGCCATAGCATAATAAACCCTTGGGCCGAGTATGATAAATGCACTCAAAGAAGAGAAAAGGGCAAAGGAAATGAGGACTGAAACAAAAGCTTCAATAGACTTGCCGAAGAGATTGCCGGCGGCTAAGCCTGCAATGTAAATGACTCCTTTCATTTTCTCCGGCTCGACAGCGTATACATAAAACAGATTGAGGACGAAATAGAGAAGGATGACTGCGGCTGTTCCCAGAATCAAGGAACGGGGCGTGTTTTTTTCCGGATTCCTTATTTCCGAGCCGATGTAGGCCGATGCATTCCAGCCGCTGTAAGCGAACATGATCCACATCAATGAGAGGCCAATTGTTTTCCATCCGCCAAAATCGAACTTGAAACCTGCTCCCCGGGTAAAATGATTCAGATTCCCTTTTCCTAATGAAAAAGCGGCAATGACAAGTCCGATGATCAGTCCGACTTTTAGCAGGGTCAAAGCATTCTGGACTTTTGAGCCGAAGACAATTCCCCGGAGATGAATCAAGGTGAAAACGATGATGACCAAGATGGCATAGAGTTTCTTCAAAATTGCCGCATCCAAACTTTCTTCGAACAGTTCCAACTTCAGCAATCCGGGAAAAGCCCTGGTGAAGTACTCGCTGAATCCTATAGCAGAGGCGGCAATGGGAGCGGAGAACCCGACAAAAAAGGATACCCAGCCGCTCAAGAAGCCAAACAAGGGATGGAATAGTTTTGAGAGGAAGGCATACTCTCCGCCGGCCCGGGGGATCGCTGCCCCAAGCTCTCCATAGCACAAGGCACCGCAGAGGGCTATTATTCCTCCTGCGACCCAAAGGGCAAGCATGAGCAGAGGATTGTGCAGGTCTTTCATCAACAGGCCGGAGGTGGTGAAGATTCCGGCGCCGATCATGTTGGCGATGACGATGTTTGTCAGCGGAAAGAGTCCGAGCCTTCTTTCCAGCCCGGTCTCCGGCGTCTTATCGGCCATCCAAATTCTCCTTGAAATAAAGAATTCCTATTCTACCAAGTCCGATTCGATAAAGGAATGTTTTTTAGATTTTGTTGAGCATCTCCGTTTGTTTTATTTTCTTTCGGTGTCGGAATCGCCCCTCGGCCCCCTTGGGAACCAGTCCCGTCGGTTCCCCCCGTCGGAAATACGACGGGGCCCCCTCCGCTATGGGGGCCTTAGGGGCGATTCCAACGCCTCTTTGAAATCACATCTTTGGGTGCTTCTCAAGTTTTTGGAAATAGCCTAGCTCCCAATCGGATTTTTAACGCCATTCTCCATTCGCTCTTCTCGGCGGCTGCGTAACTCGCTTCGCTCAGACATACTCGCCGCTCGACTGCGTCGGATTCCCTCGAAGAGCGAACTCCGAAGGCTAAATCCTCAATGGTCGCTGCGGCTATTTCCCAAAACCTATATGTTGAATAATGGAATTGCTCCCAATGAAGATTGAACAAGCTGGCGAATTTATGCTATAGGAAAAAGGATGAAGAAAATAAGCAGAAAAGAAGTTGCTTGGATTTCGGGCATTTTTATCTTTCTCTTTATTTTTATCAATAGCACGCGAGTCCAGGCAGAACCAAAAGACTACTATTTCCCCGAAGTCAAGATTGAAATCAATATCGCCGGGGACGGTTCCTTCGCCTTTGATGAATACCGAACCTACGAGTTCCAGGGCAGTTTCTCTTGGGCAAACCTCTGGATTCCGCTTCGTGTCAGCCGGCAAGGATACGAATACAACATCTTTGTCGAAGATTTCAAAATCCTTGACGAGCGAGGATTTCCGCTGAGGAAAGAGACATTTAGAAGCCGCGACAGGTTAGAAGCGAAGTGGTACTACCAGGCCAGCAATGAGCGCCGCACATTTCATATCCATTACCGCGTTCGTAGCGGAATCTTCAGCTATCCTGATGTTTCAGAGCTCTATTGGCAGGTTGTTGGCCAAGATTGGGATAAACCCACAAGATATCTCACAGTCAACGTCCATCTGCCGGATGCTGTTTCTGACAAGAATGATATCCTGGTTTACGGACACGGCCCCCTTTCTGGAAATTCAGAAATTATCGACAATAAAAGTGCCAGGTTCACAGCGGTAAACCTGCCTTCTTTTCAGCCTGTAGAGATACGTATGATATGGCCTGCGGGTCTTGTCAACGGCATTCTCTCCAATCGCTACACGAGAAGCTCCATCCAGCAGGAAGAAGCTCGTTTTGTTCAAGAGACAATCGAGGAAGCTCAAGATGAAATCGTCCGCACTCGCCAAGCAGAAGCCAAATCCCAGGAGGAACAATTCAAGGAACAGGCGAGAAAAAAAATCCTTCTCTATGCCTGGATGACCTGGCTGATCATCGCGCCAATCCTCTGGCTTTACTTTTATGTCAAATCCTGGAAGAAAGTCGGAAAAGACTATCATTTTGACGATATTCCTCCCTATTACCGCGAACTCCCCTCGAATCTTTCTCCAGCCCTTGTCGAAATTCTTATCCGTGAAGGGAATCCCATAACGCCCGCCTCGTTCACAGCCACGCTCTTTGACCTTGCCCGGCGCGGCTATATTGAAATGGATGACCGCTTAGAAGAAACGAAGGGCCTCTTCGGCACAAAACAAGAGTATAAAACGACAATCACTTGTCAAAAAGACTTTATGGACGACCCGCAGCTTCTGCTCTATGAAAAGGATTTTTTGCGTCTAGTCTTTGTCTCTGTCGGTGGGCAGGCTCCTCAGAGGGGAGCAAGCCTTAAGCTCGATGACCTTAAGAAATATTTTGAAAAAAAGCCGCAGACTTTCCAGAAATGGTACAAGGAATGGATGAACAAGGTTCAAACTGAATCAAAGAAATTCCAGTTCATCGAGCCGGCGAGCATAAAAATGCGCAACATATTTATGGCGGCGACGATTCCAGTTGCCTTCCTGACTTTGAACCCGGTGCTCATTGTTCTGAGCGCCATCCTCATTCCCAAAATCAAGCGCCGCGCAAAACAATGGGCCCGTGAGAATGAGCTGTGGCGAGCGCTGGAAAGGTTTCTCGATGACTTTTCGGACTTCAAAGAACTGCCGCCTGAAGCATATAAGCTCTGGGAGCATTACCTTGTCTTCGGCATCATCTTCGGCAACGCCAAGAAAATCCTCAAAGCACTGCCTATCGTCCTTAAAGATGAGCGGGCAGCGGCGCCGGCCTGGTATCGTGGCTTTTCGACTGCAGCCTTCATCAGCAGCACAGGCCGAATCCAGAGCATGATCAAGAGCATCGAGCACATGTCCACTTCCATCCAGCATGCCAGCACATCTGCTGCCCATTATTCCTCTGGACACGGCGGCGGATTCAGTCGAGGCGGTGGAGGAGGAGGCGGCGGAGGCGGGGGTCGAGCCGGCTAAGTCAGAGTGAAAGAGAAGCTATGAGGAGGACATAATGAAGCCAAGAAAGCTCGCTGTTCTGTCGCCAATTCTAATTATGTTATCCATCTCCTGGGCAAAGACCTCTCCCAAGGACTATCCTCTAAAGCCAGTTGCTTTTAATGAGGTTAAAATAAAAGACACTTTCTGGCTGCCGAGAATGGAAACGAACCGCAAGGTCACCATTCCCTTTGCCTTCAAGATGTGCCAAGAGACGGGACGCATTGACAATTTTGTTAAGGCCGCGGGGATGATGCCGGGAAATTTTATCGGCAAGAGATACAATGATTCTGATGTCTATAAGACTATGGAGGGCGCGGCCTATTCATTGAGCCTTCATCCCGACCCAGAGCTTGAAAAATACATGGATGAGCTTATCGCCAAGATTGCAGCTGCCCAGGAAGATGACGGCTATCTCTACGCGGCCCGCACCGTCGATCCCAAGAATCCTCCTCCAGGAGCGGGGGAGGAGCGCTGGTCGTGTCTCAGCTCGAGCCATGAGCTCTACAATGTCGGGCACATGTATGAAGCCGCAGTGGCTTATTGCCTGGCAACCAAAAAGAAAAATTTTTTAAATATCGCTCTAAAAAATGCTGATTTCATCGCCAATGAATTCGGCCCTGATCGAAGGCATGGATTTCCCGGACACCAGGAGATTGAGATTGGCCTGGTCAAGCTCTATCGCCTGACAGGAAACGAGAAATATTTGAGGTTGGCCAAGTTTTTTCTTGATGAGCGCGGCCCTGATAACTTTAAGAAGATGTTTCCTGAAGATTCTCCGTTCGCCATTTACAACAACGACTGGTATCTCCAGGCACATCTTCCTCTCCTCGAGCAGAAAGAAGCTGTGGGACATGCGGTGCGTGCCACCTATATGTACTCCGGGATGGCAGATGTGGCAGCGCTCACCGCAGATTTGAATTACATCAAGGCCATCGACCGCATCTGGGAAAATGTCGTCTCGAAAAAAATATACCTGACTGGCGGCATCGGCTCGCGCGGTGAAGGCGAAGCTTTTGGCAACGATTATGAGCTGCCCAATGCCACAGCCTACAACGAAACCTGCGCTGCCATTGGCAATGTCTTCTGGAACTTCCGCCTCTTTCTCCTTCACGGCGATGCAAAATATATCGACGTCCTGGAACGCACGCTCTACAACGGGCTTCTCTGCGGAGTATCGCTGAGCGGCGACCTCTTCTTCTACCCCAATCCGCTGGAATCAAACGGGAAATTTAAGTTTAACCAAGGAGAAGCGACAAGACAGCCCTGGTTTGAGGTCGCCTGCTGCCCTGGAAATCTGGTTCGTTTCCTTCCCTCCTTTCCAGGATATGTCTATGCCCATGCCGACGATACCTTCTATGTCAATCTCTTTGTCGAGAGTGAAACAAGGCTTAAGATTGGCGGGAATTCTGTCAAGATAGCTCAAAAGACCGGATATCCCTGGGATGGAAAAGTGAGCCTCATCATCGAACCCGAAAAGCCGGCTGAGTTTTCTGTCTATCTCCGCATCCCCGGCTGGGCTCGCAACGAAGCGATACCAAGCGACCTCTACTCTTTCTTGGAAAAAAACAAAGAAGAAGCGACATTAAAAGTTAATTCAGAAATGCTGAGCCTTGATATGGATAAAGGCTTTGCCCGGATTCGCCGGCGCTGGAAGAGCGGAGATATTATCGAATTGAACCTGCCCATGCCGGCGAGGCGGATTATCGCCAATGAAAAAGTGAAAGACGACCTGGGAAGAGTTGCCCTGCAGCGTGGACCGATCGTCTATTGCTTTGAGGGTGTGGATAACGAAGGCAAAGTCCTCAGCAAGAAAATCCCGGATGGCATGCGCTTCGAGGTCGAGTTTCGTCCTGAGCTCCTGGGCGGAGTCGCGCTGCTCAAGGCCGGCAGCTCAGAGAAAGCGAGTTTGATAGCGATTCCTTATTATGCCTGGAGCCATCGGGGAGTGGGGGAGATGGCCGTCTGGCTTCCGAGGAATTAAGCAATAAAATAATATATATGAATTTGCATTGACCGCATTATTTGCTTGTGCTATAAATTTATATTAAAGAATTTTAATCAATCATTAATAAAGAAAGAAAAAGCGCCAAGGCTTTTCCTTCAGTCTTTTGGTGGGAAGATGAGGGTAAGAATCTCTAAAATGATTATTTATGCTAAACGTTGAAAGGAGGAAAGCATGAGAAGAAAATTTATTGCTCTTGCTATTCTGGCGCTTCTCGTTTTCCTGCCCTGCTGTAAGAAAGCAGAAACGCAGGCTCAGCTCACCTATCCGCTCACCAAGAAGGTCGAGCAAACGGATGATTATTTCGGAACCAAGGTCCCAGACCCTTACCGCTGGCTGGAGGATGAGAATGCCCCGGAAGTCAAGGATTGGATTCAGGCGGAAAACAAACTGACCTTTGGCTATCTGGAGAAGATTCCCAACAGGGAGAAGATTCGCCAGCGAATAACAGAAATTTACAACTACCCCAAGTATTCAGCGCCCTTTCGGGTGGGAGATTATTATTTCTTCTCCAAGAACGACGGGCTGCAGAACCAGTCTGTGATTTATATTCAGAAAGGCCTGGAAGGGAAGCCGGAGGTCTTTATCGACCCCAACAAGCTCTCTCCTGATGGAACGATAAGAATCGGCATTGCCGGATTTTCCAGGGACGATAAGTATCTGACCATCTCCCGTTCTGAAGCGGGTTCGGACTGGCAGCAGCTGAGGGTGATGGAAGTCGAATCCAAAAAAGAATTAAGCGACATCATCCAGTGGGTGAAGTTTTCGGGCGCGGCCTGGGATGGCAGCGGATTTTATTACAGCGGCTACGAGAAGCCTGAAAAGGGACAGGAGCTGACAGCCCGAAACGCCAACCAGAAAATTTTCTATCATAAGCTGGGCGATCCTCAGGAAAAAGACAAGCTTATCTATGAAGACAAAGAACATCCTTTCCGCTATCAAGGCGTGGATATCACCGAAGACGGAAAGTATATGTTCTTGACCATATCCGAGGGAACACACGGCAATGAGCTGTATTACAAAGACCTCTCTCGAAAAGGCATGAATTTCGAGCCTCTGGTCAAAGGCTTTGAATTCGATACCAATGTCATCGACAATGTCGGAGATAAATTCCTGGTTTTCACCAACACCGATGCTCTTAACTACAAAGTCGTTCTCATCGACTCTAAAAAGCCCGCCAAAGAGAATTGGCAGGCCGTCATTCCTGAGAAGCCAGAAGTCCTGTCCAGCGCTTCCACGGTCGGCGGCCAGCTGTTCTGCAGATATCTCAAAGATGCCAGCAGCCGGATTTATCAGTTCGACCTGGACGGCAAGCAACTGAGGCAAATAGAGCTTCCAACGCTGGGAACAGCAGGAGGCTTCTACGGCAAAAGAGAGGATAAAATCACCTTCTACAGCTTCACTTCCTTCACTTTTCCGCCAATCATCTACAAATACGATATCGCCAGCGGCAAATCAGAAGTTTTTCATACGACCGAGGTCAAGTTCAATCCTGAGGATTATGAGGTCAAGCAGGTCTTTTACTCCAGCAAGGACGGCACCAAAGTCCCGATGTTCATCGTCTATAAGAAGGGATTGAAATTGAACGGCAAGAATCCTGCTTATCTCTACGCCTACGGCGGATTCAACATCAGCACGCTTCCTTCCTTCAGCTCGACCAATATCGTCCTCTTAGAGAACGGAGTGGTCTATGCTGTGGCCAATATTCGCGGAGGAGGGGAGTACGGCGAAGCATGGCATCGGGCAGGAATGCTTTTGAACAAGCAGAACGTCTTTGATGATTTTATCGCTGCCGCCGAATATCTCATTAAGGAAAAATACACATCAAAGGACAAGCTGGCCATTGCCGGCGCGTCGAACGGCGGACTGCTGGTTGGAGCCTGTATGGCCCAGCGTCCTGACCTGTTTAAGGTCGCCTTTCCCGCAGTCGGAGTCATGGACATGCTGCGCTACCATAAGTTCACCGTCGGCTGGGGATGGGCGGTGGAATACGGCACGAGCGACGACGAGAAGAACTTCAAGAACCTCTACTCCTACTCGCCGCTGCATAATATTAAAGATGGAGTCTCCTATCCGGCAACGCTGGTGACCACTGCCGACCATGATGACCGCGTTGTTCCTGCCCACTCCTTTAAATTCATCACCACCCTGCAGGAAAAGAACAAGGGCAAAAATCCTGTTTTGATCAGGATTGAAACCCGCTCCGGGCACGGCTCGAGCAACACAACCAAGATGATCGACGAGCTGACAGACAGATTCTCCTTCTTCTTTGACAACACAGGAGTGAAGGTCAAGTATTAATTGTGGGTGATTCCGGGGACATGCTTAGGAGGCGTTCACTCTTTTGGACATATTAAACCTGGGCTTCCTCTTCTTGGAAAGAATCTTGCAGCAGGCAGCGACAACAAGCGGGTCATAAAGGGTTCCCTTATTCTTTGAAATCTCCTCCAAGGCTTTATCAATGCCAAGAGCGGGGCGGTAGGGGCGGTGGGAGGCCATGGCCTCCACGACGTCTGCCACAGCCAGAATCCTTGCCTCCAGAAGAATTTCATCCCCTTTTAAGGCGCCGGGGTATCCAGAGCCGTTGCAGCGCTCATGATGCTGGAGCATGATCTTAGCCACCGAATAGGGCAGCTCGATTTTCTTGATGATGTCATAGCCGACTTGAGGGTGAGTCTTGATCACATTGAAGTCGATATCATTCAAGCGGCCCGGCCAGCTTAGAATCTCGGCCGGGACTCGAATCTTTCCCACGTCGTGGATGATGCCTGCCATGCGGATGCCTTCAATCTGCTCCTTGGAAAGGCCCATCTCCTTGGCTATGGCGCAGGCGAGATTTGTCACCCGGTGCTGATGGCCTGCCGTGTAAGGGTCTCTCATTTCAACCGCGGAGGAGAGGGCATTGACCGTTTCTTCAAGGGCTCTGCGCAGCCGTTCAAAGCTGGCTTTTCGCTCTTCCTCTGCCCGTTTGCGCTCTGTTATGTCGCGGGCGATGCTCAAGGCAGCGGTTCTCCCTTCATACTCTATGATGCGGCTGCTCAACTCAATCGGAAGTATGGTGCTATCCCGGCCGACAAGAGCGGTCTCGAAAGAGATATGCCCAATACGGCGGAGTTCCTGAATTCGCTCCGGCATCTGGAGGGCGTATGGCGGAAGGCCAATGTTCATCAGGGTCATCTTCAACAATTCTTCACGGCTATAGCCCAGCCGCTCAGAGGCGACTTTGTTGACTTCCAAAAAGCAGCCCTCAAGGTCGTGAATGAAGATAGCATCGCTGGCGCTGTTGAACAGCGTTTTGAACTTCTCCTCCGAAGCGAGAATTGCATCCTCAGCCTCTTTCCGCTCGGTAACATCCCACATGTAACAGCGGGTGCCGACAATGTTTCCGTCTTCCTTCAAAGCCATGGCGTTGACTTCAACATGGATGATCGAGCCGTCCTTTTTGACTCCTCTGAATTCGTATCTTGATGGAGCGTCCTTGCCCTCAACGCGTGCCTTGTGATATTGAGTGATTCTATCAACCTCACTAGGATGGGCGAGTGTCCAGAGCGTTTGTTTTTTCATTTCTTCCATAGAATATCCGAATAGCTCGGCATAATTTGTGTTGCAGTATCTCAGATTCCCTTCTCGATCATCAACTAAGATAGCAACGCCGGCTTTCTCCACCAGGTCTTTGTAGCGCTCTTTCGACTCTCGCACGTCCTCCTCTGCCTTCTTGCGGTCGCTGATATCCTGGACAACAATGAGGTCTGCCGGCCGGCCGTGGTAAGTGATGGCGCCTGTATTGAACTCAATGTAAATCTTTTCCCCGCCTTTATTCCTCATTTCAAGTTCGTAGACGGGCTCAACAGCTTCCCCGGCCATGCGGCGCATATGGTAATCATGCGCTTTGGTGAGATTTTCGGCTGATATGAATTTTTTTGACGGACTGCCGGTCAATTCTTTTACAGAGAAGCCGCCCATCTCGGCCAAACGCTGGTTCACATACTTGAAGACACCGTCCTGGATAATGGCAATCCCGTACCTCGTTTGTTCCACCACGCTTCGGTATTTCTCCTCGCTTTCCTGGAGCGCTTCTTCGTTTATTTTTCTCTTGGTGATATCCCTGAGGATTCCAAGAACTCTCAATTTTTCTCCGTAGAGGGGGACAGTATTTACTTCGACATATTTTATTTTTTTATCCTTGGTGACAATTCTGAAGGAATACTGGGGCGACAGTGCCTCTCCTTTCATTCTCGATTCCTCTCTTCTGGCAACAAGCTCCCTATCCTCGGGGTGAATCAAGTCAAAGAAATTGAATTTTCTATTGCATACTTCTTTTTCCTTGTAGCCGAATATCTTCTCAAAGGCGGGGTTGACATACTCGAAGCCAGCGGTGCTGATGATATAAATCCCGTCCATGGCATTCTCGGCAAGAAGCCGGTATTTCTCCTCAGACTGGCGGAGAAGGTTCTCTGCCCGCTTGACTTCTGTGATGTCAACCATGGTTGACCTGATGCCGATGAGCTTGCCGTTGTTTGCGCGTTCCAGAACATCGTCGATGATAACGTAGACCTTTGAGCCATCCTTTTTGACATAGATTCTGTCTTCCGCCCTTGGAACCTGCTTTCCCGATATCTTGTGCTTAAACCTTGTTTTTGCCGCTTCCCGCTGCTCGGCCAGGATAAAGGAGAAGATGGATTCCCCAACCATTTCTTCCGGCGCATAGCCAAGCATCCTTGCCTCTGTCTGGTTGACGCTGGTGATGATTCCTTCGGTGTTCAAGGTGTGATAGGCGACAGGCGCGTTGTTCCATAATTCCTTGAACCGGGCCTCGCTGGCGCGCAGTGCCTCTTCTGTCTTTTTGCGTTCGGTGATGTCTCTGATTATCCCGATGGCATTCCATTTGTCCTTTATCTTGAATGAGGCCAGCGAGAGCTCAATCGGAAACTCTGTCCGGTCTTTCGTTCTGCCCGTCAATTCAAGAGTTTTCTCAATCTTTGGCCCTTTTCCTGTTTTTCTGAATCTGCTGAATCCTTTATTGTAGGCTTTATAATATTTTTCGGGGAGTATAAGCTTTATCGACTTGCCGATGGCCTCTTCTTTCTTGTATCCGAATATTTTTTCAGCCGCATCATTCCAGTAGGAGATATTTCCGTCATTATCAACCATGATAATTGCATCCAGGGCAGAGGCACTCATTCTGCGGAATTTCTCTTCGCTTTCTCTTAGCGCTTCCTCTGCAGCCTTTCGCTCGCTTATCTCTCTCTTGAGCTCGATATTGATCGCTTTCATCTTGGCCGTTCGCTCTTCGACAAGCTGCTCAAGATGCTTATGGTGTTCGTCTTTCATTTTTTGTGTTGACGCTATGTAGTCTTGGGAATTAGACTTCAAAAATCGCACTCCTGGAAAAAATCTGTATTATATTGAAATAACTCGAATTAAAGGTAAATCGCCTCGAGGAATGATTTAAGGGGTGAATTTTCC
>CAZGMN010000063.1:0-14520 GCA_964526905.1 uncultured Eubacteriales bacterium
GAGGCAAAAGTTGCTCGGTTTCAGGCTTCGCTCTCCTCTCCTTCGGAGAGGAACCGTGCCCGCTCAGCCTTCAAACGGTTTTTTCACCCGCTGGCCTTCGCAGAGACTAATAGCAGTCGCTGGGGAAAATCAGCGTGCTCTGAACCTCCAAACCTTCACCTTCCACACAAAACTTGGGATGCTTCTTTTGGAAATTCAATGTGTTGACAAAGATTGCAGGTCAAAATATAATCTTAACTTGGATTATGGGGGCGAACAGGATTCGACGGAGACAATGAGACAGAGGCGGCATGTCGAGGTTCCACCCACCTCGTTAAACGGTGGAAAAAAAACTAAGTGCAGAAACTCTGCCTGTTGCTGCCTAAAGAATAGGCATGCCGGTTTTCAAGCGCTCTCCTGCGGTGCTTGAGAAACGTCGACCAGCGGGATAGCAAGTCAGGCCGGTCCTGAGCCTGGCAAGCGAAATTCCATCGGGGCTGGTTCTGTTGTGTCCCTCCTCTTCGGACGCTGCGGAGCGAGATTGAAGGAGAGGATATGCATGTAGAAGCCTCGTGTTGAATGTCTTCGGACGCGGGTTCGATTCCCGCCGCCTCCAAATGCAATTTCTAAAAGAAAAGAAATTGGGCGACTGGAAAAAAAGAATAGCAATATGCATCGGATTTATTTTCTTTTTCCCTTTATTTTCCTTCTCGCAAAATCAGCCTTTCTTGAAATTATCCGTCCAGGATTATCCTGATTTTAGCCGGGCCATCATCTCCTCCTCCTCGCCTCTCACCTTCAGTTTCGAGAAAGGCCCGTCGCTGTTGATGGTCAAGATTGAAACTTCCATTCCTTTCCTGATTGAGAAAGAAGCTTTTGAGAGTCGCCTCATCAAATCGTTCGGCTGGACGATAAGTGCTTCAAGCTGCATCTTGGCCATTAAAACTTGGCAAAGCGACTTCAGCTGTCGCTATTTCGCCAATTCTAATCCGTCGCAGCTTGTTATTGATTTCAGCCTGCAGAAAGAAGGATTCAGTAAAACTGAAGACGGCTCTGTCCGAAAAGCTGCAGAAAATGAGGCCAATCTCTCTTCGAAAACTCAGGCTGTCTCGACAGCGCAAAATTCTTCATCCCGCGGGATAAAAACTATCGTCATCGACCCAGGCCATGGCGGCGTGGAGCCAGGGGCAAAAGGCAAGTTTGGGGCTCTGGAGAAGAACATTACTCTGGCAGTCAGCCTCAAACTGAAAGCCATAATAGAGCGCTATCTCGCTCTGCGAGTCATTCTGACCAGAGAAGAAGATGTCGATATTTCCCTTGAAAATAGAGCGGCGTTGGCCAATAACAACAAGGCCGATTTATTCATCAGCATTCATGCCAACAGTTCTTATCGCAGAGACGCCAGCGGCTCAGAGACGTTTTTCCTGAGCATGGAGGCCACTGACGAAGAAGCGAAAAAATTGGCCTATCTGGAGAACAACCCCGCAGAGTTAGAAAAGGGAATAAGCGGCGAAAATGAAGATGAGATTAAGATGATTTTATGGGATATGGCTCAGACAGCCTACCTCAACGAGAGCAGCATTCTTGCCGAAAGCATCCAGAACGAGCTCAATTCACTCTTTCTAACAAAAAATAGAGGAATCAAGCAAGCGCCTTTTAAAGTCTTAACCGGTGTTGCCTGCCCTGCGGTCCTGGTCGAGATGGCTTTTATTTCCGACCCCGATGAAGAGAGAAAGTTGAAGAACGAAGATTTTCAACAGAGGATAGCTTATGCCATCTTTCAAGGGCTTCAGAATTATATTGCCCTTTCCTCTCAAGAAGGAAGAAGATGAGTGGAAAAAGAATCTTGATTATCAGCCTTCTCCTCGCGTTTCTGGTCGTTCTGGTCATTGTTTTTTTTCGCAGTGGAGTGGAGGAAAAAATAAAATCCTCTCCTGAAGCCCCTCCTTCTCAGCCTGAGCCGTCAGCTCCAAAGCTTGAAAGGACAAGAAAAGTTACGCTCTTTTTCCTTTCAGAAGAGGATGCCCTCCTTCACCGCGAAGAAAGAGAAATCGCTTCTGACTCATCCCTTGTCAGCCAGGCCAAGCAGACCATCGAGGAGTTGATTAAAGGCTCCAAGAAAGGCTTTGTCTCTCCGCTTCCTCCTGAGACAAAGCTGAGAGAGCTTTACGTGACTGCGGAGGGAGTGGCCTATGTCGATTTTTCAGAAGACATTGTCCAGAAGAGTCTTTCAGGCTCCTCGGCTGAAATTTCGACTATTTATTCGGTCGTCAACTCCCTCGCTTACAATTTTAGTTCAATCAAAAAAGTTTTCATCTTGGTCGAAGGAAGTGAAAGAGAAACGCTGGGCGGCCATATCAACCTCAGCCGGCCCTTTTTGCCGCTTTATGATTTAGTGGCCGATTAGCCTCTGCATTTTTTATTGAAAAAGAGCGGACCTCTCCATGAAAAAACTGCCGAATGTTGCCATTATTGGATTTCCCAATGTCGGAAAGTCAACTCTCTTTAACCGCCTCTTGAGAGAACGCAAATCGCTTGTTCATTCCTTGCCCGGCATGACCCGCGACCAGGTCTCTTCCATCTGCACCTTGGACGCAAAAAAGTTCGTCCTCGTCGATACAGGAGGATTTTATAATTCTGCGCAGGACTCCCTCTCTTCTTTGATCAGGGATAAAGCGAGACAGGCTGCTGAGAAAGCGGACATCGTCCTTTTTGTTCTGGACGGAAAACGCGGGCTTCTTCCTGCAGAGGAAGAGCTTTATTTTTCTCTGAAAAAGTTGAACAAGAGGATTCTTGTCGTGGTCAACAAGGTCGATTCTCCGCTCGAAGAAATCAAGCTTGGTGATTATTATCGGTTGGGTGTGAAAGAAATTTTTGCTATATCAGCCGAGCATAAGCGAAACCTGGAGAGCCTTGAATCAGGCCTCAGCCAAGCTCTGCCCGGCTCCATCCCGGAAAAGAAAGAAATAAAACCGCTGCGAATTGCCGTAGTGGGAAGGATCAATGTCGGGAAATCTTCAATTGTCAACCGCATCTGCGGAGAGCCACGGCTCATCGTCAGTGAGATTCCGGGAACGACCAGGGATAGCACCGACACCTTGATCTTTAGGGAAAAGAGAGCTTTTGTCCTTGTCGATACGGCAGGAATAAGGAGGCTGAGCCGCACCCGCGATCTGAGGGAGAAAGCGAGCATCATTAAAGCCAAGAAGGATATGACCCAGGCGGATGTCGTCTGCTTGGCCATGGATGCCCTGGAATTTGCCACTCGTCAAGACCTGGCTATTGCCCATTTATCCCATGAATCAGGGAAGCCTCTGCTCGTTGCCCTGAACAAGTGGGATTTGGTCGAGAAAGATGATAGGACTTCAGAAAATTTCAGAGAGCGCTTTTATGCCAGACTCGATTTTGTCAATTATGCACCCCTTCTCTTTATTTCGGCCCGGACCGGGCAAAGGGTCATAAAAATTCTTGACTTTGCCGAGCAGGTCTACCGCAACGGATGCAAGAGAATCGGGACACCACAATTGAACAAGTTTTTATCCCGGGTGAACAAGGATTACTCCTTTTCTTCAAGAGACAAGAAGAAAGTCAGAATTCAATACATGACTCAAAAGGGAATTCTTCCGCCCACCTTTGCCCTCTTCAGCCGTTCTCCTCTTTCCCTTGCTCCCTCTTATCAGAAATTTTTCATCAATCTTTTGCGGGAGAAGTTTGACTTCTGGGGAACTCCCATCCGCTTGCTGATGAGAAAGGGATGAATTCCGAGATTAATGTGCCCTAAATTCCGTGATAATCATCAAATTGTGGCGAGGGGTCCTGTCACGGCATGCTCCCCGTCCGTCCTCGCTGCACCCATCCCCCCGTGGGGAACCCCTGCAGCTGCGGGCGTTGCGGGGAGCATGCCATGCCACCCCAATGTCAACCATTGGCTATCACGGAATTTAGGATGCTTATGTGTCCTCTGTTTTCCTTGACTTTGATATTATATTCTTATAAATTAATTTTTAGGAGAAGAATGGACTTGAGGTCAAAGGAGGTCACGATGCTCGGCAAAGCGTCAAAAATTGCGGTGTCGATTTTCGTAGCGCTGGGTTTAATCTTTGCTTCTTCGGGCTGCGGGAAGTTTAAGATCAGCAGGCTGCAAGCAAACTATAATTTTTCCAAGGCAAATCAGCATTTCAAAAAAGAGGAATACCGCAAGGCCATCGATTTGTATGAGAAAGCAGTCGCCTATAACCCGCATCTGGGAGAGGCTTACCAATACCTTGGTGAAAGCTATAAAAATATTTACAAGCCAGGCGATAATACGCCGCAGAATTTGCAGAAGGCAGAGAAAGCTCTGGAAGCATTGAAGAAGGCGGCCGAAATCTTTCCTAACAATAAACAAATACTTTATTCTTTGGCCGACATGTACGATCGATTGCAGAATTTTGATGAGGCTGAAAAGCTGTACCTCAGGATTCTCCAGATGGAGCCGAACAACATGAGCAACTATTATGTTCTTGCCGGATTCTATCAAAAATATTCAGCCGGGTCAGAGGAGGAAAGGAGAGATGCGGAAGGCAGGTTGGTCAAGACCCCATTTCAAAAGGCGGAAGAGATGTATCTGAGACGAATCGAGCTCGACCCTGAGAACCCGGAAGGCTATGCCTACGCTGCCCAATTCTACGACAATGTCAGACCTGCTCCTCTCTTTGACAAAGCTTATGAATTTCATGAGCTTCGCCTCAAATTCGACCCGAATAATGCCGAGGTTTGGTATTCTATAGGTGTGAATCGTTTTTCGAAAGCCTTTCGTCTGCAGAATGTCCTCTCTTATGAAGAAAGGGAGAAATGCGGCAAAGAAAGTGAAAATGCCTTGAAGAAGGCTATTGAGATAGACCCTAACTATGCCAATGCCTATCATTATATGAATATCCTTTATAGGAATATCTATGTCGGCCTCTATCCAGAGAAGGAAGATTTATATATCGCCGAAGCGGAGAGATGGGGGGAGAGAGGCCTTGAAATAGCGAAGAGGGCGGCTGAAAGACATAGGCTCGAAGAGGAATTGAAAGGGAAGAAATAATAAGAAAAGTCTTTCTTTTAAAATAAATTCCTTAAAGTTTTTCCTTCATCATATCCATAAGAAATGTTCATTCCGCTTAAAGACGAAAATCCTACTTCGCGCTTTCCTTTGATCACTGTTTTGTTCATCGCAGCGAATATCCTTATTTTTTTCTATCAGATTTTTTCTCCCCAGGGAATGCAGTATGGACTTCAATACTATGTTTATAGAATGGGAGCCGTTCCTTACGAACTCACCCATTTCACTTCTGTCGGCTTTCGTTTTCCGGGAGGCGTTTTGCCTCGAATCTCTCCGCCTTTAACACTCCTCGCTGCAATGTTCCTTCACGGCGGCTTCCTCCATCTCTTCGGCAACATGCTCTATCTCTGGATATTCGGCAACAACATCGAAGATTTTCTCGGACCGATTCGCTTTATTTTTTTCTATCTTATTTCAGGATTGGGAGCAAGCCTTGTCCACATCATCTTCCATCCTTCTTCCAAAGTCCCGATGGTTGGAGCCAGCGGTGCCATTGCCGGCGTGCTCGGCGCTTATTTTGTCCTCTACCCGGCGGCAAGGGTTTTAACGCTTGTTTTTATCTGGATTATTCCTGTTCCCGCCTTTTTCATTCTCGGGCTGTGGTTTATAGGGCAGCTGATGAATATCGGAATTGGAGGCGGCGTGGCTTGGTTTGCTCATGTCGGAGGCTTCTTGATTGGAATCGCCTTGGTCAAGGTCTTTTCAAGAAGGAAGAGAACGAGGGCCTGGGTTTCATGAATCAGTAGCTTAAGATGTTGATTTTAGCCCGTTAATAGCCCACTATAAGTTGACAACTTGCTGAAGATTTAGTATCTTAGAACATCGTCGTTGCCTTAGGGCATACAATCCGAGGTTTAAAGTTATGAAAACGTATAATCTCAAAAAAGATGAAATTGATAAGAAATGGTGGCTGGTTGATGCCCAAGGAAAGACTCTGGGAAGGCTGGCCTCTGAAATTGCAATTTTGCTTCGCGGAAAGAAAAAACCCTTGTTCACTCCTTTTCTTGATTGTGGAGATTATGTGATTGTCATCAATGCCGAGAAAATTAATATCACCGGAAAAAAACTTGAAGATAAAAAATATTATTCTCACTCCCTCTATCCCAGAGGACTGAAAGTCAAAACACTCAAAGAGCTTTTAGAGAAGAAACCTGAAGAAGTCATTCGAAGAGCAGTCTGGGGGATGGTCCCCAAAGGAAAACTCGGCCGGGCTTTATACAAGAAGCTCAAAGTTTACAAAGGTTCTGACCATCCTCACCAGGCTCAAAGACCCCAGGTCTACCAGTTTTAGGAGGAAAATTGAGCTTAATCCAGTATTACGGAACAGGAAAGAGAAAAACATCGGTGGCGAAGGTTTTTCTCCGCCCTGGAAAAGGAGACATCACTTTATATGTGAACAAGACTCCTCGCCAATTCAATGAATATTTTCACCTTGAAAGGCAAAAGCACTCGATCAGGCAGCCTCTCCGTCTGACTGAAACAGAAAACAAATTTGATATCTTCATTAGACTCACAGGCGGCGGAGTGAACGGACAGGCCGATGCGGTTCGCTTGGGAATCGCCAGAGCATTGACCGAGTTCAACCGAGAACTCAAGCCGACACTCAAGGGCGCAGGTCTTTTGACCCGAGACGCGAGGATCAAGGAAAGAAAGAAATATGGATTGCTGGGTGCCCGCAAAGCTCCTCAGTACCACAAGAGATAAATGGAGGATTCAACTTGGTATCAGTCACGATGAAAGAACTCTTGGAAGCAGGTGTTCATTTTGGCCACCAGACAAAGAGGTGGAACCCGAAGATGAAGGATTACATCTTTGGCCAGAGGAATGGAATTTACATCGTTGACCTGCAGAAGACGATCAAAATTTTCAAGGATGCGCTGAACTTCATCCGAAGCGTTGTCGAAGGCGGCCAAGAGATTCTCCTGGTCGGAACGAAGAAGCAGGCTCAAGACATCATCCGGGATTTTGCTCAGAAATGCGAGTCGTGCTATGTCAACCAGCGATGGCTGGGCGGATTGTTGACCAACTTCGCTGTCGTCAGAGGCGGTGTGGACAGATTGGTGGAGCTGGAAGAGATGAAGGAAGACGGACGCTGGGAGCTCCTTTCAAAAAAGAACCAGTCGAAACTGGAAAAGGTTTATAAAAAGCTCAGCAGGAACTTGGGGGGAATCAAGAACATGGCTGGGCTCCCCGGGGCTATGTTCGTCATTGATTCTACCAAGGAAGAAATAGCCATTCTTGAAGCCCAGAAGCTCAAGATTCCGATTGTGGCTATAGTTGACACCAACGGCAACCCGGAGAATATTGATTACCCGATTCCTGGAAATGATGACGCAGTCAGAGCCATTGAATTGTTTACCTCGAAACTCTCTGAGGCGATCATCGAGGGCAAGAAGAATAAAATCCAGAAAGGGCTCCAGGAAGCCAAGAAGGAAGAAGCAATTCCGCCAAAGGAAGAAAGTCTTCACGCTTCAGAATCTTCTTCTGAGGAAGATGAAGAGGGAACGAAAAAGGATCCAGAGAAGCTGGCTTAAGGAAGGAAGAGGTTATGGACATTACAACTGAGATGGTCAAAGAACTCCGCCTGCGGACGGGGATCGGAGTCATGGAATGCAAAGAAGCTCTTCAGGAGAGTGAGGGAGATATCGAAAAGGCTATCATCATTTTGAGAAAAAAAGGATATGCCCGAGCCAAAGATAAGATGTCCCGGGAAACGGCAGAAGGAGTCATTGGTTCTTACATTCATCTCAACGGGAAGATTGGAGTTCTGGTTGAGGTCAATTGTGAATCAGACTTTGTCGCCCGCAACAGCGAATTCCAAGAATTGGTAAAGAATCTCGCTCTGCAGATCGCTGCCTCCAAACCCAGATATATCTCCCTGGACGATATTCCGCAGCAGGTTTTAGAGCAGGAAAAGGATATTATCCGCGAACAATTCAAAGACTCAAAGAAGCCGCCGGAAGTTGTCGAGAAAATTATTCAGGGTAAACTCGGCAAATTTTACCAGGAAGTCTGTTTGCTGGATCAACCCTATATCAAGGACGATAAAACTTCAATCAGGGAGCTCGTTTCTTCTTATATCGCTAAATTTGGCGAGAACATTCGCATCAAGCGATTTGCCCGGTTTGAGCTGGGTGAATCATAAAGAAGACTGACTCATGCCTCAGACTGAGCCGGCATATAAAAGAATTCTGTTAAAACTTTCAGGCGAATCTCTCCTGGGCCGACTCGGCTACGGCATCGACCTCCAGACAGCGAAATCCATCGCCCAAGAGATAAAAGAAATCCACGATTTAGGAGTCCAGGTGGCAATCGTGATTGGAGGTGGGAATATCTTCCGGGGAGTGGTTGGAGTTGAGATTGGGATTGACCGGGCCTCAGCAGACTATATCGGCTTGCTGGCCACGGTTATGAACGGAATTGCTCTTCAGGATGCTCTGGAGAAGGAGGGCGTGACCGCGCGCCACATCTCCGCGATTGAGATTCGAGCTGTTGCCGAGCCTTTTGTCCGGAGAAAGTCGATAAGGCATCTTGAGAAAGGGAGAGTCATCATCTTCAGCGCCGGCACCGGAAGCCCTTATTTCACCACAGATACGGCGTCAGCCTTGAGGGCTCTGGAGATCAAGGCTGAGGTGATATTGAAGGCGACAAAAGTGGATGGTGTTTATACTGCTGACCCTTTGAAGATCAAGACCGCCAAGAAGTTTGATACGATCCGCTACCTGGATGTCATCAAGAGAGGACTGAAGGTTATGGACACGACGGCAATTTCTCTCTGCAAGGATAACAATCTGCCGATTATCGTCTTCAACCTAAGGAAGAAAGGGAATATCAAACGGGCCGTCTTGGGCCAGAAAGTCGGGACAAAAGTCTACTAATAGAGACGAAATAATACAAGTATCATTAAATCAAAACTCATTGTATTGATATTGAAGCGCCGAAGATGAAAAATTTAAATATTTGAATAAAGAGGCGTTAAGATGGTCAAAGAACTGTTGATAGAGCTTGAGAAAAAGATGAAGGTTTCAATGGAGCATTTTCGCAAAGACCTGAGTCGATTGAGAACTGGCAGGGCGAATATCAGCATTTTTGAAGACATAAAAGTGGACTACTATGGAAGTTTGATGCCCATCAATCAAGTGGCCACGCTCGGAGTCCCTGACCCAACTCTGATTACAGTTCAGCCCTGGGACTCCTCTTTGCTGGATACCATCGATAAAGCCATCAGGAGCGCTGACCTGGGCCTTAATCCCGTTAACGATGGAAAGATTCTCAAGGTTCCGATTCCTCCCCTGGATGAAGAGAGGAGGAAGGATATAGCCAAGCACATCGGGAAGATGCTCGAGGATGAGAAAATGGCTTTGAGAGTGATGAGAAGGGAAGTCAAAGAGAGTATCGAAGAGCTGGAGAAAGAGAAGAAGATTACCGAGGACGATAAATATAAGGGGTTTGACAAGCTCCAGGAAGTCACCGACGGCTACAACAAGAAGATTGAAGAGCTGGCCGCAGCCAAGGAAAAAGAGATCTTAGAGTTATAAGAACCTCCCGGGTCCGGCTTCTGCTCAGGCAATTGTTTTGATTAATATTTTGTCTTAAAGGGAGAGTGAATAAAAAGATGCCAACTGTTTTTCATTGAAGATGATCTTTGTGAAATTCAAGTCATAAAGGAGAGAGTCCTTTTTTCAAGGAGATGAGATAAGGCATGGCGACACCGCTTGAAGAATGGGTCGAGGAACAGGCGCGCCTCGCCAAACCGAGAAACATCTATTGGTGTGACGGCTCGGAAGGAGAGGCACGCCGCATCATCGAGATGGGGATGAAAGAGGAGAAGATTGGTCAGCATAATATTTTTTACGAACTGAACCAGAAGGAATGGCCCAAATCCTATCTTCATCGAAGCCATCCAACGGATGTGGCTCGCACCGAGCATTTAACTTATGTTTGTCATTCTGATAAAGAGACCACAGGCCCTAATAACAACTGGATAAGTCCTAAAAAAGCTAGAGACCTCCTGACGAAACTATCCAAAGGATGCATGGAAGGGAAAACGATGTATATCTTACCCTACATGATGGGCCATCCTGATTCCCCTTATTCGAAGGCCTGCGTGCAGCTCACAGATGTTTCCTATGTCGCTCTCAGTATGCGAATTATGACCCGCATGGGAAGACACATTGTGGAAAAGATCGGCAAACGTGATAATTTCGTCAGGGGCTTCCATTCTGTGGGAGATTTCAATCCCAAGAAGCGCTTCATCATGCATTTTCCGGATGACAACTTGGTCTGGAGTATCGGCTCAGGCTATGGAGGAAATGCGCTTTTAGGAAAGAAATGCTTCTCGCTGAGGATTGCCTCCTGGCTTGGATATCGATATGGCTGGCTGGCCGAGCACATGATCATCATCGGCGTTGAGGACATTCGTGGAAACGTCACCTACATAACCGCTGCCATGCCGTCGGCCTGTGGAAAAACCAACCTGGCTATGCTTGAGTCTGCTCTTCCTGAATATCGAGTCTGGACAATCGGTGACGATATCGCCTGGCTGAATATCGGTCCTGACGGCAGGCTTTATGCGATTAATCCCGAGAGTGGATTTTTCGGAGTTGCACCCGGGACATCGATGAAGACAAATCCCAACATGATCAGGACCTTAAAGGCTTCGAATTTTTATCCGACGATTTTCACCAACACGGCCCTTGATTTGAACAGCAACGAGCCTTGGTGGGAAGGATTTGATGATCCCCAGTCCAGAAATTTGATGGACTGGCAGGGAAATCCGTGGGACACTTCAAAAAAGACAAAAGCAGCCCATCCTAACTCAAGGTTTACGGTTTCCCTCTATAATTGTCCCAGCCTCTCCAAAGAGTTCGATAATTCCAAAGGTGTCCCCATCTCGGCCATTATCTTGGGCGGAAGGCGCTCTCGCCTCATTCCTCTGGTGACAGAGGCCTTCAGCTGGCCCCATGGAGTTTTTATGGGGGTCAGGACTGGCTCAGAAACAACAGCGGCAGCAGCTGGCGAGGTCGGGGTTCTGAGAAGAGACCCGATGGCCATGCTTCCCTTCTGCGGCTATAATATGGGCGATTACTTCCGGCACTGGATTAACGTCGGGCGATTGTTAAGCCGTCCCCCCAGGATTTATGCCGTGAACTGGTTCAGGGTGGATGAGAACGGAAAATTTATCTGGCCAGGATTTGGCGATAATGCCAGGGTGTTGAAATGGATTATTGACAGAGTCAATAATCGCCTTGGCGCAAGGGAAACACCTCTTGGTCTTGTTCCTGATATCAAAGATCTGGCGCTTGAGGGATTGAGCATCCCTGAAGCCAGGTTGGAAAAGCTTTTTGAGATTGACCGCGGCGATTGGCAGCAGGAGTTAAAGGAGATTAAGAACTTTCTGAAACAGTTCGGCAGAAGCATTCCTTACGAGATTTGGCAGGAATATGACAGCCTGGCCGCCCGCCTCAATGGAAACAAATAGATTCTTCTTTTGAATCAGCTCTCTTTTGTCCCGAATTTTGTTTTCAGGACCGCTCCCCAACCGATAATGCTCAGGAAGAAAGAGATGAGAAAGCCGAGAATCGGGATGAAGGTGATGAGGCTGACCAGAACGAGGCCAAGGAGTGTGGCGGCGATGGCTGAGGGTTTGCTTTTTCCGAAGGCGGCCATCAGGCTTTCGCCGAAGAAATAGAAAATTGTAACCCGGCCAAAGATTTTAATGATGACAGCCAGAAGAATGAGGGCAAGGAGCAGAGGAATTCCGATCAAGATCAGGCAGAGCAAAGAGGAGAAAAGAACCAGGCCGGTAAAAATGATAATAGCCACAAAGCCGACGGCGAAGACAGACAGGAAGGATTTTCTGATCTGGTTGGAGGCAGAAGAAATCTGACGGGGGAAGAGTACAGCCGTGAGCACGCTGAGCAGGAGCCAGATAGAGAAAGAGATCAATTTAAAAATTAAAAAGAGGGGAAAGAGGGAAAGGGAGAATATGCCTTTTAAGCCTTGATTAATAAAATCCTTTACGTCTTCCGATGTCTTAAAGTAAATCGTGTCTCCATCGACACGACATCCCGGCTCTTTCTCGAGGCTGCCTCCCAAAGAGGCGACATCTCCCTTGACGACCGCCGTGGATTTGAGAGTGATGTTTGTTCCGAATCCTAAAACTAATTTTTCGACTTCGCCGGCAATGGTTATTTTGCCGCCAAAAGCAATAACACTGTCCTTGATTTTTCCTTCGATAAGGACCTCCCCGCCAAAAGCGACGATGTTGTTCTGGACTTCATCTTTAGCCACATAAATATCTTTTTTCAGAGTAAAACTCTGCTGGCATTGGAGGGAAAGGGAGCCTGAGACAAGGAAGAAAAGGATAAAGACCCATGTCACTTTATTTTTCATGTTTTTTCTCCAACCAGTATTTTTCTTTTTATACCATAGATAAGAATGGCCACTAAAATGATGACGATTATGGAAATGGTCAATTGGACTTGCGGGCTGGCCAATTCTGCCAGCCAGGAAAATGTCTTAAGCAAATATCCAATAAAGTGCCGGATGACCCCAAACAAGAGAGAGGCGAGCTTGAAGAGCTTGATCAAAATTGGAAGAAAATTTCTGATATAATTCCAGAGGTTATTATTCACTCCGAGCAGGAGAGTTGAAAGATTCTGGCCTGTGGCGAGAAAGATAACGAGAAGCGTGACTGAGACTGAAGCCAGAGCTGCGGCTGCCGCTTTCATCCAGGCAGAAGGAAGGATTTTGGCTGAGTCAATTCTGGCCATAACCTTCTTTGCCAACTCCGCTGGTACTTCCCAGAGAGGAAGGCTCTCCGCCGCCTGAAGCAGGAGTTTCCTTTCCTCAAAAGCATTCTTGCATTTTGGACAGGAAGCGAGGTGTTGCTCGATTTCATTATTTTCTGCCGACGACAGCTCTTTCTCGAGGTAGAGATAAATCTGCTCAACGTTGAGGCACTTCATTTTTTTTCCTCCAGAACTTTTCGGATTAGTTCTTTGGCTTGAAAAACTCTGTTCTTGACTGTGCCCAGGGGCAGGCCCTTGATTTCCGCTATCTCCTCATAGCTGAGCTCGTTGATGTGCCTCCAGATAAAGACTTCTCTCAGCTGGGGAGGAATCTCCTTTAAAGCATCTTCAATCTTTATCCTCAATTGGGATAACTCAAACTTTTGGATAATGGACTTTTCGTCTGCAGCAACTTGAAGAGGCGGGTTTTGGCCGCTTGAATTTTCCCGCTCATCGAGGGAGAAGGCATCAATTTTTTTCTTTCTCCAGAAATCGATGACAAAATTTGAGGCTATCTTGAAAAGCCAGGTGTTGAATTTGTATTGAGGCTGATAGCTTTGAAGCGAGGAGTATGTTCTGAGGAAAACCTCCTGGGTGAATTCAAGAGCGAGCTCTCTTTCTCCAACCATCCGTCCGATATAGTTGAGCAAGGACTGTTGATACTTGCGGATGATCAATTCAAAAGCCTCCTTCTCGCCTTTGATTGTTCTTTCAATGAAGTGCTTATCTTCATCCAAGGAGGACATCCGGTCCTCAAAATTTGATACGAAAAAGGAAGAGAAAGGTTTTGGCCGGGGAATCTTTTTGGGCTTATCCGCTTTTCTTGATCGGTTCATCTTTGAAAATCTCAACATCGGCAGGCAATTCGAGCTCAAACAGCTTCTGGGGCAATGAGACGTTGGTCTTTATCTGGGAGAAATGAAATTCAGATTTGTTGCCAGTCCAGTCAAAAAAAATAGCCCTTTGAATGAGCCAGGTTTTTTCGTTGATTTCGAGGAGGATGGAGGAGTACTCATTCTCCTCCAGGGGAGTCAATTTCAGTTTCCAGGAGTTTTGGTTTTCGGAAGGGAAGGGGCTGAACTCGACGGTGTAATTGTTCATCAGGCTTTTCTTTCCAGAAAGGAGGGAAAGGACTTCTGACTCATAAGTTTCTTTTGAGACCGCGCTCTGGACAAGCTCTTTGTCTTCGGGATAGTAAATGAGGAAGACGCCTTCTTTATAAAGGAAAATTTTTTCCTCGGGCTCCTTATACTCCCATCTCATAAGATCCGGCTTCTTGAGATAGAATTTTCCCCTTTCTTTGAGGGGCGTGGAGAGAGAGGAAGGATAGAGGGTTTGTTCGAAATTCGCCTGGATGGATTGGATGGAACGAAGCCTTGTTTCTGCTTTAAACGCCACCTCCTCCACAGTCTGAGAAAAGCTGAGCAGAGGAAAGAGGAGTATCCAGGTCAAGAACTTCATGATACGTGAATTATAGCATATTAAGATTGAGGTGGCGAAAGCTGAGAAGCATCCCATATAGACCTTTTTGTGAGATGGAAAGATACATAATGACTCAGGCTGGGTGTCTCGAAAACACGCAAGCTTTGCCCCAGCGAGGCAAAGCTTGCTCGGTTTCAGGCTTCGCTCTCCTCTCCCTTCGGTCGAGGAACCATGCCCGCT
>CAZGMN010000064.1:0-14344 GCA_964526905.1 uncultured Eubacteriales bacterium
CCATGGATTTTTGGACCTTCCGGGTTATCGAGAAGTCTTGGGCTGAGAAGAGGAGGAGCTTTTCTTCTCGCTCTTTATTATTTTTTCTTTCTTTGATGCTCACCGCCCGAGTTCGGCGGATTCCCTCAAAGGGCAGTTTAGGAAGACTAAGACTTTAATGATCGCTTCAACCATCCCGGACAAGCTTTTAATGGACTCGCCATATATCATTCACCCACAAGATGGAAGAGACTCATTTAAGAATATTCTTGAAGACTCTTTTTAAGGCATTTCAAAAAAGGGGAGCTTTCTTATTCAAAGGATGAGCATGCAGTCGCCGTAGCTGTAGAACCTGTATTTTTGCCGGATGGCTTCCTGGTAGGCTTTTTTGATGAAGCCAAGCCCGGCAAAGGCTGCGACCAGCATCAGCAATGTTGACTGGGGAAGATGGAAGTTAGTTAGAAGCCTATCCACAACTTTAAAATCATAGCCGGGATAGATGAAGAGATTTGTCGAGCTGGCTCCGGGGCAAACCTTTCCGCTTCTTGCCGCGCTTTCCAGCGCTCTGACTGAGGTTGTCCCCACGGCTATCACGGGCCTTGATTCTTTTTTCGCCTCATTTATCTCCTGCGCTGCTGTCTGATTGATGGAGTATGTTTCTTCAAGCATGCGATGGTTTTCAATTCGCTCTGCTCTCACCGGCTGAAAAGTAGCCTGGCCGACATCGAGCAAGATTTTGACAATCCTCACACCTTTAGCTCTTATCCTCTCGAGAATCTGTGGAGTGAAGTGGAAACCGGCTGTTGGCCCAGCGATAGACCCTTCTTTTTGGGCAAAGACAGTCTGGTATCTTTCCAAATCCTGAGCCCTAAGCTCAGCATCTCTTTTCCTGCGCTTGATGTAAGGGGGAAGAGGTGCAAAACCAATCTTTTTTAGCCAGGAAAGCACATCTGACGAAGAAAATTGAATCAGCCTTTTGCCTTCAGGCTCAATTCCCATGACTTTGGCTTCGCAATCAGATGAAAAGGAAATGACATCGTTCATCCTGACCTTGCTTGCCGGACGGCAGAGAACTTCCCAGAGTCCTTGCTTTCTTTCCTTGAGCAAGAGAAATTCTATATCTCTTTCTCCATTCTTTCCCCAAACTCTCGCCGGTATGACTTTGGCCATGTTGAGGACAAGCACATCCCCTTGATAGAGATAGTCTGGAAATTCCACGAATCGGGAATTGACGATTTTTCCTCGCCTTCGGTCAAGGACCATCATTCGTGACTCTTCTCTTCGAGGGAGAGGAGCCTGAGCAATGAGATTCTTGGGAAGGTCGTAATCAAAATCAGAGGTCCGCATGATTATGAGTTAATCAAGAAAGGAGTCAGATCGATTATCTTCTTCAACTCCCAATGAGGGCCACATTTTTTGGATGGAGGAAGAAGATGAAGGTGTCATTTTTAGTTTTGTTTAAAGCCCGAATTCAGAAGTATCTTTATCCCTTGCCTTTAAATAAACTGCCTTGAGGAGGGGGGAAATCTAATCCCAGGTGCTCATAGGCCTTGCTTGTGACTTTCCGGCCGCGGATCGTCCTTTCTAAAAAGCCGATGCGCATCAGAAAAGGCTCGTAAATCGATTCAATCGTGTCTTTCTCTTCGTCGATGGAGGCGGAAATGGTGTTGATTCCGACCGGCCCTCCGTTAAAATTTTCAATGATGGTCATCAGAATTTTTCTATCAACCTCGTCCAGCCCGACTGAATCGACCTCCATCATGTCCAGGGCTTTTTTTGCCTGCTTGGCTGTGATTTTTCCTTCCCCTTTGACATCGGCATAATCTCTGACCCGTCTCAACAACCTATTGGCCACTCTCGGCGTTCCTCGCGAGCGGAGAGCGATTTGTTCCGCGCCTCCATCGTCAACAGAGACATCGAGGATGGAAGCTGACCTTATAATAATTTTTTCCAGGTCTTCTTTTGTGTAGTAATCAAGGCGGTGGATGATGCCGAATCTTCCCCTCAAAGGCGGAGTGATGCGTCCGGCCCGGGTTGTGGCGCCGATCAGGGTGAATTTCTTTAACTGAAGCTTGTGGCTTCGAGCGCTCGGGCCCTGGCCGATAACGATATCCAGCCTGAAATCCTCCATGGCCGAGTAGAGGATTTCTTCCACAGAAGGCTGGAGGCGGTGGATCTCGTCGATGAAAAAAACTTCTTTGGATTGGAGGTTGGAGATGATGGCCGATAGGTCGCCGACTCTTTCAATCACCGGCCCTGAAGTGGGCTTGATGCCGACGCCCATCTCTTTGGCGATGAGGTAGGCAAGGCTTGTTTTCCCCAATCCAGGCGGACCGTAAAGGAGGACATGGTCAAGCGGCTCTTCTCTTTTTTTGGCAGCTTCGATAAAGACCTTCAGGTTTGACTTGATTGTCTCCTGTCCGACAAATTCATCAAAGTTTCTGGGCCTGAGGCTGTCTTCAAAGAGAAGGTCTTCTTTGGTTCTAACTGGAGTGAGGACGGCTTCCATTTTTTTAGATCCTTGCCATTCTTCTCAAGCATTCCCGCAGAAGCTTGTCAAAGCCCGCTTCAATGGAGAAGGCTTTTATGGTCTCCTCGACTATCCTCTCCACTTCTTTCCTTCTGAAGCCGAGGTTCTGGAGGGCTGAGATTAAATCTTCTTTTTCCTCCAGGCCTTTGGCTTCAAGAACCCTTTCTTTCTTCTCTAACTTTTCCTGAAGCTCTAAAGCGATGCGCAGGGCTGTTTTTTTCCCCACTCCAGGGATGAGGGTCAGGCGGGCGACGTCGCTCTTGCGGATAGCATCTTCGAGGTCAGAGGCTTCGATTCCAGAGAGAATATTGAGAGCTATCTTCGGTCCGATTCCCGAAATGCTGATCAATTTCAAGAAGATATCTTTTTCTTCTTGAGTCGAAAAAGCACAGAGAGAAAGAGAATTGTCGGTGAGGTAACTGTGGACGTGAAGCGCCACCGGCTCGTTGACCTCTCCCAGCTTGAGATAGGTGGAAAGAGGAATTGCAGCACAGTAACCGACGCCTGCGACATCGATGATGACCTGGTTGGGCTTTTTTTGAATAAGATTTCCTTTGAGATAGGCAATCATAATTTTTCTTTCCCTTCAGATTCCATAATCCTTTGCTGGAAAATTCTTGAGTTGAGATGGCAGTAGGCTGTTGCCAGGGCGTCAGACGCGTCCGTGTCCAGTTTCTCATCCTTGAAATCGAGAAGAGTTTTGACCATGGCTTTCACCTGGTTTTTATCAGCCTGGCCATAGCCTGTGACTGCTTTCTTGATCTCCAGCGGAGAGTATTCGAAGAGAGCGCAGTCATGAGAGGCAACAGCCACCAGCGCCGCGCCTCTCACCTGGCCCAGGACAAGAGCAGTCTTGATGTTCTGGGCGTAGAACGGATTTTCGATGGCGACTTCATCCGGCTTGTAGGTCTCGATTAAAGCCTCAAGGCGCGACCTTATTTCGTTTATTTTGTGGTGGAAGAGCTTGCGCCGCGATGGCTTAATGACTCCGTAGCTCAAAATTGAGTAGGCGTTATCAGAAAATTCGATAATGCCAAATCCTGTGGATTGAATGCTGGGATCGATTCCAAGGACCCTCATCAAGCTATTTTTCAGGCAGCAGAGTATTGGGCAATTTCTTCTTCGTCGATGTCAAAATTTGCCCAGACATGCTGGACATCGTCATGGTCCTCCAGTTCTTCCATCAACCGTAAGAGCTGCTGAGCCTGCTTTCCTTCTACTTTAATATAATTCTTAGGAACATAGGCCAGGTTAGAGGCGGCCAATTCTATATTGTTGCTTTTCAAAGAATTGATGACTGCTTCATATTTTTCCGGCGAGGTGAAAATCTCGTAGTTGCTTCCGTCTTCCCGGAGGTCCTCTGCTCCTGCCTCCAGGGCGATTTCCAGAAGTTTTTCTTCAGAGGATTTTGTTTGTTCGACAACGATATAGCCTTTGCGCTCGAACATCCAGGCAACGCATCCGTGTTCGCCGATGCGGCCGTTGTTTTTGGTGAAGATGTGTCTCAATTCTGAGACTGTGCGGTTCTTATTGTCCGATAGAGCTTCGACATAAATGGCTACGCCGCCCGGGCCATAGCCTTCGTAGCTGATTTCTTCGTAGCTCGTCCCTTCCAGCTGTCCTGTGCCCTTCATGATCGCTCTTTTGACATTATCCGCAGGCATATTGACTGCTTTAGCTTCAGCGATGACCTTCCTCAGACGCGAGTTTGATTCAGGGTCGCCTCCGCCAATGCGCGCGGCAACAGATAGCTCGCGGATGATTTTTGTGAATAGCTTGCCCCTTTTGGCATCTGCAGCTGCCTTTTTATGTTTTATAGAATGCCATTTTGAATGCCCTGACATTTTTTCTCCTTATGGATTGAATCCAAAAAATTCTAACACAAAAGGCAAGAGCTATGCAAATTTCAAAGGGCTTTTGGAAGCATCTACGATTTTCTCAACACCCGCCAGAACCGATTTCTATCAAGAGTTTTTGACGCTTCAAAGGAAGGCAGAGGGCATCTCCGATTCCGAGAGAAAAGCTGAGGATTGACAGCTGAATGAGGAAGCAGCGAGAATAGATATGCCTATTTCTGAAGAAATTTAGAGGATTATAAGAAGGAGACAAGCAATGGCTGAAGATAAAAAGGCAAAAACAGAGAGGATTGATCTCCCTATCGTCGGCATGAGCTGTGCCAGCTGTGCCTCGAAAATCCAGAAGAGCCTTTCCAATCTTGAAGGGGTGGAGAAGGCAAACGTGAATTTTGCCACTTCCAAAGCCACTGTCCTCTACCAGCCCCAACTGGTCAAACCCAAGGACTTTATTTCTTCCATAAGAAAAAGCGGCTATGAGGTCGGTTTGGCTTCGGTGGAGATTCCCATTCAGGGGATGCATTGTGCGTCCTGTGTCCAGAATATCGAGAAAGCCCTGTTGCGGACAAGGGGTGTGACAAAGGCTGCTGTGAATCTGGCGACCGAGAAAGCCAGAGTTGAATATATTCCCTCTGAAACGAGCCTGAAAGAGATTAAAGAAGTCATCGAGCAAGCAGGCTACAGAGTCCTTGAAGTTCCGCCAGAAGAGGAGCCGGCGGATGTGGAGAGAATTGTCCGTGAGAAAGAATACAAAAAGCTCAAGCTCAAATTCTTCATCGGGCTGGCACTTGGGATTCTCATTTTCTTGGGCAGCTCTCCACGTTGGTTTCCCTGGGTTCCTGATTTTCTGAACAATTTCTTTGTCCTCTGGGCTCTGGCCACACCAGTTCAATTCTGGATGGGCTGGCAATTCTACAGAGGAGCATGGAATTCTCTCCGGCACAGAAATGCCGACATGAACACTCTGATTGCGGTCGGAACTTCGGCCGCTTATCTTTACAGCGTCGCAGCCACAATTTTTCCATCTTTTTTTAAAGCCGGAGGCGTGATGCCTGAAGTCTATTTCGACACTTCGGCCGCCATCATCGTCCTCATTCTCCTCGGAAGGCTTCTTGAGGCAAGAGCCAAAGGACAGACTTCAGAGGCGATAAAGAAGCTCGCCGGGCTGCAGCCGAAGACGGCCAAGGTTATTCGAGATTCAAGCGAAATCGACATTCCGGTGGAAGAGGTTTTGGTTGGGGATGAAATCGTTGTCAGACCCGGGGAAAAGATACCAGTGGACGGAGTTGTTATTTCCGGCAGATCCGCTGTGGATGAATCAATGATCAGCGGAGAGAGCATGCCGGCAAAGAAAGAGCCGGGCGATGAAGTCATCGGTGCCACCATCAACAGGACAGGAAGCTTTCGATTTAAGGCGACAAAAGTCGGGAAGGATACCGCTTTGGCCCAGATCATCAAGCTCGTCCAGGATGCCCAGGGGTCGAAGGCTCCCATCCAGAGGCTGGCTGATACCATCGCCGGCTATTTTGTGCCGATTGTGATTTCCATCGCCGTTGTTACTTTTATCATCTGGTTCAGTTTTGGGCCATCACCGGCTTTGACTTTAGCCCTCTTGAATTTTGTGGCGGTTTTAATCATCGCCTGCCCTTGCGCCTTAGGCCTGGCGACGCCAACAGCGGTCATGGTCGGAACAGGCAAAGGCGCAGAGAGCGGTATTCTGATTAAAGGAGGCGAGAGCCTTGAGACTGCCCATAAGCTTGAGACTATCGTCCTCGACAAGACAGGGACTCTGACCAAGGGAGAACCAGAGGTGACAGACCTCTTTGCACTTGGCTCTTTCGGCCAGGAAGAGGTATTAGTCTTTGCTGCTAGCGCCGAGAAATCCTCCGAGCATCCCCTGGGTGAAGCTGTCGTCAAGAAAACTGTTGAGCAGGGGCTGGAGATTCAAGCTTCGGAAAATTTTAAGGCCATAGAAGGGCATGGGGTTGAAGCTGAAGTCAACGGCAAAAAAGTTCTTTTGGGGAATGCAAAATTAATGCAGGAGCGAAAGGTTGAAATCGGGGAATTGGAAGCTCGAGCTGAGGAATTATCCCGAGAAGGAAAAACGCCGATTTATGTCTCTATTGAAGGCAAGATGGCCGGCCTTATTGCTGTTGCCGATACCTTGAAGGAGAATTCAACTCAGGCAGTGGAGAGGCTCAAGAAAATGGGCTTGGAAGTTGTCATGCTCACTGGAGATAATCGGCGCACAGCCGAAGCCATTGCCAGAAAAGCCGGCATAGAAAGGGTTCTCTCCGAAGTTCTCCCCGAGGATAAGGTCCGTGAGATTAAGAGGCTTCAATCCGAGGGAAAAAGAGTGGGAATGGTCGGTGACGGAATAAATGATGCTCCAGCCTTAGCCCAGGCTGATATCGGAATTGCCATCGGCTCGGGCACAGACATTGCCATGGAGGCTTCGGACATAACTTTGATTAAGGGCGACCTCGGCGGTGTTGTCTCGGCCATTGAGCTCAGCAGGCGGACAATGAGGATTATAAAACAAAACCTTTTCTGGGCTTTTTTCTACAACACGCTGGGCATCCCGATTGCGGCTGGAATTCTCTATCCCTTTTTCAAGATTCTGCTCAACCCGATCATCGCCTCAGCAGCCATGGCCTTCAGCTCGGTCTCGGTCGTTTCCAATTCTCTTCGCTTGAGGCGAGCCAAGCTGGATTCTTAAAAGGAAAGCCTCTTCCTGTTTACAAAAAAGCCGCTGTGGAGTTCACCCCCCAAAAAAGAAGTTTAATACGAACGAATTAATAAAAGTGTCATCGCGAGCATTTACCTGCAGGATGGGAACGCTGCGAGGGAAACTGATTATCAGGTAACGAACTGAAGCGATGAGAATGGGTCTTTTATTTTGAAAAGCTTGCTCGAATTGAGTTGCAATTAAAGAGGGAGCTGTTGTTTTTCTAAGATAGCATTTACATTTTTTTGGTCCAGGTCATACCAGGAACCTGTGGCCGCGTCGACAATGACTGGAACCAAACCAAAGAGAACATCCAAGACTATCCAGCCCGCTCCCACATGATTGGTGATATTAAAAGTCTTTGTTTTATATCCTTCTTTCCTGAATTCTATATTGTAGGTTTGCTTCGATTCGAGCTTGAGCCTGATCGGGGTATCGCCCATGTAATTGCCGTTCACATAGATTTGCGCGCCCTGTGGATTCGAGCTGAAATCTATCTTGCTTGTGTTTCCCTTGAAAAGTGTGGCGCAACTTGAAGTTAACAGAAATAAAGACGCAACAAGGAAAATACTCAAAAATCTTTTCATTATTCACCTCTCCTTCTATAAATTTAAATTTATTAAAAGATATTCGATTTGTCAAGATGGAGTCTTCCTCAACTGTCCTTGATATCATTTTGAGACGTCATTTATACTTTCTTACGATGGTCGGAGCGGTAAATTGTCATAAAAGGGCTCACTCGACCGGGACAGCCAAAAAGGAAAGTCTTATCCCTTTTCTGTTCAGATGCGAACATAAGTTGTTCGATAATGGACATATAGTGCTGAACAAGCATTCGAAAATCCCAGGAGGTCATATTGGCATGTTTATTGCAATTTAAATAAGAAATGTAGATTCTCATAGAGGCTAACCATGTTTATAAACTATTTTAAAATTGCGCTGAGGCAAATAAAGAGACAGAAAGGATACTCATTCATCAATATCTCAGGTTTTGCAGTCGGTATGGCATGTTGTATCCTTATTCTATTGTGGGTTCAGGATGAGTTCAGCTACGATGAATTTCATGAAAACGCGGATCATATTTACAGGGTCATTAAGATCTGGCGGAAGGGTGAGATTGCCCATTATGCCACGACTCCGGCTCCTCTTGCTCAAGCCTTAAAAGAAGACATCCCGGAAATAAGTAATACTGCTCGGTTTGATCCTGCAGGACAGATGACAGTCGCTTATGATAAAAAGGTTTTTTATGAAAACAATGTCGCTTATGCCGATCCCTCTTATTTTGAATTGTTCACTTTCCCTTTGACTAAAGGGGATCCCAGGACTGCTCTTTCGAACCCCAATTCCATTGTCCTCACAGAAAATATGGCTCATAAATATTTTGGTGCCGAAGACGCTGTCGGGAAAACTCTCAGGATTAACAATCAGTATGATTTTTTAGTGACTGGAGTTATGAAAAATATTCCCCTCAATTCACATCTGCAGTTTGATTTTTTGATTCCCTTTATCCGTATCAAGGAAATACAGGGACGCGGTCAGGAAACCCATGTCGACTGGCATAATACAGCTTTTTATACCTATGTCTTGCTCGAAAAAAACATCCCTTATCAGCGTGTCTCCGAGAAAATATCCGACTATTTAAAAAAACATATTCCCGAATCGACTTCATCTTTATACTTACAACCCCTGAAAAGGATTCACCTTTATTCATCGAACCTGCGGTTAGATATTGCGACCGGTAATATTACAAATATCTACATATTTTCCGCAATGGCATTTTTCATTTTGCTAATCGCCTGCATTAATTTTATGAATCTGGCAACAGCGCGCTCAGGAAGGCGCTCGAAAGAAATCGGGATGAGAAAAGTCATCGGAGCCAGCCGGGGAAATCTGGTGAAACAATTCTTCGGAGAATCGCTTGTTTTAACTTTTCTTGTTACCGTGGTTGCCATTGCCATTGTCTCTAATGTTTTGCCGGTTTTTAACAATCTGTCGGGGAAAGATATTTCCTTAGGCGCGTTGCTGAATATCAATTTCATTTTAGCATTAATCAGCATTGCATTCCTTACGGGAATGTTGTCGGGAAGCTATCCTGCGCTGTTTCTTTCGTCTTTTCAGCCAGTGGTGGTCTTGAAAAATTCTTTTCGCACGGGTTTGAAAGGCGCTCTTTTCAGAAAGGTTCTTGTCATTTTTCAATTTTCTCTGATGATTATTCTAATTATAGGGACGATTGTGATTTACAATCAGCTTGAGTATATCCAAAATTCAAAACTTGGTTTTGATAAGGAGCACCTGATTTTTTTAGCGATGAATGAGGATGTCCGGTTGAGGTATGAGCCTTTCAAGAATGATCTGCTGCAAAATCCGGATATCCTGAATGTTACCGCTTCTTCAAGTCTGCCATTCTGGGGTACGGATATCGCCACCGAGGACGTGAATTGGGAAGGTAAAATCCCCGCTGAAGATTTCTTGATGCGGGGCGTGGGCGTTGACTATGGTTTTATCGAAACGTTAAAAATTGAGATGGCCGAGGGAAGGAATTTTTCACGAGAATTCTCAACAGATCAAAGAAATTATATTCTGAACAGCAGTGCCGTCAAGGCTATGAAGCTGCAATCACCTCTCGGGAAAAAGCTGACTTTAATGGGCAAAACCGGTTCTATCATAGGGATAGTCAAGGATTATCATTTCAAGCCCCTTAATTTGTTATTAGAACCTCTGGTATTGAGATTGTATGAACCTCAATGGCTTAACTTTATTTATGTTAGAATTAGGCCGGAAGCCATTTCGGGGACCTTAAAATATATGGAAAATAGATGGAGGCAATTTTTCCCCGGAGTTCCTTTCCAATACTCTTTTGTAGATCAGACTCTCGCTAATGTGTATCTGTCCGTCGAGCGAATTGGCAGTCTGTTAAGGTATTTCAGCATTCTTGCTATCGTGATTGCCTGCCTCGGCCTCTTCGGTCTGTCCGCATACATCGCAGAACAGCGCACAAAGGAAATTGGCATTCGGAAAGTGCTCGGGGCCACAGTTCCTGGCTTGGCGCTCTTGCTTTCTAAGGAATTCATCAAATGGGTGCTCATCGCCAACCTGATGGCCTGGCCTGTCGCATATTTTGTTATGAAGGATTGGCTAAACAACTTTGCCTATCGAACGAGTCTCGGATTGCATATTTTTATCCTTTCTGGATTGCTGGCATTTGCAATTGCTTTGTTGACGGTGAGTTTTCAATCGATAAAGGCGGCGTTAACCAATCCGGTGGACAACCTGCGGTATGAATGATTTAAAGGTTTAATTGAAGCTTCAGGCCATCCACTATAGCCGCAGAAACCTTCTCTTGAGTATCAATAAATCTTCAAGCGTTCCGTCGTAGGTATCAGACCAGAGGAAGCACGACGATGGGTTTTTCGAGTCTCGCTATTTACCTATCTCCATTTACCTACTCGGATCTCAGGATGAGCACAGGGCCGATTAGGCCTGAAGGAAGAAGGGGCGATTCGGCGCGATAGAACTGGAGCGCTGTGTACGTGTACTTCTTCGTAACGTTGGGTTGTTGGTCGCCAATCAAGCGGTTGACCCAGAGGTTGGTCACCTTGATTTCCAGGATGTTGGTGCCCGCTTTAAGCGCGGAAGTCACGTCTATGCGGAACGGCGTTTTCCAGAAAATGCCGAATGGCCTGCCGTTGACCGAGACCTCGGCGATGTTCTTCACGTCGCCAAGGTCGAGCCAAAGCTTCGCTCCAACCTTGAACCACTCCGCCGGCGCTTGGATGCTCTTGGTATACGTCGCCGTGCCGGAAAAATACTTCACGCCGGGGTCGGAATTGTCGCTCCACGAGCTTAGGGAGTCGAGACTGATTTTGGCAGGCGCGCCTCGATTCGCCTGGAAGGCGACGTCCCATGCGCCGGTGATGCTCGTGAGACAGGCTTCAGCAGGCACGGGCAACGTGCGCGACGGCGCGGTGGACATCTTGCGGAAGACAACGAACACCGCGTCATTGGGGTTAAGGCGGAGCGGAACCGTGGTGCGTCCTTTGGCGGTGCTATAAGGGGCCGGCTCGATGAGGCCGCTCTCTGCATGCCAAAGCTCAGGGTCTTTGCCCTCCACGCGGAAACTCGCTTCTAGGATTTCCGGGCGATTATTAGTGTTACTCACCCAGTAGATATCGCCGTTTTCGAGCTTGCGGTGGACGAACATGAGGCTGGTGTCCTGCTGAGGCTTGGCGTACTCGAAATCCGGCGCCAGCTGGAGCGCGTCAAGCGCCTGGGCGATGGTCTGGCTGCCGAAGACCTTGCCCTTTCCGATGCCAGGACCCCAAACCTCGTCGGCGATGGCGCGGAACTCAGCCTGATTGTCGGCCAAGCTGGGGCTTTCAGTTGGCTTGGGACCCACTACAAAAGCACCGGCATTCACCAAATCACGGACCTTGCGCAGAACGGCGAGCGACATGTGCTGACTGTTAGGGTCGAGCGCCAGCAGGCGATAACTCATACCGGTCGCGGTGATGATTTTTCCGTCGGCCACCGACAGGCAATTCTTCAGCGCATCGGCGTTGACGAAGTCGAAGTTGTAGCCCGCCGGAATGTCGGGCAGCTTCGCCAGGAACAAGGCTGTGATGTTGGAATCTTCGCCGTAATAATAAATGATGTCAGCAGCGAACTTCCCTTGCTGGAGCAGGTAACAACTGCGGGCCAGATATGTCGTCCAGGGCTTGGCCAGTTCTGCCCATGTTTCATGCCGGGTGAACCATTGGCCGAAGGGCCCAAGG
Organism: uncultured Eubacteriales bacterium; assembly: GCA_964526905.1. GTDB lineage: Bacteria > Acidobacteriota > Aminicenantia > Aminicenantales > Aminicenantaceae > CAZGMN01. Next base: position 11,863 of record CAZGMN010000064.1, read on the forward strand.
CCCAGGCCAGGGATCTTATCATCGACGGGTTGGTGGACCGAGGTATGGATCACAAACCGGTTCAAGCCCATGGCCATTAGGCGGTCGGCAGTGGACTTCAGGGTTTCGGGGGAGTAAGCCCAGGCGTTGCTGCCGGCGGTCAGGGACTCGGCTGCCACCAAATTCTGGCCGTAGATATGGGCCACCGAGGCAGACTCGCGAACATCGGCATCGTGTCCTCGGCTGGGCCTACCGGGCTGTTCGATCCACATGGCGCTCATCGGCACGTCTGCGCTGCGTTTCACCTCCATGCCGTCAGCAATGAAAGCGCGTCCATACTCATGCGATTCGGTATAACGGCCCATGCCGCGCTCATGCAGGATGGTCGTGAGCTGGTCGTAGTGATTCTCGGCGGTCAGCTCGGCGAGGGTCTTGCGGAAGTCCCACAAAAATCGGTCGCTTGCTTCGGCGCTCTCTACCACGCGGCCGGCGAGAACCGGCAGCCAGGGACGCATATCGTAGCCGCGGCGTTTGCTGAATTCGGCGATCATCGCGTCCGTCCAGTTGGCAACTCCAGCCTCCCAACTGTCGGTGATGATGTACTGGAGGCCGCGCTTGCCCATGAGAGGGCCGACGGTGTCTTTGTACTGGTCGAGGTAATTATCGAAGTACGCCTTGACATGGCCGCGGCTGAGCTTGTCCACCTCAAGTCCTGTGGCTTCCGGGGAAGCGGGGGAATTGCGGGCTCCGGTGAGGGAATAGCCGAAGCGGAGGATGACCCAGCGGCCGGCGGGCGGGGTCCAATCGAGCCGGCCGTCGGCCCGCATCTTGGAGGTGAGGTCGATGACATCGGCTTTCCGAATGACATCGGCAGCCGGAGCGGCGGGTGTGGCCATGCCGTAGAGACCGGTCGCTGCGGAGAAGGCCGCCTTCTCCTGGAACCGGTTTACGGTTGCCGAAGTGTGAAGAACAAGTTCAGCGATCAACGTTCCGGCAGGAGCCGTGGGCTGAGACTGGCCGGCCTGCGCAGAGCCGCCACGAGCCGCGGTCGGCGGCGCTTGAGTGCGGATGCTCACACGGAAGAACTTGGAGGTAATCGAGGGAAACGCGATTGTGGGTGCACCGGCCGGAATCGACGTAACCGTGCGAAACTCGCGGCCGTCATCACTTGATTCCAATTCCGGATTGCCGGCACCGGAGCTGCGGCGGCCGCCTTCGGTCATGATGGTGAGCCCGTGAATCGTCTGCGGTCGGGGGAATTCAAACTGGATCCAGGCTTTCTCGTCCACCGGAGCAGCTGGCAGCAGAGTGCTCTTGGACAAGTCGCCGTCGGTGAGGGCGGAAAGGTCAAAGACCCCTCCGCTTGAAGTCACTTTCGCCTGTAGCTCGGCGAGAGTGCGGTCGCTTTCAGGAGCCCGATAGGCGACCACGGCGCTATCGGCATAAAACTCGGGCGGCGCGGCTTTGCTACCTTCGCCATATCCCACGTGCCTTCCGCCCCGGTTCTGATAGGGTCCGGTCGTGGACGGAGGTTTGGGCAGCACGCCGGAGAATCGGCGGCCACCTTCCAGGCGCGTCTCGCTCCAGACGTATTTTTTCATCGCCTGCGCCGGCGTCACCCAGGGTCCGCCGCTCTCGCTCCACCCGGGAGAGCCGGCGATGGCCATTTCCAGGTTCAACTCGTCGGCCAGCGTGGCGGCATACTTGAAGGCCTCTTTCCACTCGGGCGTCATATAGACCAGGCGTTTCTCGACGATTTGCGGAGTGTTCAGCCCCGCATCGAAGTTCTGGAAGCCGGCGATGCCGGCACGCTTCATCCATTCGAGGTCGGCCTTGATTCCTTGCTTGGTAACATTGCCGCTCATCCAATGCCACCAGACGCGCGGTTTTGCGCTGTCGGGCGGGTCCTGAAAGCCTCGGGCGAGGGCATCGTCTGAAGTCTGAGCCGAGACGATCCATGTCCCCACAAGGGCCGCAAGCGCGGCGATGGCGGCAACGGCAAGAAAGATTTGCTTTGACCTATTCGATATTTGCAGCATGTGTCATCCTCCTAGCAAAAGGGCTGAGGATTTTGCTTTTTCGCGCTGAGCGATTTTTCTTTCCGCTAAGCTCGAAATCGGAGCAATCCTCGATATGATGAAGCATATTCCCGGCTGGGAATCGAAGTCAAGAATTACAGCTCGTACGTCAGTTCATGTCATCCTGAGACAAGATTAGTTCGGTTTCCCTTTCCGCCTTCTAAACCGAGCCCGAGGAATTTGATCTTCAGTTGCACTGGCCGAGTAGGCATCTTTGACTCGGCTTTCCCATCAATCATCGAAGAGAATGGTAAATCCAGAATCAGAGAAGTGTCAAGGACGGCTTGAGAGAGCGAGGATATATCCTTGATGCTGTTCGAGGCGCCAAAAGTGCCGGAAATCAGCCGGACCTCTCCTCTGGTCAAAGAGGGAATCACGGAAAATATTAAGTTGAGGCCTCGATGGCCACAAGAAGTTCCTGATAA
>CAZGMN010000065.1:0-7523 GCA_964526905.1 uncultured Eubacteriales bacterium
GTATACAATTATGTTAACTATTATCAGTAATTATGAATAACGCTCAAAGATTGAAAATACTAAACAGCACAGGGAAAACCGTTTTTACTTTGAAGAATTTTCAAGATTTATGGGGGAGCAATCCGAAGTCAACAAAGATTATTGCTAAAAGGATGGTGGACAATAAGCTCATAACAAGAATTGAAAGAGGCTATTTTTCTTTGGATGAAGAATTCAATATTTATGAGCTGGCCAATCTCGTCATTTCCCCTTCCTACGTCTCTTTGGACTCAGCCCTTTTTTATCATGGCATTTCTTTCCAGGCCAAGCAAACAGTAACTTCAGTTAGCCTTCTGAACTACGAAAGAAAAGCGGCAGGAAGAGTTTTCAGATATTATGCCATGAAAGGCTCTTTGTTTTTTAACCTTGAGGGGATTCATTACAAGGACAATTTAGCCATAGCGAGCCCGGAGCGCGCTATTTTGGATTGTCTTTACTTCAATTTCCTTCCCAACATTGATAATAGCGACAAAGCGAATTTAGGTCAATTGAAGGCGCTTTCCAATTTTTATCCTAAAACAGTTCAAATGAAAATCAGGAAATATCTGGTGGGGCCATGACCAGGAAAGGATTTGACCAGGAACTCCACAAACAAATTTTAATAAAAATTTTAGTGGATATTTTTAAAGAATTTGGCGGAAAGCTGGGCTTTAAAGGGGGAACTTGCGCCCATCTTTTCTATGATTTGCCGAGAATTTCCTTTGACTTAGACTTTGACCTTTTGACTCAATTTGAGAAAGAAGATATCGATAAATTAAGAGCTATTCTTGCCAAAAAAGTCACAATTAGAGACCTTAAGGATAAACGATTTACAATTTTCCTCCTTGTGGATTACAAAAAGGATGCTCCGAATATAAAGGTTGAATTCAACAAGCGGGTCTGGAGAAACAACGCCTATAAAACCATTTGGTTCTTGGGGGTTGAGATGAAGATTGCTGATGAATCGACAATTCTAACAAACAAGATTGTTGCCTTATCGGATCGAAGAAGCCCGGTCGCCCGAGACCTCTTCGATGGATACTATCTTTTAAAGCTCGGTTTTAAGCTAAATGAGAAGTTGATAATGGAGAGAACAGGAAAAACTTTGGAAGAATACATCGAATTTTTGGTTCCATTTATCGAAAAGGTTTATAATTATAAAAATATACTTCATGGCTTGGGAGAAGTATTGGAGGAAAAACAAAAAAGCTGGGTAAAGAAAGAATTGATTCAGGAGATGGTCAAAGAGCTTAAAAGACAAATTGGAAAATAATAAAAGGGGCAGCCCCTTTTTCGTTGTGAGAGATGAGATTGTTTCGGCCTTCGGGCTCGCAGTGACACATAGCCAATGACGCAAAAAGAAAGGGCGGATAAGCTGGTTGTGATCCAGGGATTGGCTGAATCCAGGCAGAAAGCTCAAGCTCTGATCATGGCAGGCCTGGTTTTTTCAGAAGGGAAGAGGATTGAAAAGCCGGGTCAGAGGATGGGCGCAGACCAGGAAATTTCGCTCAAGGGGAAAATTCCCTTTGTGAGCCGTGGCGGACTGAAGCTCGAGGAAGCGCTTCGCTCATTCAAGATTCCTGTGGAGGGTCAAATAGCAGCAGATTTAGGGGCATCAACCGGAGGTTTTACAGACTGCCTGCTCCAGAAAGGAGCGAAAAAGGTCTATGCTGTGGATGTGGATGTCAAGCAGCTGGACTGGCGTTTAAGAGAAGACCCACGTGTGGTCCCCATCGAAAAGAATGCCCGCTATCTAAAGAAAGATGATTTTGCCGATTCGCCGGATATCGTGACCATGGATTTATCCTTCATTTCGGTGCTTAAAGTCCTGCCTGCCATCAAAGAATTCATTGGAAATGGCGCCCTCCTTTCCCTCATCAAGCCTCAATTTGAGGTGGGAAAACACCAGGTGGGGAAAAGGGGAGTGGTCAGGGATAAGACTCTTCATGAGGATGTCTTAGAGAAGATAATAAGAGAGGCCACGGAGCTCAAATTTTTCCCAGTGGGTCTGATTAAATCTTCTTTTAGAGGCCAGAGAGGAAATAGAGAGTTTTTTATCCTCTGGACTTTGGGCAAGAAATCCTTAAATTCGAAGGAAATTCAAAGATTGATCAAGGAGGCTGTCTGGGATGAAGAAAATTGAAAGGGTTGGTTTCGTCATAAAGCCTCATGCTCCTGATATCGAGAAAATATTGGCAGAGCTCATCGATTATTTAGAAAAGAGAGGAATGGAATGCTGCCTGGAGGAGTCGGCTGCAGAGAAACTGAAAAGAGGCAAGGGGATTATAAGGGAAGAGCTTCCGGAGAAAGTCAACTTGGTAGTCGTCCTGGGAGGAGACGGAACGCTGCTCAGTATTGCTCATCTGGCAGCTGAGAAGGATGTTCCTGTGCTGGGGGTCAATCTGGGAAAGCTTGGCTTTTTGACCGAAGTTCCTCTTGAGGAGATGTACTTAACCTTGGATGCTTTCTTAGCAGGCAGGAAGGAGGTTGTCAGCCCCAGGCAGATTCTTGAGGCCAAAGCCAAGAAGAAGGTCTATTATTGTTTGAATGATGTGGTTATAAACAAGGGAGCCTTAGCCAGGATGATTCAGTGTCGGATCTGGGTTGATGACAAGGAGATTGTTACTCTAAGGTCTGACGGCCTGATCATTTCCACTCCGACTGGTTCCACCGCCTACTCTCTGGCTGCCGGAGGGCCAATCATCTACCCCAATGTCCCGGCCGTGATCATCTCTCCCATCTGCCCTCACACTTTGTCCTTCAGGCCCATGGTCATTTCCTCCTCCTCCAGAATCAAAGTCAAGCTTCTCACTGGGGGAGAAGAAGTCTACCTCACACTTGACGGTCAGCGCGGAGACCGGCTGCTGAAAGATGACGAGGTCGAAGTCAAACGCAGTCATTATGAGCTCTGCCTGATCTCATCGCCCAAAAGAAACTACTTTGACCTTTTACAGCAAAAATTAGGCTGGGGCGAAAGATAGCTCAAGCCAGCAGCCTTCGCTCTCCTCTCCCTACGGGCGAGGAGCCGTGCCCGCTCAGGCTTCATAGGGGACTCCTCACCTCCAACCCTCACCCGCCGACATTCGCTATATATAAAGGTGATTGTTTATTTTTTATTAATTTGACAAATTGATGATTATCATTTTAATATAAATTTCTCTGAAATGAACCAGAAACTCAAAGTTATCTATGTTTCTCCAGAGGTCTCTCCCTATGCGAAGTCAGGAGAGCTGGCTGATGTCTCCTCTTCTCTGCCTAAGTATCTCTCTTCCCTTGGTGTGGAAGTTTCCCTCTTCATGCCCAAATACAGAAAGCACGAGATTGAATCCCTGCCGATGGAACTCGTCACGCGCGAGCTCATCGTTCCCATGGGAGAGCAGAAGGCCAAAGCCAATATTTACAAAAGCGAACAGGGCAAGTATGCCATTTATTTTGTTGATAACCCTATCTATTTCTGGAGAGACGGCATCTATGGGATCGGTGAAGGGGAATATCTGGATAATGATGAGAGGTTCATCTTCTTCAACCGTGCTGTGCTTGAGTTCTTGGTCAAAGCTGAAATGCAGGCCGACATCATCCACTGTAACAGCTGGCCGACTGCCCTTATTCCCGTCCTTCTTAAAACACTCTACGCCCACAAAGCTCTTTTCAAGAACACGGCCACGGTTTTTACACTGCATAACGTTGCCTATCAGGGAGAATTCCCGCCTGAATCTCTGGGTTTGACCGGATTGAGCTGGAATTATTTTAATCCGGACCAGCTGGCCCTCAACGGCAAGTTTAACTTTCTCAAGGCTGGGGTCATTTTTTCTGATGCTCTGACCACGGTCAGCTCGGCTTACAGAAGAGAAATCCAGACAGAGAAATATGGATTTGGCTTGGAGAAAATATTGAGGAAGAAAAAAGATATCTTTTTTAGTATCCGAAACGGCGTAGATTATGAATTATGGAATCCGGAGACAGACCCTCACCTTGCCGCCAATTACTCTGTCTCTAACCTGAAAGGCAAAAAGGATTGCAAGCTTGACCTTTTAAAGGAATTCGGACTCCAGCTCTCTCCAGAGATTCCGTTGTTGGGCATTGTCTCCTACCTGAGCTCGCAAAAAGGATTTGATATTCTCTTAGAGGCCGTGCCCGACCTGATTGAGATGGAGGTGGGATTGGTCATCCTTGGAAAGGGAGACGAGAGATACGAGAACCTGTTTTTCAACCTCTGCAAGCAATACCCGCAGAGAATCGGGGTGAAGCTGGAGATCAGCCAAGCTCTGGCCCATAAGGTTGTTGCTGGGGCGGATATTCTTCTTATCCCATCCCTTTATGAGCCCTGCGGCTTGAATCAGCTTTGCAGCTTCAGATACGGCACAGTTCCAGTGGTGAGAGCAACCGGAGGTTTGGGCGAAACAGTGAAGCCTTTTAAGCCCGCCACTCTGAAGGGCAACGGCTTTGTTTTTAGAAAATATTCATCCCAAGCCCTGCTCCAGGCTTTAAAGGAAGCCTTGAGTTGCTACAGAAGACCTGAGCTCTGGCAGAAGGTGATGGAGGCAGGCCTTGGTGAGAGTGTTTCCTGGGAGGTTGCTGCCAGGAAGTATGTTAGGCTTTATAAGAATGTGCTGGCATTGAAGAGGGGAGGCTAAGTTGGCGGAAGGCATCATCAATGTTTCCGATGATTCGTTCGAAGAGGAAGTGATGAAGAGCGGACTTCCGGTTCTGGTCGATTTTTGGGCAGTGTGGTGTGCACCTTGTCATATGATTGCGCCCGCTCTGGAGAAGATCGCTCAGGAATACGCAGGGAGACTCAAAGTTGTCAAGCTGAACGTTGATGAGAATATGAAAGCGACTTCAAAGTACAGCGTCAGAAGCATTCCAACACTCCTGCTCTTCAAGGGAGGAGAGATCAAAGAGACTGTGGTCGGCGCTCTCCCCCAGGAAAAAATTGTGAGCATCATCTCTAAACACTTATGAGCAAGACCTATGATGTCATCATCATCGGCGCAGGGCCGGCGGGATTAGCGGCGGCTGTCTACACCGGGAGGGCAAGGCTCAATACCCTTATCCTTGAAAAGGGAATGCCTGGGGGGCAAATTCTTCTCACCGACTTTGTCGAGAATTACCCTGGCTTCCCGGATGGCGTTGCGCCTTTCCAGCTGATGGATAATTTCCGAAAGCATGCCGAGAAGTTTGGCGCAAAGATGATAACGGACGAAGCCAAGAAAATTCAAAGGCAGTCTAATTTTTGGGAGGTTCTGGGGAATAAGGGAAAATATGCGGCAAGGGCAGTCATCGTTGCCACGGGCTCGAGCTACCGCAGGCTTGGAGTCCCGGGTGAAGAGAGCCTGACAGGGAAAGGAGTTTCTTACTGTGCGGTTTGCGACGGCGCTTTTTTTAAAGAACGGGAAGTCGCGGTTGTCGGCGGAGGAGATGATGCCCTTACCGAAGCACTCTTCCTGACCAGGTTCTGCCGCTCGGTGAAGATCATCCACCGCCGTGATAAGCTTCGAGCCGCAAAGATACTCCAGGAAAGAGCCTTTGCCAATGAAAAAATTGAAGTCCTCTGGAATACGACTGTAGTGGAGATTTCAGGAAAGGGAAGGTTGGAGTCGATCACCGTCAAAAATGTAAAGGACAATCAGACTTCCGCCTTGAAGCTCGACGGGCTTTTTGTCTCGATCGGCATGGACCCCAATTCGACCTTGGTCAAAGGCCTTGTGGAAGTCGATGAATGGGGAGAGATCAAAGTCGGCAAGAACATGGCAACTTCCCAACCCGGAATTTTCGCTGCTGGTGACGTGACGAATGCCTGCCCTGAACAGATGGCGACCGCAGTCGGGACAGGTGTTGCCGCTGCTCTGGCCGTGGACGCCTTCCTCAGCCAATAAAAAATTAGATGATTCTTTCCCCTTTTATGTGGGTTCTATGAACATCCTATTCGGAATGGCCTCGCTCCCAATCAGGTTTTTAACGCCGTTCCCTCACCGCCCTTCTCGGCGGCTGCGGAACTCGCTTCGCTCAGACATCCTCGCCGCCCGGCAAGGCCGGGTTCCCTCGAAGGGCAGCTCGGAAAGGCTAAACCTTCAATGGTCGCTACGGCCATTCCGAATAGGTGTTTCTAATGGCTCGCCACATATTCTTCACCCACACAACTTGGTAATTAAGGGGACACAACATTTATCCTTGAAGCAGAAAAGCAAACCTTTATATTTCTTCAGAATGTCTGCTTTTAATTATCGGGATATTTGTAATCTCCCAGCCAGATGACCCAATTCAAGTCTTTTTTAACGGTTTTGTATAGATCATCATCTGCCGTGATAAATGGAATGCCCTCTTCGGAAGCCAAAGCTAAGTAGGCAGCATCATAGGCAGATAGATGATGAGCTTCGCAAAGCTCTATAATCTTAGAATAAAAAAGGGAAAGATTTTTTAGCTTAAGGTCCAGGTTTACAAATCCATCGATTGCCATCTGGATTTTTTCTGCCTGCATCCTCCCTCTTTTTTTGGCGATCAATAATCCGTTAATCACCTCATATTCAAGTAACGAAGGAGCAATGACCTCGATTTCATTTGTTAGGTGCTTGTCCAATATTCCTAAAGCCTTATGACCGTATTCTTCATCTGAGAGATACCATTTTAAAACGACACTGGCATCGATGACGATGCTTTTCAAGACCTTTTCTCCCGTTGTTTTTTTGATTCCTTAAAAATCTCAGTTGCCGAGAGGCCTGTCCCTAAGAAGGCCTCCCTTGCTTCCATAATCTTTCTCTTTCCCTCAAGTTTCTTTTTGCGTTTATATTCTTCGTAGGGGACGATGACAGCCACAGGCTTTCCTCTTTTGGTAATAACGGTTTCTTCATTCTTTCTGTAGGCATCTTCCACCAGGCGACTGAGGCTTTTCTTCCCTTCAGCTACACTTATAGTTGTGCTTTTCATATGACCTCCTAATTAGTCATCTTATATGACCAATTATATAGACATCTATATTTTTGTCAAGAAATTATATTCTTTATGTGCGCTTCTGATCTCATAAGATTAATCTAAAAAGGCTATTGAGGGTCTGCAGATGAGATTAAAAGAGGTGGGATGTTTGCGTTCAAGCCCTAAAACTTGAATTTCTGTTGAACTGAAGGGAAAAGCCTGAAATCCGTATGTGGCAGGAAAAGAGAGCCTGTGTATTCGTTCATGTAGGTCGGCTCTGAATTCAATTCGATATAGGTCATTTTTTGAGCCACTTCAGCCGCCAGGTCCTTATTTCTATCAGAAAGCAGAATGAGGTAGGCTCCGAAGAGGGAGCTGTTCCCGAGATAATGGAATCTGTGCCGGTCAATGTCAGGCAGAAGCCCGATACAGACGGCGTTATCGATGTTTAAATGCTCGCCGAACCCGCCGGCAATGTAAACCGAATCTATATCCTTGAATTTCAAGCCGACCTTTTTTAACAAGAGCGAGCATGCCGAGAAAACAGCGCCCTTGGTCCGGATCAAGTTTGAGATGTCGTTTTCGGTGATGAGCAG
>CAZGMN010000065.1:7623-14278 GCA_964526905.1 uncultured Eubacteriales bacterium
TTATCTCTTCGATGGCACCCTTGGAGGCAGGCATTCCGCATTTGGTGCCGCTGCCTTCGAAGGCCGGGCCGGCAGAGCAGGCGCAGGTCATGAGCCAGTCTTTGTTGCCTATAACCAGCTCCCCGTTGGTGCCGATATCGATGAACAGCGAGATTTTTTTTGATTCGCGGAGAATTGGCGTGCAGAGAATCCCGGCGGTGATGTCTCCGCCGACATAGCTTCCCACTGCCGGGGAACAGTAAATTCTGGCCTCCGGGTTCATTTTTAGCTTCAAGTCTCTGGCTAAAATATAAGGGAGGCTGCTGAAGGTTGGAATATAGGGCTCTTCTCTGATATACCGCGGCTCAAGATTGAGGAAGAGGTGAATCATGGTCGTATTGCCCGAGACAGAGGCATAATAGATGTCTGAAGCCCAGATTCGAGCTGATTGACATGCCCTGCGGATAAGATTATTGACTGTAGAAATAACAAGCTCGTGAAGCTTTTTCAGCCGCTCTGAATTGCGGGCGTAATTTATCCGTGAAATAACATCTTCGCCGCACGTCATCTGCTGGTTGAGGCTTGAAGCCGTGCTCTGAATTCGTCCCTTTTGAAGGTCGACCAGGTGCAGGGCGACAGTCGAGGTTCCGATATCACAGGCAAGCCCATAAGGCTTTTTTCTTGCAGATCGGGGGACAATGTCGATGAGCGATGCCCCTTTTCCTGAGACAAGGAGAATGATGCTGACTTTTCCTCGGTCTTGGCGCGCGGCCTGCGCCAGCTTTTTCAAGACAGAATATTCGCAATGAATTTTTTCTGAGAAACCTTTCTTCTTGAGCTCGCGCTCCAGCCTTTTTAAATCACTGGAATTATCTTCCAAAGTCGGAGCAGGAAGGTCCAAATCGATTTTCTTCAAAGGAGGGTCGATTTCATAATGTCCTGAAAGCCTGTCTTTCCATTTCTCGAAAAATTTTGACTTGGCTATGGTTTTGAAGGACAGCTCCTGGAATCGTGGAAGCTGCACTTCGAGGTTGTCCGTAACCTTGGTTTGACAGGACAGGCTGTAATTCTGTGAAACAAGCTCGCTTGGAAGCGAAGCAAACGGCTTGGTCTGGAATTTTCCGTCTAAAATCTGGACGATACATTCCCCGCAGGTGCCCTTCCCGCCGCAGGTCGCTTTAATCGGCAAGCCAGTTTTTTTTATGGCATCGAGAAGGATTGTCCCTGATAAGACTTCAACGCCGACTTCAAACGGAAAGAATTTGACTTTAAGTTTTTTTTGAAAAGGGGACAGTCCCCTTTTTCTCCTTTTTCTTTTCATCTGCCATCGTGAGCCACGGAGCGGCATATCGACCTCATTGGTGAAAAGGGAATTATCCCCTTTTCCACTATTCTGCAATTATATAGGTAAAAAAGGGGACTGTCCCCTTTTTTATGTGAGCTTGACGTTCTTGACAAAAGAAGGGATGTCAGAGGCTTCCTGCGGTCCGACAATGACCTGCCAGCCAGGGAGTTTTTCTTCAAGGTCTCCGCTGATCTGGGAGACATAGCCGGGGATGACAAGCTTTCGCGTTTTAACCTGCTCGCCGAGTCGGATGTCCTTGATGAACTTTGCGATTTTTTCGCCCCCGAACTTCCCTGCAGCCCAGGCCGTGAGAACCGATTGCCCTTCAGTGTCGACAACGATTAGATGGGCGGATATCCCGGAGTTTTCAATTTCTCCGGAGACCATGAAATAGGTCAGGGAAAAATTTGTGGTCACAAACACCGGAGATTCAGCCGTTGGTTCGCCTATGGGATAAACCTTGGGGTCAACCTGGATAGGCTTTTGAGGGTCGGTATAGATATTCTGGCGGAGGGTGAAGAGAGTATAAAGCATGGCCTTGTCGCACTTGGGGAGAACAATCAAGGAGGCATATTTGCAGAGCAGCATTGAAGCCGCGGAGAGCAGATCGAGCTCATTCTCCTCTTGAATGCGGGAGAAGAGTGGATAGCCAAAAGGCCTGAAATTCCTCTTCAAGGCGCTTCGCCTGAGGATTGTATTATTCTGCAGTTGATGGCCAGCATTCTGAGATTCCAGGTTGAGGATGATGTTGTTCAGGCCAGAGTTTTTCGCCTTTTCAGCTTGTTTCACCATATCCTCCAGAGAATGAGCCGTCAGGATCAAGCTGAGGCTGCTGGCTTTGGCCAGCTCTATGTCCTCATCTGAAACTTCCCTTCGCAGAAAGACTGCGGGGCGGTCATCTTTTAAAAGCTCTGCTCCTTCTCGCAGAGCCCCTTCATTCGGGCAGTCGAGGATGATTCCCTTGGTTGAGTTTTGTTTGGCAAGGTTTATCGCCTTCAAGAAAATTTCTTTATCTTCAGAATCATGAGAGATGAAAAACAGGTCTGCTTTAAGCCCTTCGCCGACTCGCTCGACTGCATAGTTTTCTATCGTTTTTATTTTTTCAAGAATCCTTTCTTCGCCCTCAGAGGTGCGGAGCTCGACCCCGATTCCTGTGGGATGAACGAATGTCTTCTCATGGCGGAAGACCACAGTCTCATTTCCCACTTCCAGGGCATTGGCTCCTCCAATCTTGACCAGTCGAATCGGCGGCTCGCTGGCTGCGCCCAGGGTGGCTTTTGCCTCTTCAGAAGCGTAGGGGCATTCCTTCAATTCGGCTTTTTTTTGTGCCAGTTTCATGGCAAAGGCCATACAGGTTGGGACTCCGCATTCGCCGCAGTTGGTTTTAGGCAGCAGCTTGAAAATATCCAGTCCTGACAGAGCCATGATTATTTTCCTTTCTCCTGCCCATAGAGCTCGGCAATCTTCTTTTTTATGACTTTAACGGCTTGAGGATGATACATGATTAATAAATCTGCTCCAGCCATCAGGAGGCTCATCGCTGTCGCTGTTTCCCAGTAAGCCCCCCTCAGCTCAGTCTTTCCCCATTGGGGATAATCCTTTTCTGATGCCCAGGCTTCCTTGACATGAAAGCTCTCATAGCCCGGGTTGACAAGCATGGGGAAGGCAAGCATCCTGTCCCCGGCCAGGCCCTCGTTTCGAATTCTCTCCATGATGGAGTAGGTGTATTCAAGCCCGTAGCCGAGAGTTCCGGTCAAAGGGTCCATCACGATTCTTTCCGGGGGGAAATTCATCTCTGTCAGGAGAATGTTCAACTGCTTGGCCAGGTTAACGTCGATCGGAGACTGGGCAACAAGCGTATGCTTGTAAGCGATACAGGCAGCTGTCATGGTCTTATAATTATCCTTTTCTACATAATTGATTAAGCAGTTTTCACCTTCCGCTGCTTCACAGACCCTTTTCATGACTTCGTTTATTTTTTCAAAATGGCTGTGGCCGGTGATGATCAGCGGAACACTGACACTTTTCAAGACTTGCTTGACAACCTCGACCGCCTCCTCGGCGCTCTTGTTTCCTTTCTCCGGGTGGGTTCCTTCCAGCCGGACGCTGATCAGCTCGGCGCCGTATTCATTGACACATTTTGCGGCCATCTCGCCCGGCTTGTCGATGACTTCCCGGAAGTAATCCAGCAAATAGCCGGGCAGCTTTGTCGGAGCTTTATCGAAAACCTCCATGGCCACTACCGGCCGGTGAGGATGTTTTCCATCGAAGAAGAGAAAGGGCAAGGCCGTGCTGCCTCCTATGGTCACGGTCTGGGAGCGGGTGCCGCCGTTCGCTGAAGTGGCGCCGAGCGTGACTTCAACCACCTGCCCTGCGTTTTTTTCTTTGGGTATCTCGAAAATCATTGTTTTGCCTATTTTATTTCTGCAGCGCTCATCAATGCTAACGCAATAGCTTCTTCCATAACTCAATTATCGCCTTATAAGCAGGAGAGCGGGCTGGAATATCCCAGATAGATTTTCCTTCCTGGTCCATTTTAAGCAATTTTTTATCCTCGGGGATAATGCTGAGAAGCTCGAGCCCTTCTTCGGCCACAGCCTCTTTCAATGAAGCAGGAATAGAATCATGGACTCGATTGAGGATGAGGGATTTCTCCTTGACGCGGGTCTCCAGCTCTTTCACCAGACGGCTTATCTTTCCTGCGGCGCGAATTCCTCTCAGCGAAGGGTCGGAGACGATGAGCAGGTTATCGATATTCTGGGTTGTCCTTCGGCTGAGATGCTCCATGCCTGCCTGGTTATCAATCACGACATACTCATAGTTTTGACTCAGAGTGGCCAAGATGTCTCGCAATAAATCATTAGCGTAACAATAACAGCCAGGCCCTTCCGGACGTCCCATGGCGATCAGGTCGAAGAACTGGGCCTCGACAAGGCTTCGATGAATCTTGTATTCGAGGAATTGCTGCTTGGTCATGCCTGCAGGGAGTTTTTGGGCCAGGATTTTCATTTCCTCGCGGATAGCGCCGATGGTTTCTCCGAGCTCCACGCCGAGCACATCGTTGAGGTTGACGTTCGAATCGGCGTCAACAGCAAGTGTTGCCAGCTTCTTCTCGCTCAGCAAACGGATCATCAGGGCGGCGATAGTTGTCTTTCCCGTCCCTCCTTTTCCTGCAACGGCAATCGTTTTCATACTATTAAATATCCCTATATCTTTAGAATAAAAAAGATCAGGCTGGATGTTGAGAAGACCGTATGGAAGGCTGCGGCTGAGTGGTTCAAAAACACGCCGCTTTTGCCCCAGCGAGTCAAAAGCGGCTCGATTCCAGGCTTCGCTCTCCTCGACCTTCGGTCGAGGAACCTTGCCCGCTCAGCCCTCCATACGGTTTTTTCACCACTCAGCCTCCGCCAGGCGTTGAAAAGCGGCGTGTCTTCGAGACACCCAGCCTGATCTTTAACAAGGTCTTTCTTCATAGTCCTTAAAACATGGCCGGCATGGACAGGGCCGGGTGATTTTTTTTGGTGATGTATTCAAGAACTTCCTTCTCGGTTATGGCCACTGTCTCGTCTGCAATCTTATCTGGAAAGTCTTCTATGCCCTGCTTTTCACCAATTTCACGCAGGACCGGCGCCATCTCTTCCTTGAGTAACTTATTCATCCATACTATCCGCCTCGCTCCTCCCTCGGCGCTCACGAATTTCTTGCTGCCGATATAGTGTTTGCTGTGGCCGATGAATCCCGGCGTCTGCACTCCGCCGCCGACTGTTCCGGCCAAAGTCGAGAACTTCATGCCAATCGGCGTCATTCCCATATAATCGCGGTAGACGGTCATTATGCCGTTGGTTGAAGGAAGAACGCAAGAGATGCACTCGAAGCAGCCGCAGGAAGTCATCGGGTGGTCGATGATGCTGTAGGCGTTGAAAAGCTCCAAAGTCTTATGCGAGCTTCTGTAGACAAACTCATTGACTTCCTGCCACTGGCCTTTTGCCGTGTCAAGGACTTTGCCTTTTTTCACAGGCTGGTTGGGTCCGGTAGGAGTTATCTGATAGGCGGCTTTTCCGTCTAACCAATTATAAGCTCCGCAGAGGCCGGAGCGCTCGGGCGTAATGATGCAGACGTGATTGGGAGCAAACGACTGGCACAAGGTGCAGGAGTAGAAAGTATCGACGGCCTCATCAGTCATGTCTGCCAGGCGGGCGTCACGCTGTTCATAAGCCCTGCGGGCAATGGGCAGGAGCTCAACCGTCTCCTTTTCGCGGCTGTAAATTTTTATCTGGACTTTGTCGAAGATTTTTCCGAACTCCCCATGGAGCTTGGCATGGATGATCGTGCCCAGATGTTTGAATTTGAAGCCCTTTTCTTTTGCTTCTTTGCTGATTCTCAGCCAGGGGATATCGCGCTGGCCCATGTGAAAGACGCCGTTGGCGCAGTTGATGAAGTCGTGGATATGGCGCTCCAGGATCGGCTCAAAATCGGGCTGCATCTCCCGGCCTGCCACTTCGGCCCAGATGGCGAAGGGAATCTTGCTTCCTTCCTTGACCTCATCAATCTCAGGCCCGATGACTTCAATTTTTCCGTCTTCGACTTCATCCAGCTCTTTGGTTGTCAGATATTCAAATCCCGGCTGTGTCTGGCCGGCCAGTTCAACAAACATCTCTTCCTTTCTTATCCTTTCCCCCTGAAAAGCGGGCCCAAAGGGAACAGGGATGGGCACCTTGCTGATGGTGATTTTTAAGCCCCTGACCTCTATGG
The DNA here is from genome assembly GCA_964526905.1 of uncultured Eubacteriales bacterium. GTDB lineage: Bacteria > Acidobacteriota > Aminicenantia > Aminicenantales > Aminicenantaceae > CAZGMN01. The sequence goes on from CAZGMN010000065.1 coordinate 13,700, forward strand.
CCTTGGATACGATTTTTTCTAAAGGCACCGGTGAGACGACATGCTCATAGGTGCAGATGCCCGTGGGCAGGATCTGGTCGATGTCGGTCTCGGAAATAGTCGGAAAGCCGTAGTTAATGGCTCCTGCGGCCTGGGCATGCTTTTCATCGTCCACAGGCCCGAGGGCAAGGACAAAGGCAAAGACTCTGTTTTTATTGTAGAGCAGAACCCGGCGAAAATCGCCCGGCTGAACCCCGCCGAAGGAAAGGGCGACCCTTGTGGCAAAGCCGAGGGAATGGATGCAGGCCGTGACGTCTTCGCCAAAAGGGACGAGCCTTGTCGGCCACCCCATCTGGATGCCTTCTTCTTGCAGCTGCTTGGCCATTGATTTTCCCTCTGTCGCCGAAGAGATGAAGACGTAAAGGTTTTTCTCCTGGAGCTCGCGGGCGATTCTGACCGCGGTTTTATTGTCAGGGCAGTAGCCGATACAGGCGGCAAAGCCGGGCGCTGTGCCGTCCACAAACTCGATTCCTCTTTCTCTCAAGATGACATCGTTGGCTGCGCCGAGCCAGAGGTGCTCTTCATCTGGATTCGGCTCTG
>CAZGMN010000066.1:0-14201 GCA_964526905.1 uncultured Eubacteriales bacterium
ATGTACATCAGGTTAAAAATCATCAAGGTTAGAAGGAAGAGCGCTGCAGCAATCCTTGCCATTTCCGCATCCTTGGTGTCGCCGAAACGGGTCCTGTTCCATTCGGCAAAGGTCATCACTCCCGAGCGCCTAATATACTTGGCCTGAAAAGCCATGTAGAAGCAGATGATGAACCAGCCCCAGTAGATATGCGTGGCCCAGATAGCTTTTAAGCCGAGGTAGTAGAGCACGCCGATCATGGCCATGGTGCCGCCGATGTCGATGTAGCTTGAGCAGCCGGAAAGCCCGAGCATCCACCAGGGGATACTGCGGTTGGCGAGATAAAAAGAATCCAGTCCCTTGGTTGCCCGATTCTTGATCCAGAATCCGATAAAGGCAACCGAAGACAAATAGAAGATGATGATCAGCAAATCATAAGGATGGAGCTTCATCGGGCCTTAAAGCTTAATAAATTTTTGAGCCCAGGTCTACAATTTTATTGATAGGGTAAATATCTTGACTCCCATGACGGGGTGAGGGTTGAGGGTTCGGAGCACGCTGATTTTCCCCAGCGATTGGAAGTAATTTCTGCGAAGGCCAGCAGATGAAAAAACCATTTGAAGGCTGAGCGGTGCTATTTTTTACTCCATACGATCCGATAGCGGTTCACTGTTGTCATGCCGGTTTCTTCATCCTCTGCCAAACGATACATCTTTCCGGCTGCAAAGAGGCCCGGCCGGAATTCATACCAGACTCTGGCATCGTAGAAACCATCTTTATTGAAGACATCGTAAGCCCTGAGTGTCTTTTCGCCTTCTTCTCTCTCCTCGTTCGTTTCCACCCAGAGGTTTCCCTGGTCATCGACCAGCAGGCGGTCGGCAACAGTCTTGACTTTGGGAAGCTCCATTTGTCTGGCGAGCTTTGCGCCTGGGCTGTCGGGGCGTGCTTCAAATCTTGAAAGAAATTTCTTGGCGTCCTCGCTTGTAAAGGCTACAGGCTGATAAGGCCTGTCGATTTTTCTGAATAATTTTCCGTTTTGATCATAGACTTCAATGAGATACTTATTATTCAAGCAGTGATAAAGACACTGTCGCTCCTGGTCTCCGGCAAAAATTGACTGGGGGCTTTGGGGGACAGACATGGCGATCGCACCACCTCCCATGGTAAGAGTCTTGACTTCTGGAGTGCTAAATTTCCCGAAAGAGACAAGCTCTTTTCCAGAAAAATCAAAAGTTTTAACCCATAATTCCCTTTCCATTGGTTCTTTCTTATACCTTAATTCAATCACAGTGTAAGAAGAGTCGGTTGCAAGATAGATTCTACCAATGTTGCTCAGCGATAGATAACTGTTGATATATTCGCCATTAGGATTAAAGAGGGATGTCCGCCTTGATTGATAATCCATGACCAGGAATTTTCCATCAGGCAGAACAGACATGAATGCGATACTTTCAAACTCGCCCGGCCCGCCTCCTTTGCGGCCGATGGATTTCAGGAATGTTCCGTTCTGGTCGAAAACCTTGATGGCCATATCTGTTTCGTCGCTGATATAAATCCTGCCTGCGTTGTCGACCGTATAAATGCCTGGCTTATAAAGTGGAATCTCCTTGGATTCGTCGAATTTGCCGATGGCTAATTCTTGTTCAAAGGAGACAGTTTTATCAGGATGGAGGGGTGTTTCTGGATTGTGGATATAAGTCACGCCTTCGATTGTTTCGACTTTTGCAGCCTGCGGTTTTTTCCCGCAGGAAACAAAAACCAGTATAAGGCAAAAAATGAGAACAAGCCCAATTCTTTTCATGATTTTTTCTCCATATTTGTTGACTGAAAAACTTTTTATCACAGGCAGGGCTGGATGTCAAAAAATTCTGTAATGAAGCAAGCATTGACCAGGGACCTTTCCTGTGGTAATAGCTGAAGAGCAAAAACCATGGCTTTGAATGACTTTTTTCGAAAAATAAAAATTTTTATCTTAATCGTCCCCCTGATGACAGGGATGATTTTCATTGCTGGCTGTAAGACAAATCAGGAATTCATCATCAGAGTTCCTGATAAAGGCTGGAAGCTTTGGCTTGATGCTGAGGCAAAGTGGAAAGACGACGAAATTTATCTTCCAGGCGAAGTCGAGCTCAAAGATTTGCCGCTCAATCCGCCAACAGGGGGTTGGGATGCTCTCTCGCCATCCCAGGGAATCGAGGTAACACTTCCCTCAACTGTCGAGGAGCACTTTTGGGGCAAGTTCGGCTTCCGGGATTACAAGGATGAATACTGGTTCGAAAAAGAGGACGATCAGGTCAGGAATGGAAATTACCTCGGTGTTTCCTGGTGGTGGAAGGAGATTAAAATCCCTGAAAGCTTCAGGAATAAGGTCATTTTGCTCAAAGTCCGCGGCGCCCGTCTTCGGGCTGAAGTCTATCTCAATTGCCTGCTTGTTGGATATAATATTATCAACGAAACCTCCTTCGAGTGCGACCTGAGCCGGGCAGCAAGATTCGGCGAGAAGAATCTTTTGGCCATTCGCATTACAAATCCAGGCGGCAGGATGGACTGGGTCGATACAAGGCTTTTGACCTGGGGCATAAAAAGCTTTCACGCCAGCCATGGGTTTGGCGGGCTGGACAGGGGATCGGTCATCAGCGCTCATGACCCGGTTTATATCAAAGACCTCTGGGTGGCAAACACCGCCGAGCCAAAGAGAGTCATCGCCCATCTCAAGATTAAAAACAGCAGTCATCAAGATATTAGAGGACGGATTCGCTACGAAATAATTGATCCTGAAAAGAGGCATCGCAGACTAATCTCAGAAAATATGGATTTTTCGCTCGCCACAGGCATTGAGGCAGATTTTGAAGGGCCGCTAAGGTATGAAGGCGCACAGCTCTGGGACATCGAAACTCCCAAGCTATACATGTTGCGCGCTGTCGTTGAATCCTCAGCTTTGGCCGCAGAAAGATGGATTGACAGCAAAGAGGTTCAATTCGGATTCCGCTCATTCGAGGCCGAAGGCATCGGCGAGAATGCTATTCTTCGCCTGAACGGCAGGCGCATCCGCCTGGTTTCTGCCATTTCCTGGGGCTACTGGGGGAAGAACGGCTTATGGCCGACTCCCGAGCTTGCAGAGAAAGAAGTCAAAGCTGCTAAAGCATTGGGAATGAATTGCATTCAATTTCACAGGAATGTGGGCAAGGAAGAAGTTCTTGCTGCCCAGGACAGGCTGGGGCTTCTGCGCTACATGGAGCCAGGCGGCGGGCAAACTGCGCTTGGTGAAAAGTACACCATGTATGCCGAATCCCCCAAAGGAAAGGTCGACGATTCTGGCATTGGCGGGGAGGCAAAGACCTTTGCCGAAAGATACATGGAAGAAAAGATAATGAGGATGGTTCGCACTTTTCGCAGCCATCCCTCGCTTCTGATGTATTGCCTCCAGAATGAGATAAATCCTGACCTGCGCAATCCCCGCATTTTTTATCTGATTCGCAGGATGCATCAAGAAGACCCAAGCCGGTTAGTCATTCTCAAATCCGGAATTCCGCCGCGCAACCAGGTCTGGATGAAGCCCGATGACGATAAAGTTTATTATGACCATGGCGAAGGCTTCTGCGGATGGTGGGACGAGCATACGGTCGGAGGCCCTGGCGTCTGGAGGGATGAAATGTACAAGAGCGATGAGGATTTTACCCACCGCTCGACAAACAACCGAGAGATTGTTGTCTGGGGCGAGATGCTCGGCGCAGCAGCTCCTGACAACCACGCCCGGATGGTCAAGGAGATTAAGGCCGGAGCAGGCCAGAGCTACGACCTCAAAGACCATGAAGAGATTCTGGCAGCCTACGAGAAGTTTCTGAAAAGATGGAAATTCAAGAAGGCATTCAAGACTTCTGAGGATTTGTTCCTGGACATCGGAAACAAAAGCTATGATTTCTGGGGAAGGGTGATTGAGACGGCTCGTCTGGCTGAAGCCAACGATTATTTTGTCATCAGCGGCTGGGAATCGACAGCCACCGAAGACCATTCTGGCCTGGTCGATAACTTGAGAGGCTTCAAAGGAAATCCAGAGCTGGTCAAGACGAGGCTTGCCCCTGTCCGGCCGGTCATAAAGCCGCACTCACTTGTCGTCGAGAAAGGAAAGTCGGCAGAAGTTGACCTTTACTTTTTGAACGAGGCTGAAAGCAATGCTGGCCAATCGCTGCGCTTATCATTATTTAATCCGCAGAATGAAAGAATAGAAATTGGCGTTTATCCTATCCCGTCAAGAGAGAAAGACAGGTTTGTCTATCCCATCGCCAAAAAAGTTGTAACGCCAATCCTTGATTCCGAAGGCGAATACAAGCTTGTCTTTGAGGTTGCTTCCCATCCTGAAATTCTCAGCGAGGAGAAGCTTTTGGTCGTCGAGCCAGTCGCTAAAGGCCGTTATCCTCAGAGAATAGCAATCCAATGCCCCGAGCCGGAATTGGTGAAAGCAGTCAATTCTTTGCCAGGTGTCCGGGCCGAGCAGTTCGAGGCGGAAAAAGAATATGATGCCCTCGTCGCCTCGACCAGACTTCTCCACGGCTGGACTTCAATCGTCGACCCTGTTGATATCCAGGGGACAGATGATGACCAGCTTTTCTGGACTGAGAGCTGGGGATCTAACGAAAATCTCGAATATACCTTTTATGACTTGCCAAGAGGCAAAGCTAAAGTGACATTGAGGTTTGCTGAGGTCACCCTGAGCCGGCCGGGGGCAAGGATTTTCGATGTGGCGCTGAACGGACAGACAGTGCTTAAAGATTTTGACATCTTCGCCTCTGCCGGAGGAAAGAATATTGCCATCGACCGCGTCTTCGAAGTCAATGCTCCTGAGGGAATAGTGAAAATCACCATTCCTAAGAAAACTGTAAATTACGGAAAGTTCAGCGCCATCAAAGTCGAGGCAGGAGATAGAATTATCGCTATTAACTGCGGCGGAAAAGCTTACAGAGATAAGAATGGCTTGCTCTGGGATGTTTATCAGCAGAGAATAAACCTCGATGACTCGATTTCGGAAAAGGTCAAGAAAGGAATGGCTTTCTTGCTTTTGCCCGACGGCCCGGAAGCTACAGAAGCCTATGCCGAATTTCTGGGAAAAGCAGGAGCATTTGAATACAAGGGCCACGTCGGGACTGCCAGGGCGCCGTGGATGGGCTCCTGGTATTTTGTCAGGGAGCATGAGCTTTTTGCCGGGCTTCCGGTTAACCAGGCGCTAAAGAGTTTTTATCAGATTCCTGTTGACGATTCAGATGGAGTTTTATTGCAAGGAAATGATACCGAAGTATTTGTCGGCTTCGGCCGGGACCATGACCGGAATATCGGCGCAGCAGGATTCAGGACAAGAATGGGCAAGGGGTGGGTCATCTTCTATTCCATTCCAGGCATGGTCTCAGGAATGGTCGGCAGAAGCGACGGAATTCACCCTTTGATTGCCAAAAGATTAATCGCCAATGCTCTTGCCAGTTTTTGCAGGTAATCTTTGCCTTTTCCTCGTTGCTGATTCAAGCGCACCAGAAGCTTTTACATTGTCGTTTCGAGCCCGAAGGGCATGGTAAGGCAAGGCAGCAATCTCAATTCAATTAAAATTATGCAAGCTGTTCCGAACAAAGAAAGGAATTTTTTCGCAGCGAAGGCGATAATAAACAAAGATAAAAGGGAGAATGAGAAAATATTAGAATAAAGGATTTTTAAAGAAAAATAAAAAAAATGGAGAGAATTCCTGCCAAGCGTGGTTACTGAATTGGAAAGGTAAGCATTAACTGCACTCAGTTTGACAGGGTTGTGCTGGAAACATAGAATATCTTAGAGAAAGCACAAGGAGGCACGAAAGTGAAAAAACCTGAATTGCTTATCCTGGTAGCCATGTGGGAGTTTGTCAGTGCTTTTGGAGCCGCTATCGGCATCAGTGCCATCTTTATTTTTGCCCTGCCTGAGATTCTCGCTTTGGAAGGGATTGCTCGCCTGGGCGGAATATTCGGTATCACCATTGGCCTTTTTGTTCTCTTTTGCTTTACGGTGATTACCGTGGCCGCGGGAATAGGGCTTTTAATCGGAAAAGAGTGGGGTCGAATCTTGAGCCTGGCTCACGCCGTCCTTATCCTGTTTTGTATTCCTTTTGGCACTTTCATCGGCATCCTGATCATCATTTACCTTTTAACGCCCGAGGTCAGAGGCTACTTTCAGTCCAGCCAAAGATAGGTGTGTTGATTTATTTTTCCTGAAGATTAGATAAACTCAATTAAAAAAGAGAAGAACCCAGGTTAAAAGGCTCAGCCTTTAAACGGTTTTCAAACCATTTAGCCTTCACCCGAGAATAGAAATGAGAATTTTCTCTTTGTATCGCGACTTTTTCAAATTTCTGGATAAGATTTCAACTCATACAGACAAGTGGCAAGTTTACTGCAGATATTATTTTCGACTTCATAGAGAATTTTTAGAGAGTTTCTTTTCGCATTTTCCGCTGGTTGATTCTTTGAGCCTGAAGCAGAGGGTGGAGGCGATTAAGAAAGAACATTATGGTCGTTTAAGAAGTCTCATCGCCCTCTGCCCTCCTGAGGAAATAATCGAGGAATCCTGCAAGGAGTGCATCAGATTTTTTTCTCCGAAAAAGGAACCCGATGTTTATCTTTTTATCGGCTTTTTCAGCCCTGACGGCTTTGTCATGGATTTTCAAGGAAAACCTGCGATCTGCTTTGGCATGGAGAGGTTCAAGGATTTTAGCCTATTCAAGATTCTTTTCGCTCATGAGTATGCCCATTATCTTCTGAATCTAGGCAGGGGAGAGGTCCCGGACAGCAAAAAATTAAAGTGGCTCCTCATCTCGGAAGGGTTGGCGACTTATTTTTCTTCTCTTGTTTTCCCGGGGCACAAATTGTCCGACCATTTTCTCTTCAGCCGCGACAAATTGAACTGGTGTCAGGAAAACGAAGGCCTGCTGAGAGATATCTATTGCTCGGCCAAATTTTCCTCAGAGGAATTGATTGATTTTTATTATAAAGGAAATCCGGAATTGAATCTCCCCCCGCGAGCAGCCAAGTATCTTAGCTTTCAAGCTGTGAAAAGATTTTTAGCGGAGGAAGAGAAAGGAATCAACTCGCTCTTCTCTTACAAGAAGAAAGCCCTCTCTCTGAAGTTATAGCTATTTGCCTGGGATGCATAGGCAGAGCGAGGCTCTTGAATTTTATTCATAGCGCAGCGCTTTGACCGGATTGGCAAGGGCTGATCTAACCGACTGATAGCCGACTGAGAATAAAGCGATGACAAAGGTCAGTGCGCCTGCCAGCAAGAATGTCTGCACTCCGATACTAACTCGGTAAGCGAAATCCTGAAGCCATTTATTCATGGTGTAATAGGCTATAGGCCAGGCAAGAACGTTGGAGATGACGACCAGCTTTGTAAATTCTTTTGAAAGAAGGATGATGATGCTTCCTGTTGAAGCGCCCAGTGCTTTCCTGATTCCAATTTCTTTTGTCCTTTGCTCGGCAACATACGAGGCGAGACCGAACAAGCCCAGGCAGGCGATTAAGATGGCAAGAGAAGCGAAGATTTCTGAGACCTTCAGCATCCTCTTTTCTGAAACATAAAGCCTGTTCAGGTTTTCATCCAGGAAGAAAATTTCAAAAGGTGCGCGGGGATTGAATTCCTGCCAGTCTTTTCTTATGGTATTCAGAAGATTGAAGATATTCTGGGTGTTGACCTTGATGGTGATATATCCGAATCCCTGCCCTGGTTGGAGCAGATGAAGTATAAATGGTTCAATCTTTTGATGAAGAGACATAAAGTGAAAGTCTTTAACAACACCAATGACCTCTCCCTTTCTGTTTTTATCCCCGCGCCAGAAGAGGCTTTTGCCGACAGCAGAATCCCATCCGAATTCTTTGACAGCAGCCTCGTTGATGATATAGGCGTCATCCAGGTCGGTGCTGAATTCCTTGGAGAAATTCCTCCCTTCAACAATTTCCATCCCCATCGTCGGAATAAAGTCATAATTGACAAACATCGAAAACCTCGGATTCCACTCGTTTCCTTCCGGAAGAAATCCCCTTCTTCCGATTGTCTTTCCTGGTAGGCTCGAGGAGCTGGCAACATTCATTATTTCTGGATGCTGGAGCAGTTTATTTCTAAGAGAATTAAATTCGATAATAGTTTTACTCTCCCTAACCGGAATCACAACCAGATGCTCCTTATCAAACCCCAAATTCTTGTTCAGGCAGTATTGGAGTTGGTTTCTGATAACCATTGTGCCGATGATGAGGACAATAGAAATGGCAAATTGAACGACGACAAGCAGTCTTCTGAATTGGATTCTTTTCAAGCCGCTATAAATATTCCCTTTTAGAATATTCAGAGGATGAAAGGTAGAGAGGAAAAGGGCAGGGTAGATTCCTGCAGCTACACCCAAGACCAGGGCTGCGCTGAGCATCAGCCCGGCGATAGAGGTTAGATTTTTGAAGTCAATCTTAAAGCTGCTGTCCGTTAGAGAGTTTAATGTTGGTAAGAAAAAGGAGACCAATATCAGGGCAAAAAGAAGGGCGATGAGCAACAAGGCAACAGATTCTCCAAGGAATTGCTGGACGAGCTGGAGCCGGCTGGCACCGACAACTTTACGTGTGCCGACCTCTTTGGCTCGATTTGCAGAACGAGCGGTGGTTAGATTCATATAGTTAATGCAGGCGATGATCAGGACAAAGAGGGCAATCGCAGAAAAGATGTAAACATAGGCGATGTCGCTGTTCGTCGATGTGATTTCGTAGCTGAAATTTTTCGAATTAAGATGGATGTCCTTCAAAGGTTGAAGATAGATACCAGAATTAGAGATCTTGGTGTTGAAATGTTTCTCAAGGAAAGGAACGAATTTATTTTGCAATCCAAGATATGAATTTCCTTCACCAAGGAGAAGGTATGTATGGAAATTATGAGACCTCCAATCAGTCAGCATATCATAGACAAAATTCCTGAAAGACGGATGGCCGAGTGTCGAAAATGAAACAAGAAAATCAGAGCGGAAGTGAGAGTTGGGAGGAATGTTCTGAGCGATGCCGGTGATCTTCATCTCAGTGCTGTTGAGGATGAAAGTTTTTCCCAGAGGATTTGAATTTCCGAAATATTTCTGAGCCATATCTTCGTTTATGACCGCAGTATTTGGCTCGCGAAGAGCATCACTTGAATTTCCTTGAACGAGCGGAAAGGAAAAGACCTCCAGAGCTTGAGGGTCGGTGAAGAAGACATTCTCTTCGAAGAAAATTTTATCCTCGACTGATATTCTCCATTTTTCGATCCAAGACGGATGGAAAAATCTAACAGCCTGTTTGACCTCTGGAAACTCGGCAGTGAGAGCAGGGGCCAGCGGCGCTGGCGTTGTGGTGCTGTAGTCTGTCTTTCCTTCTTCTTTGCTCATTTCAATGACTCTGTAGATGCGGTCGGCGTTTTGGTGGTAACGGTCGTAGCTGAGCTCAAAGTGGATATAAAGCACAATAAGAATGCAGCAGGCCAGGCCTACAGAAAGGCCGGCAATGTTGATAAATGAATAAAGCTTTTGGCGCTTCATGTTTCTGATTGCAGTTTTAAAATAGTTTTTGAACATGATTGCACTCCAGTAAATAGAATCCGAGATAAAAGAGGGGATGGAAACCAATATCTGTTTCCAGAGCATGAATCTGGCTCGAAGAACGCCTCGATCTTGGGCCAGGTCGCGGTAAAACTCCTCGAAGTCGCCCTGCGCTGAGTAGCGGACATCGCGGCTGATTATTTTCTCGAGAAGCCAGGCGCCGAATTTCGGGAGGCTGTGGTTCTTCTTGCTCATGGGGATAAGCTGTTAATCACCTTCAAATCCCGGAGAGGGGAAGCCGACCCAGATTGATTCCTGCACTTTCCTGATTTCGTGCAGCGAGCGCTTTCCCTCGGATGTCAGCTCGTAAAAGACCTTGCTCCTCCCTCCGCGTTCAGGGGTTGGAAGGCCGGCCATGGTCTTCACCAGTCCTTTTTTCTCGAGACGATGGAGAGGGGCATAGATGGCGCCGATTGACCAAGGTCTGCCTGTTGCGCTGGAGGCTTGCTTCCGGATGGTCACTCCATAGGCATTGTCTTGAAGCTTCCAAATTGAAAGAAGGACAATCTCTTCTGACCTTGAGAGAAGTTTCATAATTCACCTCATTGTCTATTTGTATTCAAAAATAGAATAAATAGAGCCAGATGTCAATAAGATTTATTTTATTTGTGAATACATATAGATTTTTTTATTTTAACGGAAGAAATAAATTAAGTTGGAAGCCGATGAAGAAAGTAGGAAAAGTAAGGAAATTGCCTGTGAGCGGAATAGATTAACAATTAACGTGGTTAAGCTGAAGGCAGCAAAGCCAATCATTAATACAGCGAGGCCGATCATAATTTTCCTTAGTATTTTTGGCGTGAAGAAATGCCGATATTTCGAAACATATTTGATAAGGATGACATACCACACAATGCTGCCGATTCCGCAGAGAAAAGAAAAGAGAGCCGGCTGCCAGAGACCGGGCTTGAGCCATTGATGCGCGGCCAAAATGCTGGCAACGGCGAGCCAGAAAGCATAGAGTGTTGGATTCGAAGCATACAGAAAAAAGCTGACAACCACCGGACGGGAATAGGCGAGGGAGGGGCTTTGGAAAGGCCGTGGATTTTCGAATGATTGCCTTTTGGCAATGAGCCTGATGCTGATAACGATTAGAATTCCGGCTCCGATTAATTTTAATGGAGCTTCGAATCGGATGAGAATCGAAGAGATTTGGGTCATTCCGGTTAAAGCGATAAAGCAGTAGATGGCATCCAGAAGAGAAGATGTTAATCCGATCAGGAGCCCGTGGAGGGAGTTGTGCTTTAATGTTTGTGAGACAGCAAAAACGTTGAGCGGTCCAATGGGAATGGCTGCCAGCAATCCGACTAAAAAGCCGATAAAAAAAATCATGGCCAAACTCTTGGTCGTTTTTAATACTTCTTAATAGCAGAGTCAAATCCCAGAGTCAATGAAAAAAATTTGATAATATCCGTTGATTTTTCCTTTCGACCTGTGTAATAAATAATAGCGAGTAATAGTTTTGAGGAGGAGGGGTAAAAGAGGTCATCTTTAGAACGTCAATGAGAGTAGCAAAGGAAGGCCTTCTTTTTATTATTCCATCATTTGTTGTATTCATTCTTTCTCTTATGGCGGGCTGGTGGGTTCTTTTTGCCTTCTCCATTATCTTGATTTTTGCCTTTTGTTTTTTCTTCCGCGACCCAATCCGCCGCCCTCCTCAAAATTTAAAAGCTTTGCTTTCTCCTGCTGACGGCAAGGTATTGAAGATTCAAAAAATTGAATCATGCTCTGAATTTTCCTCTCCAGGGAACGTCATCAGCATTTTCTTATCACTTCTTGATGTTCATATCACAAGAGCACCTATTTCTGGTCTTGTGGAGAAAATTGAATACCAGCCAGGCAAATTCTATAAAGCCTTTAAGGATGAAGCGAGCGCAGAGAATGAGCACAATTTGATAGTCTTGAAAGGGGATCAAGCCTGTATTCTTCTCAAGCAGATCGTTGGCTTTGCTGCGCGCCGCATAAAGTGCTTTGTCAGAAAGAATGAAGAGGTGACAAGAGGACAGAAGATCGGCCTGATGTATTTTGGCTCGAGGGTCGATCTTTATCTCCCTCAAGAGATTAGAATAAAAGTGGCTTTAAACCAAAAGGTTAAAGCAGGAATAACAGAGATTGCAGAGGTCTAAGATGAAAAAAAATTACGGAAGGACTCAACTTTATCTTTTGCCAAATTTCCTGACATTGACCAATGTCTTTTTTGGATATCTGAGCATTCTCTCCACGTTTCGTGAAAAATACAAATGGGCAGCCATCTGGATTTTTGTAGCCGCTCTGGTCGATGGTTTTGATGGGATTGCGGCCCGCCTGGCAAAAGTGAACACAGAGATCGGCATTCAACTTGACTCTCTGGCGGACGTCGTCTCCTTCGGCACCGCGACTTCTTTTCTTATTTATTTTTGGGGATTTAGCTGGATCCATCCTGCAAGCTTTGGCATCTTTTTTAGCTTCATTTTCCTTGCTGGAGGAATACTCCGCTTGGCACGCTATAATACTCTGCAAAAATTTAAGCCGGATAGAAAGCACTATGTTGGCTTAACCGTCCCTTCAGCTTCTTTGGTCCTGGCGGCGATTGTTTTCTGCAACCCTCAACCCATAAACGTGAAGCTCGATTCTTTCTTTCTCGCTTTCTTGGTCATCCTTTTGGCAACATGCATGGTCAGCACCATAAAGTACCGGAACTTTTTATATTTCAATCCTCAGAAGAAAATTGCGCTGAGGACGGCCTTTCTCTATGCCGTCGTCTTTGCCAGTGTGGTTTCATTTCCAAAGATATCGCTTCCCATCTGCTTTTCTGGGAACGTCGTCTTAGGTCCGGTAGAGTATCTCTTCAGTCGCCTCAAGCATCGAAAAGAGAAAGAAGCCGTGGAACAGACCGAGTGATTTGGGATATTCCCGCAGCGCCGCTTTTTGCTCGAAAGATTTTAATTCATATCCAAGGAAACTGAACACCCCATAAACAATGAGATGAAGAGAATAATATTTTCCAGCTTAAAAAAAGAATTAAAGCTTGTCTTTGTGATTGTTATTTGGCTGATAGCAGCCTGGCTGCTCTTTCCTCTGATTAATCTCGATACGGTCAACATGGAAAATGCAAAAGAATATCTTTACCGTTCAGCCGCTGGGCTGACGATAATGATTATCTTTTTCGGGAAAACCATAATCGACCTTATCTTTCCTCAGGTGACGCTTAAAAGAATGCCGCTCCTGAATACGATCCTTCTCGCAATTTACTCCCTAGCCATTGCCAGTGGAATCGTTTTCATGATTGTCAGGATGGCGGTTCTTTATGTGAAGAGCAAAAAATCCGGATTTTTATTTTAGCAGAAAAGGGGACAGTCCCCTTTTTCTTAGATCGCCATGGAAACGATACATCCTTTATTGAATAAGGAAAGACAGGTTCTGGCCAAGCGCTATGAGAAGGAGAAGAGAATCCTTGGCCTTGCCAGCGCTTTGCTTTCGCTCCTTATCCTTGCTGTTTTTTATCTCAGCGGCTTGAGCGCCTGGCTGGCCAATTTGCGCCTTAAAAGTTTTATCTTCACTTTTCTCCTCTACGTGGCCGCCTTTCAAATCATCCTGGCACTTATGGGACTGCCGCTTAATTTCTACTCGAGCTACGTCCATGAGCACAGGTGGAAGTTTTCCAACCACACTGTCCGCAGTTGGCTCTGGGATGAAGTCAAATCTTTTTTGGTCGGTTTGGTTCTTATCTTGATCATGCTCGGCCTGTTGTTCTGGACTATGGCTTCTTTCCCTCGAGCCTGGTGGATCGTGGCCGGCGCGGCTTTTGCTTTGGTGAGCGTTATCTTTGCCACAATTTTTCCGGTTGTCATCCTTCCCATTTTCAATAAATACACTCCTATCCAGAATAGAGAATTGACAGATGCTCTGGAGAAAATTCTTTCCAAGGGGGGACTAAGGAGCAGCGGCTTTTTCAGAGAAGATATGAGCCGCCAGACAAAAAAGGAGAATGCCTTTCTTGCCGGGCTGGGAAAAACAAGGCGCGTTGTCCTTGGCGATAATCTGATGGACAAGATGAGCGTGGGAGAGGTCGAGTCGATCATTGCCCATGAAGTCGGGCACTACAGGCACAAACATATCTGGAAAAGCCTTTTCATCGGAACCTTGCAGAGCCTTGTCGTTTTTTACATCCTGAATCAGGCGATGAGATTGCTCTTTTCCCAGTTTCTCATAACTTCGAGATGGAACTTGACGCTTCTGCCTCTGTTTCTCATCTTCTTTGGGTTGATTTCATGTTTTCTCTTTGGCCCTCTGGGCAATGCTCTTTCCAGATTTTTTGAGAGACAGGCCGACCGCTTTGCGCTTAAGGCGATAGATGATAAGAAAGCATTCATGACTGCCTTGGCCGGGCTGGCCGACAGGAATCTCTCCAATGCCTATCCTGCTTGTTGGGTCAAGCTTCTCTATTATACTCACCCACCGATTGGCGAGCGTCTGGCAATGGCTGAGAAAGAGGTCGAGCCGCGCTGAACCAGGCTGCATGCTTTGGAAAGTATGCAGGGCTTATATCACCTGGCGGAGGCTGAGTGGCTCGAAAACCGTTTGAAGGCTGAGCGGGCATGGTTCCTCGACCGAAGGGAGAGGAGAG
>CAZGMN010000067.1:0-14178 GCA_964526905.1 uncultured Eubacteriales bacterium
CAGATATCAAGCCTTCTTATTCTCACTTTTCAATTTTGTCTTTTTTCTCAGGAAATTAAGATCAATCAAAAACATGGCTTCCTTCAAAAGAAATTAGGAACTCATGTCACTTTTCATGAATTTGAAAAATTTCAGCCCGACATTAACGAGGTTACCTTAGGAGAAATAACAAAACTGATTATTTATGATAATAAGGTTTTTATCCTTGATAAGCGTCAAAGTAGAATTTTTGTTTGTGATAAAGAAGCAAACTTTTTATACACAATCGGTAGGCCCGGACAAGGACCGGGAGAGCTTGAGTACCCTTGCGACTTCTTTATTAATTCTGAAGGAACAGTCTATATTTTAAACTCTGCTGCTTTTAGAGTTGAGGTCTTTTCTCGGGAAGGAAACTTTATAAAAAGAATTAACATTGCTGTACCAAAAGACATTTCTTATTCACATCCAAATCTTCTCTGCTTGGATCAAGATCATCGGCTATTCATAGCTTATGATGCTAGCACACATCTGATAGATGAATATCAGGATAACGGTTCTTTTGTTAAGACATTAATAAAACGGGATGATCCGATAAGGATTCCTGGCGTTAATATTGGAAACTCCTCCTCTTTGCGTTTATTAAAACAAAACCAAGATATTATTCATTTTAATTATTTTACAGGGATTTTTATAATCCTATCTCGATCAGGAATAATCAAGGCAAAGTTCAGCGCATATGATTCTCTGCATCGAAATGAGATGTCAAGGATATTGGTAGATATAAAAAAATCAAAAAGCCCAATACTATCTATCAATGAGTTCGAGCTTTGGTCACCATTTTTTTGTGTAGATGATCAGGGTATGATTCTTTCTATGTTACGGCTTAAAAATAAAAAAGAGCCTCAGAGATTTTTTGTTTTTTCTAAAGATGGCAAATTTCTTTATCATATGGCTATTCCCTTCTTCGAAAACGACATAGTCGATCAAATGTATTTCTATGATAATATTTATATATTCATAACAAGGGACCAAAATATCTTTTTTTCAAAATAAGGAGGTTTACATGAGTAGGCGTCAAAGGATGATTAACTTTTCCGTTGTAGCGATGATTTTTATTACAATCATCGGTTCAACAGGTTTCAAAGCAGTCTTATCACAAGACTGTGGTGGAGTATGCACTAACCCAGATGAGCCATGCTGTTGCAAGCAAAAAGAGGGATATTATGTATCTGAATATAGTTGTGCATGTTCGGAAGGCGAGGTGAAATGGCAACAGTGCCGTTATCAACCTAATGTGTAGTTTATTTAATTTTAACAAAATTTATTAGCTGATAAGGAAGCGCATAGGGGGAGGATAAATATATTAAATTAGTTTGCTAATCCGGGGTCAGAGAGGATATGCTTTATGATACTGTTCGGTGGCGACCCCAGTTGAAATATCTAACAAAACTGCAAAAGCTATATTTAGATCTTTAATGCTAGCGGAAATGGTGGCTTTTAAAAAATATTATACCTTAACATAAGCGAATAAAGTCTCTATACAGCCTATATAAAATTCATAAAATTTGCGACGGCATAGGGTAAGAAATTATAAGCGCGCACATTTTGTAAATGGAAACGCTATGAATAAGCGCGTGTCTCCTAATTTCAATATTATGATCTTCGCTCGACACGACGGCCAATCATGGCAGTACGCCGAGACATTTTGCCATCACTTTCCCTTACAGGGAATGAGTTGACTCTTTCTTTAGCCAGTAGAGAATCCTGCCGCAATTTTCACAGACAATTACTTTTTCCTGGCCTTTCAATTCGTTCAGAACCTGAGGTCTGATGCGGACGTGACACATGGAGCAGAAATCATCATTGACGGGGGAGAGGGCGATGCCGTTTTTTTTCGAAAAGATTTTGAGATAGAGGCTGGTCTGGTCGGAGGGAATCTTTGGCAGGAGCTCATCTTTTTCCTGGAGCAACTTCTTTCTTTTCTCTTCCAACTCTTTCCTTTTTTGTTGAAGGGCGTCTTTTTCCCTTGAGAATTTCTCCTTGGCTTGCTTGTATTCTTGGTCTGCGGCCTTGATTTCCTCTTCGATTTCATCGGCAGCAAACATTTCAGTGATTATCTCTTCTTCCATCGTGTCCACTTTTTTTTTGGCCTCTTCGATTTCTTTAAGAAGTAGACTGTATTCTTTGTTGGTTTTGACCTCATTGAGCTGGAGATTATACTTGGATATTCTTACCTTTACATCTTTGAGCTCGGCTTCTAAATCTCTTCGTTTTTTCTGGTTTCGAGTCATTTTTTCTTTGGCCAGAGAGATAGTTCTTGAGCTTGTTTCGATTTTTTCATCGATTTTTTCAACCTGGGAGGGAATATTTTCGAGGAAAAGAGAAATGTCCATCACCTCTTTATCAAGCTTTTGGAGATGGATCAAATTGTCAAAGTCCACATCTTTTCCTCTCGGGAAAATGGGCCTACCAGGATTCGAACCTGGGACCTGCCGGTTATGAGCCGGTAGCTCTTCCGCTGAGCTATAGGCCCTTTTTCTCTTATAACAGATATCAAATACCAAGTCAATTTTAGGCAAAAAGTCAGCATTTCCAAGCCTGTATTTAGATGAGGTTTTGGGAAATAGCCTCGAAGAGCGAACTCCGATGGCTAAATCCTTAATGGTCGCTGCGGCTATTTCCCAAAACATTTGCCTTGAAAAGATAAGGAAAAGGAGGCAGTCTCATTTTTTACCGTTGCTGTCATTCGTTATCAGTCAAAAAATTAGAAAAAAGGGAATGTCTCCATTTCTTAAGGCAAATTTGGAAACGTTTCCACGCTTAGGTTGGGAGGAAGGAAAGAATTGACCTAATCTCAGTTATTGTCGGTGAAGGACTTGAGCTTGCGGCTGCGCGTGGGGTGTTTGAGCTTCCTCAAGGCTTTGGCTTCAATTTGCCTGATTCTTTCACGGGTGACCTTGAATTGCTGACCGACTTCCTCCAAGGTATGCTCGTTTCCGTCCCCCAGTCCGAATCTCATCCTTAAAACTTTTGCCTCTCTCTCTGTAAGAGATTTCAAGGCTTCCTCGATTTGTTCCCTGAGGTTGATATTGATTACCGTATCAGGGGGAGAGGGGATAATCTTGTCTTCGATGAAGTCACCCAGATGGCTGTCTTCCTCTTCTCCGATAGGAGTCTCGAGTGAGATGGGCTCCTGAGCGATTTTTATAATTTTTCTGACCTTGTTGACCGACATGTCCATCTTTTTCGCTATTTCTTCACAGGAGGGCTCTCTTCCGATCTCCTGGACAAGACTTCTTGAGACCCTGATCAGTTTATTAATCGTTTCTATCATATGGACTGGAATTCTTATCGTTCTTGCCTGGTCAGCAATCGCCCGGGTTATGGCCTGTCTGATCCACCAGGTGGCATAGGTCGAAAATTTATAGCCTCTTCGGTATTCAAACTTATCGACAGCTTTCATCAAGCCCATGTTCCCTTCCTGGATGAGGTCGAGGAACTGGAGCCCGCGGTTGCTGTATTTCTTAGCAATGGAAACCACGAGCCTCAAGTTGGCGGCGACAAGCTCTTTTTTTGCCTGATCACTGATCTTCTTCCCGGTGGCGATGGCGCGGAGTGTTTTTCTCAAGGCTTGAGAATCAAGCCCAACATCTCTCTGATACATTCTGAGAGATTTGTTGACTTCTTTGATTCTTTGCTTCAGCTTTTCTTTTTCTTTTTTCCCTCTGGCTCGGTCGAAGGCAAGGCTCATCTCTTCTTTTGTTTCTTCTAATTCGTTGATGATTTTGAGTTTCTCGCGGAGATTATCGATGAGAGTTTCTCTGTGGGTCGAGCGGATATTGAGCTCCCTGATGAGACGGCTCATCTTGACGATGATCCGGCCTCGCTTGTAGACGTTTTTCTTTATTTGGTGAATTTTATCCAGTTTAACGCTGAGTTCCCTGATCTTCTTGATTTTGGCCAGGATTTGGTTCTTTTTTGCTTCGAGTTTCCCTTCGGCGATATCATCTTCGCTCAGGTCGAACATTTCCAAGATGACATTTGGATCTTCTTTTATTTTTTCTTCAAGGACAAGGATTTCATTCAAAACCAGCCTTGTCTTGGACAGGGCTTTGATGATGGTTTTTTCGCCCCTTTCTATTTCTCTGGCAATGGCAATTTCTCCCTCTCGGGTCAGGAGCGAGATATTTCCCATTTCTCTGAGATAGAGTTTGACCGGGTCGGTTGTCCGCTCCAGACCCTGAAGGGTGACGAGGTTGCTCTTTCTTCTTTTGGGATGAATTTCTCCTGTCTTGGTGTCGAGGATTTTTATCCCGTAGTCATCGACAGAGGTGAGAAAATCGTCAAAATCCTCTTCGGCTTCCGCATCTTCCTGGAAGGTTTTGTCTATTTCTTCAAAAAGAAGATAACCCTGTTTTCTTCCTTTGGAAAGAAGCTCTTGGATTTCATCCTTTTGGTATTTGTTTGCCGCTGACAATTTAACTCCTCTCTTTCGTCGAAGCCATATCATCATTATAACCCAAATTTTGATAGGTTCGTTTCGATAATGATGATAATTGCTTGATGATTTCCTGTTTTTGGCTAAGGAGAGCCCGAAGCCTTTCCTTATCCCCGTTTCTCTCCGACTTTATGATTTCAGCCTTCAATTCCCTGGAGCGATTTTCGAGCGAGAATTGCCTTAAGGCGTTGATGCATTCAAAAGCCTCCTCGACAGTCGCCGGCTGCTCTCTTTCCAGTAAAACCTTGGATAGAGAACTCAGGAGAGAAACATCAATTTTTTCTCTTAATTCGTGGAGGCTCGGTCTTTTGTCGTCTTTGAAACAAGCGGAAAGGGCAATAAAGATGGGCTTGCCCTTCAGGTCGCGGATATCCTCTTCTTTTATCTCTTCAAAGACATAAGGAGCGATATCATGGTCCTCGATGAGAATTTGAAGAAGCCTTTTTTCAGCAGGCAGAAAGGATTCTTTCTCCTCGGCTTTCTCCTCTACCGATTTCTGCTGAATCATTCTGCGCAGCGCTTCTTCATCGATGGAGAGCTCCTCGCTGACTTTCTTCAAATATTCGCTGCGGGTGATAGAGTCGGGAATTTTCTCGATTTCTCTCAGGACGTGCCTGGCGACCTTTGCTTTCTCTTCAGGGCTATCGTCCTTTTTTTCCTG
This sequence comes from uncultured Eubacteriales bacterium, assembly GCA_964526905.1. Lineage (GTDB taxonomy): Bacteria > Acidobacteriota > Aminicenantia > Aminicenantales > Aminicenantaceae > CAZGMN01. Next base: position 5,139 of record CAZGMN010000067.1, read on the forward strand.
GAGGAAAGAGTCGATTAATAATTTTAAGCCTGGAACACTCTTAGGAATAAGGCTCTTGTATTCGTCAGGGCCGTGTTTTCGGATAAAATTATCGGGGTCGATTCCTTGAGGCAAGAGCAGAACTTTAACCTGAAGACCCTTTTCAAAGCAGAGAGAGACCGCGCGGGCTGATGCAGCCCTTCCTGCGGCATCTCCATCGTAGCTGAGGATCATCCGCGGGGAAAAGCGCAGGGCGAGCAGCGCCTGCTCTGAGGTTAGACTTGTCCCGAGAGAGGCAGCAGCGTTTGTTACTCCAGCTTGATAGACAGAGATGAAGTCTGTATATCCTTCGACAAGGACCACTTCGCCCCGCTCGCGGATCGATTCTTTGCAGAAGTTCAGTCCATAGAGAATTTTTCCCTTGGAGTAGACCGGCGTGTCGGGCGAATTGAGGTATTTCGGGTCGTCATCAAAGAGGGTTCTTCCGCCAAAGGCGACAACTTTTCCTGTGAGGTCGAATATGGGAAAAATGACCCTTCCCCTGAAACGGTCATAGTAGCTTGCTTTCTTTTGATTGTAAATAACCAGCCCTCCCTTCTCCAGAAGTTTTGGAGAGGTGCCTTTGGCTTGGAAATGGGAGAGGAGGGAATCCCATGAATTAAGGGCATAGCCAATCTTCAGCTCCTGGATGGTTTTCTCAGAAATTCCTCTCTTTTTGAGATAATCTCGGGCTTTCTCACCTTCTGAAGCTCGAAAAAGATTTTTCTTGAAAAAAGCGAGTGTCTCTTCATTGATTTTGAATAATTGTTCTTCTAACTTGCGCAATTGGGGAGAGACCTTGCTTTGCTGGGGGAGAGGAATGTTATACCTTTGAGCCAGGGTTCTCAGCGCTTCTGGAAAACTGAGGTTTTCCTTTTCCATGATGAGAGTAAAAACATCTCCTCCTGCACCGCAGCCAAAGCAGTGAAAGAGCTGCTTCCCGTCATCGACCGTAAAGGAGGGGTCCTTCTCGGAGTGAAAAGGACAGAGGCCGACATATTTCTTTCCTCGCCTCTTGAGTGTGGTGTAGCGAGAGGCGATGTCGACAATATTGGCAACTTGCCTAATCTGGTCAATAATTTCCATGGGTTATCGTTGAGCAGGTATTCAAATAATTTATATTAATATAAGGGCCAGAGGCCCAATTGTCAAGCGTCTAAGTGATTAAAAATAAAAAGAAAAGGAGATATTTTATTATTGCTGCCTTGGAAGTCTGATTTGGGGGTCATGGATGTTGATTTTCGCCAATCATTCATTTTCTATTTTCTTCATCGTCTATTATTTCTTTTTCTGTCATTTGGTTGCTCTGAGCCTATTAATCCACAAGAACAGCGGAACGGAAGCGAGCTGGGCCGCGACCGAGAAGGCAATAAGCGACGGGAGCGAGATGTCGTAGAGCATTCCCATCAGCGCGCTTCCAAGAAACCAGAAAAAGCCGTAGCCCGTGTTGAAGAGACCATAGGCCGAGCCGCGCCTGTCCGCTGGCACCATGTCCGCAATCGCAGCGCGCATGATGGATTCCTGAGCTCCCATGCCCACGCCCCAGAGCGCCATGCCGAGGAGCGCAAGGGAGAATCCTCCAAGGAAAACCAGCGGAGCGAACAGCGAGGAAATGATGGCGGCGGCTGCCATGACGGCAATGCCTTTCCAGTCGAACAGACGTCCGAACACGAGCGCTGCCAGCGCGTCGACTCCCATGGCGATGGCATAAAACAGCGGAATCCAGGCTTCGGAAACGACGGACGCTTTCTTGAAGTGGAAAGCGATCAGCGGGAAATCGGCAAAGCCAGCGGCAACTAAAGCAACGGCAGCGAGATAAATCCAGAACGTCCGCGAGAGGCCCTTCCTTCCAGGCTTGATTTGACCGGTTTCGAAATCCCGCGGACGCGGATACAGCAGCCTCGCCGCCGCAAGGACGGCCAAGGCAAGGAGCGCGGGTATGAGAAGGACGGCGAAGGCGTTGCCATAGCTTCCTTTGAAATAAAAGACCGCGGCGACGATGGCAGGGCCGAGCATCGCTCCTATCTGGTCCATGGCTTCGTGAAGGCCGAATCCCCAGCCGCGTCCTGTCTGCGCGGTCGCATGCGAAAGCATCGTATCGCGCGCTGGAGTGCGGATTGCCTTACCGAAGCGTTCCGCAACAATGAGAAAGGCCGCGATTTCCCATCGTCCTGCTAGAGCAAGGAGTGGGACTGCCAGCAGGTTCACCACATATCCGATAATCGTTATGGTCCAGTATTTTCCCGTCCTGTCGCTGATGTAGCCGAAGATCGAGCGCAGGCCATATCCCATCAATTCCCCGAATCCTGCGACGATGCCAACAATGGTCGCACTTGCTCCTAGAATCGCCAGATACGGGCCGGCAATGCTGCGCGCGCCTTCGTAGGTCGCATCCGCAAAGAGGCTCACGACGCCCAGCAGTATGACGAATCTGAGCGCGGTCCTCCGGGAGATACGAATGTCTTTCGTTGAACGCATGATTATTTTATGGCATTACCTTCAATATATTTGAGCTCTATGCAAGCGAACGCCCAAATGACTCAAAAGAGATTTGTGACGAACGCAATCACCAGCGATAGCAGCGTGAAAAGAAGAAAAGCAGCCAGCGCGGTTTGAATCGCCATTTTCAACGGCTTTTTCTTGTCAGGATAATGCTTCAGATATTCTCCATAGGTTATGATAAAGGCGCAGAGCGCCGCCAGTATAGAAAATGTCCCAACTATTACAATATAAAATAGCAGCATTTCATCCGTCACGCATTTCTAGCTTCTTTTATTGCCGTTTCCGTTTCTCTCATTCATGGCATCGTTTTCAACGATGTCCTCGGAATGGACGGGTTGGAACCATTTCTGCGCGATGAACGTCGGGATGACGGCGCTGGCGATGACCACGCCAACGAGAACGGAATACTGAACCTGGTTTATGGAGCCCGAATTAAGGCCGAATACACTGGCGATTGTCCCGAACGTTAGGCCGGTGCTCATGAGCAACGTCGTGTACATCCTTCCCTCGGAGACGTATCTCTTGACCAGGAAATAAACGCCCAGGAACTTTGTACGGATTTTAAGCCCGAACAGAATGAAGAACAGGCCCAGCGCTGATACGATGAAAGGGAGGGAGATTTTCATGACGCCGACGATAAGGAGTATGGCGTCCGCTTTCATGCAAGCCTCCACACAAACGCGTTTCGTAGGAGTTATCAGCTTAAGGAAAGCGGTTCAGGCGAACTCCATCGCCTTCTTTTTGATGCTCATTATATTTTCTCTCAAAGCTGGATGTCAAGGAACGGAGATGATGCTGGCTCAGAGGTGGTTGATCAAGCTTGCCAGATATCCTGCCCCGAAGCCGTTATCAATGTTGACCACTCCCACTCCTCCTGGGCAGGAATTGAGCATAGCCAGAAGGGCTGCCACCCCTTTCAAGCTTGCTCCATAGCCAACACTGGTGGGGACAGCGATGATGGGAACATTGATAATTCCTGCTATGACGCTGGGCAGAGCTCCTTCCATTCCGGCGACAACGACAGCGACTCTTGCTTTCTTGATTTTTTCGTATTCGCCAAAAAGACGGTGAATACCAGCCACTCCGACATCGTATATTTTCTCGACCTCATTGCCCAGCATATCACAGGTCACGGCCGCCTCTTCGGCCACAGGAACATCCGATGTTCCTGCGGTTAAAATGACTATCTTTCCTTTCCCGGGCACGGGTTTCTGTTGTTTGAGATAAATGACCCTGGCCAGAGAGTTATAGCGGGCCTTTTTAATTTTATTGGATAAGCTCTTGAAAAGCTCCGGCCCGACTTTGGTGATAAGCAAGTTGCTCCCTTTTTTGAGAATCTCTTGGGCAATTTTTAAAATCTGGCCTTCAGTTTTTCCCTGGCCGTAGATGATCTCGGGAAAGCCTTTCCTCAATTCACGATGGTGGTCGATTTTGGCAAATTCCAGGTCTTGATAGGGATAATCTTTTAAGATGTGAAGAGCTTTTTCAGGGGAAATCTTTTTCTGGTAAACTTTATTCAAGACATCTTTGAGTTGAGATTTCATTTTTGGCATTCTATCAAATCTTCAGGAATAAAGCCATACTCGTTCAAACTGATGAGATAAATTATTTTTCGGCGATTGAGAAAATGTTCAAGCTGGGTGTTTTCTAAGCACCCAGCCTGAACATTTTGACACCACGATACTAAGACTTCTTCCAAAGCAGTTCAAGAATTTGAAGCAAGTAAGGGTTTTAAGTTATACTTTAAAAACATAAGAAGTCGCTTGTTTGAATTTCAAAAAAGCTTGCGGAGAGAATGAATAATTTATCAGGCAGACAATGAAAGAGAAAAGCACTATCCACAAAGAAGTCTTTCTTTCCGGCGTCGGTATTCATTCTGGGAAGAAGGTCGATCTCTTTTTAAGGCCCAGCTCCAGAGGAGAAATCATTTTCTGTCGAAGCGATCTTGGCAACCTCGAACTCCGTCTCGACCCAAGAAAAGTTGAGGGCGACCGTTCAACGTCTCTCGTCGGCAAAGGATGCAAGATCCAGACCCTTGAACATTTGCTTGCTGTTCTTTTCATGTTTGGAATTGACAGCCTGGCCATCGAGCTAAACGGTCCGGAGATACCTGCCCTGGACGGGAGCGCCTCTCCTTTTGTTCAGGCTATCCTCAGTGCTGGAGTCAAGCCTCTTCGCCAAGAGAAAAAGACGGTAAAGATTCTTAAGCCTTTCACTCTTGAGGAAGAAGGCGCCTCCCTTTCTTTTTTCCCTGTTTCTGGTTTTCAAATAAGCTATTCCATTGAGTATGACCATCCTCTTATTCAAAGACAGGAATTGAGCCTTGAATTGGATTTGGAAGGCTTTATCACCCAGATTGCTCCAGCGCGGACCTTTGGCTTTTTGGAGGATGTCCCTTCGCTCAGAAGTCGGGGTTTGGCTGCAGGCGGTTCGCTGGACAACGCCGTTGTTCTCGACAAAAAAGGTGCTATGAGCGGAGCCTTGCGCTATCCCGATGAATTTGTGCGTCACAAGATTCTGGACTTGATAGGCGACCTTTCTCTTTTCGGCTTCCCTCTTCTGGGGCACTTCAAAGCGCATAAGGCAGGTCACCAGCTTCATCTGAAGGCAGTTCATTTTCTTCTGGACAATCCCGAGTATTGGACATATGAAAAATAGGGATATCTATTTTTTCTTGTCAAAGGATTCATTCTGAGATAAAATCTTTAGATTATAAAAACATAAGGGAGAAGATAAAGTGGCAAAAGAGAAGGAACAACTGAAAAAAGATGAATACCAGAAGGTTGTCGCTGCCTATGCCTTGGCTTTAAAAGCCTTTCATAAAGGTGAATTTCAGAAGGCCCAGGAAATGCTGGAGGCTTTCTTGGAGAAATATACCTCTGAAATAGAGCTGGCCGACCGCGCTCAGGCTTACCTTGAAATCTGCAAAAAACTGCAGAAAAAGGAAAGAATCCAAATGAAGACCTTCGAAGACTTTTGTGAATATGCTGTTATCAGGATAAATCAAGGAGAATATGAAGAGGCCATCAAGCTCTTGGAAAAGGCTCTGGAAATGAAGCCCAAGGAGGGCAAAGTATTCTACCTGATGGCCGATGCTTATTGCTTGGCCGGCCAGACAGACCTTTGCTTGGATTTTTTGAAAAAGGCCATTCAAGCAGATGGCTTTTTCCGGACTCTGGCTCAGAATGAGCCGGATTTTGAAACTCTTAAAAACGATAAGAAATTTAAATTGATAACCATATTGGCATGAGAAAAGGATTCCTTGCCCTTATCCTGGCTGCGGGGGAGGCAACAAGATTCAGGTCAGAAAAAAGCAAGGTTCTCTATCCTCTTTTAGGAAAGTCCATGCTGCATCATGTGCTGGACTGCGTTTTCAAGCTTAAGCCTGAAAAGGTCTATGTCGTTGTCGGCTCTCAAAAAGAAGAAGTCATGAAAGAAGCTTTGTTGAGAAAGGTCGAATTCATCATCCAACAAAAGCCGCTGGGGACAGCCCATGCGGTGCTGGCAGCAAAAAGCCGTCTACAGAAAAAGAAAGATAGGGACGTTCTGATCGTTAACGCTGATCTGCCCTTGTTGAGGCCCGAGACACTGAAGCCGCTGTTGCTCTTTCATCGAAGAGAAGGAAATTCTCTGACTTTTCTAAGCGCTGAACTTGAAAATCCAAAAGGCTTCGGCCGTGTTGTTCATGCTCCTGAGGGAATAAGAATTGTCGAGGAGAGAGATGCTTCGCCTTCGCTGCGGAGAATAAAAGAGGTCAATGCCGGAGTCTATCTTTTTAAAATCAAGGACCTGCTCAAGGCTTTGCCCAAAGTTTCGAATCTAAACAGAAAGGGAGAGTATTATCTCACCGACTTGGTCGAGATTCTTTCCGCTCAGAAAAAGACTGCCGCTTTCATCACAAATCATGTTGAGGACATCATCGGAGTCAACAACCGCTTTGAGCTGGCAATGGCCGTGGAGGTCCTGCGGCAGAGAAAAATAAAGGCTCTGGCTGAGGAAGGAGTGACCGTCTATGATCCTCGCACAACATGGGTCGACCTTGATGTCAAGATAGGAAGAGATACGACGATTTATCCTTCAGTCATCATCGAAGGGAAATCTATCTTGGGAAGCAAGTGCCAGCTTTATCCTTTTGTCCACATCGTCGATTCCAGGTTAGGAAACCGCGTTAAAATTTTGAGTTCGACCGTGATCGAGAAGAGTGTTATTGAAGACGACGCTCAGGTTGGCCCTTTCAGCCGCTTAAGGCCGAAGACGGTCGTTCGTTCTGGAGCCAAGGTTGGAAATTTTGTCGAGATGAAGAATACGGTTTTCGGAAAATTATCCAAGGCCGGGCATCTCTCCTATTTGGGCGATTGCGAGGTCAGGGAGAGAGTGAATGTCGGGGCCGGCACCATTACCTGCAATTATGACGGTCGCAGGAAGTATAAGACCTCTATTGGAGCCGATGCTTTTATCGGCTCCGGAACAGAGCTTGTGGCTCCGCTCAAGATCGGAAAAGGAGCCTACATCGGAGCCGGCTCGACCATCACCAAAGATGTCAAACCTGGCTCGTTGGCGGTTTCAAGAAGCAAACAGGTTGAAAAGCGGGGCTGGGCCCGGCGCTTGAAAAAAGAATAATGTGCGGAATAATCGGCTACATCGGTCCTAAGAGTGTTGTCTCGACCCTCATCGACGGCTTGAAGAAGCTTGAATACAGAGGATATGATTCTGCCGGAATTGCCGTTGCTGATAAGAACCGGATAGAGGTAAGAAGAGTCAAGGGGAAAATTCAGGACTTGGAGAAAAGTTTAGGCTCCTCTCCGCTTAAGGGAAGCTACGGAGTTGGGCATACTCGCTGGGCAACGCACGGCCGCCCTTCTGAAGAGAATGCCCATCCCCACCAGGATTGTTCGGGTTCCATGGTTGTTGTCCACAACGGGATAATCGAAAACTATCTTTCGTTAAAGCAGAAACTGAAAAAAGAAGGACATCATTTTCGCACAGAGACCGATACTGAAGTGATTGTTCATCTCGTTGAAAAGTATTTCGAGGGCTCATTGGAGAAGGCCGTCCAGAGCGCTGTCCTGGAGCTTGAGGGAGCTTATGCTTTCGCTGTGGTCTCAGCCCGCGATTCCGGGAAAATCGTGGTGGCAAAGGCTGGGCCGCCGGCTGTCGTCGGTTTGGGCGAGAAAGAGTATTTTGTCTCCTCTGACATCAACCCCCTTCTCAGCCACACTCAGAGGGTAGTCTTCCTCGAAGACGAAGAGATGGCGGTTATCAGTGGTCAAGGTGTGAGATTCTTTGACTTTAAAGGTAATCGTTTAGAAAAGAGAGTTGACCATATCACCTGGACTCCGCTTATGGCCGAAAAGGGAGGCTTTAAGCATTTCATGCTCAAAGAGATATTCGAGCAGCCCCAGGTTGTCAGGGATACCCTGAAGGGAAGGATATCTCTTGATTCAGGCAAAATATTATTGGAAGAAGTGGGGCTCTCTGCGCAGGTTTTAAGAAAAATAAAGAAAGTGGTGATTATCGCCTGCGGGACGAGCTTTCATGCCGGCCTCTGCGGCAAATATTTCATAGAGACTCTGGCTAAAACACCGGTTGATGTCGAGTATGCCTCTGAATTTCGCTACCGGGATTTTATCCTGGAAAAAGACTCTCTGGTTGTTGTCATTTCTCAATCCGGTGAAACCGCGGACAGCCTGGCAGCCTTGCGCGCCGTCAAGAAGAGAGGCGTTTTATCGCTGGCCATCTCCAACATCGTCAATTCCTCCATTCCCAGAGAATCGAATGGAGTCCTCTACACCCATGCCGGTCCTGAGATCGGGGTTGCCGCGACCAAAACCTTCTCTGCCCAGCTGACTGCCCTGGCAATGCTCGCCCTCCATCTGGCCCAGTTAAAAGGAGAGCTTGATGAGGAAGCGACTTTGCCCCTTATCCAGGAACTTCAGCGTATCCCTCACAAAATGGAGAATGTGCTCACTCAGTCCAATTCGGTAAAGGACTTGGCCTTAAAGTTTGCTTCTTTCTCTCATTTCCTCTATCTGGGCCGCTGGGTCAGTTTTCCTGTGGCTTTGGAAGGGGCGCTCAAGCTGAAAGAGATTTCCTATATTCATGCTGAAGCATATCCAGGAGGGGAGATGAAGCACGGCCCGATCGCGCTCATCGATGAAACCATGCCGACCATGGCCATTGTCCCTAAGGACAGGGTTTACGAGAAGATGCTGAGCAATATCTCTGAAGTCAAGACAAGAGTAGGGTATATCCTGGCAGTGGCCTTTGAGGATGATGAGGGAATTCGGGATAAGGTCGATAAGGTCATACCTGTCCCTTCTTTGAATCAGCTTTTCACACCCTTCTTGACTGTCATTCCCCTTCAGCTTTTCGCCTATCATATTGCCTTGGTGCGCGGCGCGGATGTCGACCAGCCCCGCAACTTAGCGAAAAGCGTCACCGTCGAATAAAGGGAAATAAAGGGGACAGTCCCCTTTTTAAGGGATGTGAGTCTGATTTTCCATGGCGGCAGAGTCAAGAA
>CAZGMN010000068.1:0-14168 GCA_964526905.1 uncultured Eubacteriales bacterium
AGGCCCGACTTGAGCTTGGGGAAAAAATCGGTTGATTTATGGGGCATCAGTTCTGCGTTTTCGACCACCTCCCTGATTTGGCGAAGGGAAACAGGCTTCAACAGGAAAATCATCTGGAATTCTCCCTGCGTCACTTTTTTCATCCCCTCTTCAAGGTTGCGGATGTAGCTGACGTCGTCTTCTTGGATAAAGGTTTTAGAGGACAGTGCTTGGAGTTTATCGATGATTAGCGAATGAAGAATGGAGACATCGAGACGCTTCCACTCCTTTGATTTCTTTTCAGTTATTTCCTTGTTCAGGATATCCTCAGATTTGAGGCTGAAAATGAAAAATTTCTTCGGCTCTGAAACAAAGGCGGCAAAGGTATGATTCTCGCCGTTAACTCTTCTTTCAATCTCTTTCAATAAAGCCTCTTCCGACCCTGTCTTCCAGTTCGGCTCGGAAATCTCAAAATGATGGCCAAAGAGATTTCGCAATCCCTCGCCGGAGAGTTTATCCAGTCCCTTCACCAGCCTGTAAGTCGGGAGCACGACCAATCCCGGGTCATCGAGCCTGAAAAGAGTCATCATGATGTAATGGAAAGGCTCATCGCCTTTCGCCTTTTTCACTTCCCTGAGCATTTCTCTTTGATAGTTGAGGGAAGTTTCGTAGCGATGATGACCATCAGCAATGATAAGGACTTTGCGAGCCATGGCTTTCTGAATTTTGTTTATTGCCGGCTTTTCTTTGATGACCCATAAGCGGTGAATGAAGCCGTCTTCATCCTTCACCTCTGCTCCGATTTCAGCCTTTTTAAGGGCTTCTTCGACAGCCTGAAAGACTTCTCTTCTGTCATCTTCATAGAGCAAGAAAATCTGCTCGGTATTGGTCTTCGTTGCCTTCAATAGCTTCAGACGGTCTTCCTTGTGCTTGGGAAATGTTTTCTCATGAGGAAGGACTTTTCTCGAGGCAAAATCCTCTAGCCTGACCCTGGCAATAAGCCCTACTCTCTTTTTCCATTCTGCTCCTGCAGAAAATTCCTGCTCATAGATATAAAGAGCTTCGCTGTCTTCTCTGATGAGAATGCCTTCTTCCTGCCATTTATCGAGATAGATTCTTGCTCTCCGGTACTTATCCTTTTCAGGATGCCCGGGTTCATCATCCTTGCCAAGAATAATCCTGACCACATTGTATGGGCTTCTCCGGTAATAATCTTCCTGCATGGCCGGGGTGATTCGGTCGTAAGGCTCGGTGATGATTTCTTCCAGCTTAATTCTCTGGGCGTTATACCTTATCCCTTTGAAAGGCTGTATTTCTGCCATAATTTTTCTCCGCTAAAATTCAACCCTCTCGAAAAACGAACCCTCAGGCCAGTCTTTCCTTCAAAATATTGACCACCTCCAGGCCCGCCCTTTTCTGGCCTTCTTCAGCAGCAGCCCCAATATGTGGAGTGACGATGACATTGGGATGGTCGATCAACGCGAAATTATCAGGAGGTTCCTTTTCGAAAACGTCTAAGGCTGCGGACCTGACCTTTCCGGATTGAAGAGCGCGAAGCAGGGCAGCCTCATCGACAACTCCTCCGCGCGCGGCGTTGATGATGATAACTCCATTCTTCATCTTATTGAATTCTGAATCGCTGAGCATGTGCTTTGTCTTTTCCGTCAAAGGAATATGAAGGGTGATGATGTCGGCCTGGCTCAAGAGTTCATTAAGGGAAACCTGCTTGACCTCGAGGCCTGTCTTAACCTCGATGATATCGTAAGCAACGACTCTCATCCCAAAGGCCAAGGCGCGCTTGGCAACTTCTTGGCCTATCCTTCCTATGCCGATGATTCCCAGAGTCTTGCCGTAAAGCTCTGTTCCAGATAGGGCCTTCTTCTCCCACTTATGCTCTTTCATGGATAGGTTGGCCTTTCCATGATTACGAACAGAGGCCAGCATCAGGCCGAAGGTGTGCTCTGCGACTGAAATCGAGGTGGCAGCAGGAGTGTTGGCAACCTGAATTCCCTTTTCCTTGGCTGCAGCCGCATCGATGTTGTCAAGGCCAATGCCTGCTCTGACAATCAGTTCCATATTCGAAGCGGCCCCGATTGCTTTTCTGGTGACTTTGGTTGCACTCCTGACAACAGCGGCGTTGAAAGGAGGAATGGTCTTGACCAATTCCGCCTCATCCATTCCGGTTTTTACTATGACTTCAAAGCCAGGAATGGATTTGAGCTTTTCCAAAGCTTCCTTATCCAGGGCGTCGGCGACAAGTATTTTTTTCATTTCCAATTCTCCTTTAAGATGCCTTCGGCAGCGGCAATTGCGCTCCCTCTTTTGAAATCAAAGCCAAGGTCCGCCAGGGTCATCTCCAGCGCAGTCAGGGCGGTAATGATGTCAAATCCTCCCATGTACCCAAGATGGGCAATCCTGAATATTTTTCCTTTATAAGGCTCCTGGCCGCCGGCGATATAGGCCATGTATTTGCCCTGCATGGTCTTGACCAGCTTCACCCCATCGATTCCTCCCGGAACCTTGACCGCAGTCAAGATGTTGCCCGGCCTCTTGGAAAGGAGCTCGAGCCCGAGCGCCTTGACTCCTGCCCTGGTCGAATCACCGAGGATGCGGTGGTGCTCAAAGAGCTTGTCCAGGCCCATGGCTTTGATGATCTCGAGAGATTTTTTCTGCTGGATGATGAGAGAGATTGCAGGAGTGTAGGGCGTTGTCTGCTTCTGCAAGTTACTCTTATACTTTTTGGCATCGAAATAGAATTTGGGCAACGTCGATTTCTCTACTAATTTCCAAGCCTTAGGACTGAAAGAAATGTAGGCAAGGCCTGGAGGAATCATGAATGACTTCTGGGAGCCTGCAACCATGATATCTACCTTCCAGCTATCTACAGGGCAGGGCGTGGCGCCCAGTCCAGAAATCCCATCGACGATCAGAATGGCCTCTGTTTGGGCAACAACCTCTCCAAAACCCTGAATATCGTAGACTGTTCCTGATGAAGTCTCGGAGAGTGTGGCCAAGACTGCCTTTGCCTTGGGATTGGCCTTTAGCTCAGCTGCAAGCTGTTCTTTGCTGTAGGGTACACCCCATTCCAGGAGAATTTCCTTGACATCAAGGCCATAGGCGCGGCAGATCTGGCCCCACCGTTCGCCAAACTTTCCTCCATTGATGCTGATGACCTTATCACCAGGGCAAAAGGTGCTGGTGACAGCCATCTCCATCGCGCCTGTTCCTGAAGAAGCAAGAATATAGACATCATTCTTTGTTTCAAAAACAGACTTAAGCCCTTCAGAGACTTCCATGAAGATCGCTGAAAATTCAGGTGTTCGATGATGGATGATCGGCTCTGAAGCAGCGGCGAGCACGGTCTCAGGAACAGGAGTCGGTCCAGGAGAAAGGAGATAATATTTTTTTATCATATGAGTCCTCCTTATTATTTTAATTTGAAATGAAGCATTATGCTTAAAATATACCTCCTGTCATTGTATTGAGTTAAACCGAGTGCGGCATATATCATTGGAAATAGCCGGAAGGCACGCACAGCTAAGGAGTTAAATTATCAGAAATTACGAATGCAGTCAATTAAAGACCTCTTCAAGCCCGCAAAACTCTATGGCCTCTGTCAATCAAATAAAATATTTTCACAAAGTCATCTGGAGTCCAGGCTCTGCCGCTATTTATCTGAAATCTCAAGGGCTTTCCCTGTTCCCATCGGTACATAATTCTCGCCGTAAGCTTTCTTAAACATGGCAATGGCCTTATCGCCAGTGCAGTGCGTGGCGCCGCATTTTTCAACCTTCAATTCTTTAAAGCTTTCGAGTATCTTTTGTAATTCTGCGTCTGACTTATACAATAAGTGAAAACCGCCAAAGACAAGGTGAATCGGTCTATCTAAAATCTCCTTGGCAAGCTTGAGGATGTTCACGATGCCCTGATGAGAGCAGCCGGTGACAATGATCAGTCCTTTGGGCGTGTCGATGATCAGGGATTGCTCTTTGATGGCATCTCCCATCTCTCCGGTCAGATAAACATTGCGGCAGATCTCCAGCGGTTTATCGACGGTCTGGACCTTGGCTTTCAATTTTTCTAGGCGAAGAACAAATTCAGTAGGAAAGGAAATCGGGATGTAGACTGTGACCTCATGATTCTTCTCCAAAACGGCAGATAAGCCTCCGGTATGGTCACCATGGTTATGGCTGATGACAATCTGCTGGACTTTGCTTAAATTGACGTTCAGAAAATTGACGTTGTGCATCAGGATTTGGGGCTGAGTTCCGGTGTCAAAGAGTATGGTTTTTTCCGTTCCCTCGATTAGGCAGGAAAATCCCCAATCCGGCTTGGTTCCTTCTTTATAGAGATAGTTATCATAAAGAATGGTGAATCGAAGAGAGAGGGTTGATGAATCGCCATTCTGTTCTGCATGATGACTCTCATCCCCACCAAAAAAAATTGCCCAAAATAAAAATAGTAAAAAAGCGTTCAGGAATTTGAAAGATAATGACATTGAAAGCTCCTTATCAACTTATTCTTGTGCTTTTATGTCGGTAGTCTTCATACTTTTGCTCATAATCTTTCATCTTTCTCGTCCTATTTAATTTTCTATACCGCCTGATGGACACTGTCTATCTCAATCCATCAATTTTCTCAAGTCAAAGTTTGTATTCGTAAGAATCTTTCTCGAACAAATAATATAATCTTAGAGCTCAGAGTTGCTGGTGAATAAATCAAAGCCAGTTCAATTAAAGTCGAACCAATAATTCAGTCAGGAAAGCTGCTCTTTCAATAAGAGATGGCAGGAGGAGATGTTCATTCTCGGCATGAATTCCATCCCCATCAGGTCCAAGGCCATCAAGAGTAGGAACACCGAGGCTCGAAGCTATTGAGGCATCCGAACCGCCTCCGGTCTTTCCTGCACAAAGCTCAAGGCCCAGGGAGGAAGCAATTTGCCTCACCCGGGAAAAAAGCTTGGCGTTGGCCTTTGTCTTCTCCATAGGAGGAGTCAAACCTTCTGTAAAGAATTTTATCCGTGCTCCCTGGATTATCGGGCTGAGTTGATTGAGGAAATTGATAATCTTCTGTTTCTGCTTGTTTTGCCAGAATCTTATGTCGAGCACAGCACGGGCCTGTTCGGCGACAATGTTCGCTTTTTCTCCGCCAGCGATTAAGCCAATGTTTATTGTTCTTTCTTTTGTTTCAAGTCTTTTGACGCGCCGCAGCTGAAGCATAAGCTCATCGATGGCGTTGACTCCTTTATCAGGTGTTCCGGCGTGGGCAGCTTTTCCTTTTGCCTCCAGGCGGATGACAAGCCGGCCTTTCCGCTGGATTTTTAAGCCTCCTCCGGGAAGGGCAGGCTCAAGACAGAGAACACAGGCTGATTTTCTTGCCAACCTCTTGATCGCACTGTAGGATGCTTCGCTGCCCACCTCCTCGGCCGAATTGATGAAGACTGCAATTCTCTTTTTCGGTTGGATTTTCGTTTCCTTTAGTGCTCGAAGGGCAAAGACGACCATCACCAGCCCTGCTTTCATATCCAGGGCTCCAGGTCCGAAAACTTTTTTCCCTTTGATAGAGAATGGCATCTTTTGAATTTTTCCAACTGGCCAGACTGTATCAGCATGGGTGAGGAGAAGAATCTGTTCCTTTCTTTTTTCGATGTCAGGAGGATAGTGGACGAGATAAAGGTCCCCAATCTTCTTCTGTGGGAATCGGATTATATTTGTGCCAAGCTTTTTTAGCTCTTTAATGATGAATGAAGAGCAGGCATCAACTGCCTTTTTATCTCCCGAAGGAGATTCAAGCCTGACTGCCTCACGCAAGAAATCAATTATTTCTCTTTGCCGCGATTCAAAATAGCGGAAAAAATCCATAATAACTCCTTTTTGTCTATTGCTGTCCTGACTTTATCCGTTAAGGACTGAGTCCTGTTTTAGCGAATAGCCTATTAGAAGATCATTTAATCGGCTTATGGTATTTTTTCTCGCCCAGCGGCGACCAAAGTCCATAGCTCTCCTCGTAGATGCGGCATTTGCCTTCAGAGGTCCAGTTGAAGCCGTAGTTATAGCCAAACCAAAGATACTTATCTCCGCCCCCGTTTTCAGTGGTAATAATATAGCGGGCATCGATATTTCCGATTCCCAGGACTTTCTCACCGGGCATGGTTCCCTCGCCCCTGTCTCCTTTATTGACATCAAAGGGAATCCAGCCGTAAGGAGGCAAATAGACCTCTGTCCAGCGGTGAAAGACATCGTCCACACTGGCATCGTCGCCACGAAGACTCACTGCGCCCGCATAGCGGATTGGGACTCCAAGAGCACGGCAGAGAGCGATCATCGAGTAAGAATATTCAGAACAGGATGATGTTCCTCTTTTAAGGACTGTGGGAGCAGGATTCCAGCCGCCGACAGGCTTGAGGTTATAGCTCAGGTGATCTGCCAAATATTCATATATGCGGCGCACAATCCAGTAAGGATTCTTCTCTTTGCCGGCAATCTTCTGGGCAAGCTCCTGGATATAGGTGTCACTGATACGGTATTTATCGCCGTCCTGGGTGAATTTCTTCCTTATTTCAGCAGGGATATCTTCGAGAACTCCAACTTTATCAGGATAGATGAAATACTCAATAGCATATATCTTTGCCTCGGCTTTCCAGGCCGGCCTGACGATCGAATAACTTTTTAGGTCCTTGAACTGAAAATGGGCGATTTTCTGTCCCCAGCTATCTTCAACAACCTCATCCGGCTTCGGCTCAAACTGGACAGGACCGAGAAGGCTCTGGTTGTCGCGATTTTCGGGTATGGGCAGGTAGATGTCCAGAGTCTTGACAGTTCCCGGCCCGTAGTTTCGGAATTCTTTCACAAATTGAAGCGAAAGCTGACGTTCATTCCATTTTGAAAAAATGTCGTCATCAAAGACTTTTATCTTGTAGATCTCATCATTTTCGTAATCGACATTCCAGAGGACACTGTCTCCCCAGGCGAGGCCGTAAGGAAACGGACCGTAAGAACGCAAGGAAGAAAGGCAGAGTCCGTCTGAAGGATTGACAAGATAAATCCGGTCTTCGCTGCGGTCTGTGACCCATAAATATTTTCCGTCGAAAGTCAGGCCGGCTGGCTCTCTGGCTGGAGAGGGAAAAGTCTGGACCATCATTCCGTCCACAGTAGAGACCTTGAGGAGAGCATCACTCTGATAATCCGCAATCCAGATATACTCCCCATCCCAGGCAAGGTCCCTCGGATTGGGGCTGTTTGATTCCAGGATTGAAAGTGCTTTTCCTGTGCCGGGGTCAAGCTTGTACATAGATTTTTCTCCGGCATCTATATGCCATAAATATTTTCCATCCCAGGTCAGCCCCTCGGGATGGTGACCGGGAGAATCGAAGCTCGAGAGAACATCCCCTTTTTCTGGGTCAATCTTGTAGATTTTGTCCGTAAAATCATCTGCGAGCCATAGATACCTGCCATCAAAAGCAAGGCCAGTTGGGCAGGGCCCTGGCGTTTTTATGACTTTAAGAATATCTCCGACTTTAGCCCAGGATAAAATCGCGAGAAAAATGATAAGCACAATACATAAGCTTGCTTTTCTCATAAAGGCCTCCTCCTCGTTCTTATTGATGGTCATCATTATAGACAAATGAAAAGAGAATCTCAAAGGTGTTAATAACGACTTTTATCTGTTTGACAGGCAAGTCAGGAATAATATATTTTTACACCGTAACATCCTGAAGGGAAAGGAAGAAATCAAGATGAACTGGGATTTAGAAAAAGACTTAGCTTTGATACGCGCAGAATTCCCAATCTTGGAGCGCTGTCTCTATTTGATCAGCAATTCTTTAGGAGCAGTTCCTAGAGAAGTTCAACAAAACCTTGAACGCTTTTACCAGATGTGGGCCAAAGAGGGTGTGAGTGCCTGGGAAAAGGAATGGTGGGACCTCTCGCGGAAGGTGGGCAACCAAGTGGCTTCTCTGATTGGTGCTGGAGAGGATGAGGTGACGATGATTCCTCATGCCACAGCCTGCCATTGGGCGGCCCTATCGACGAAATTCTCAGCAATAAATAAAAAAAGAAACAAAATTATTATCACCGACCATGATTTTCCTTCTACAATCTATGCTCTCTCCAAGATTTCAGAGTCCATGGGATGGAAGCTTGATATGGTGAGAAGCAAAGGACAGCCGGGAATCGAAACGGATGAAATTTTAAAGAGAATTGATGAAAAAACACTTTTCATCGCCACCTCCCATGTCTATTTCAAGTCTGGCTACATCCAGGATATAAGACAGATTGCTGCTCGAGCACGCCAAATTGGAGCTCTGACGCTTATTGATGGATATCATGCGCCCGGCACTATTCCTGTGGACGTTAAAGAGCTTGATCTTGACTTTTATGTCGGAGGATGCCTGAAGTGGCTGTGTGGAGGCCCGGGAAATGCATTTCTCTATGTCAGACGCGAGTTGTCAAAGGAACTTAAGCCTCAGCTCACAGGATGGTTCGCTCATCAAAGCCCTTTCCTTTTTGCTCAAAAGATGGAGTATGCGCCAGGAAGCTATAAGTTTATGTCCGGAACTCCCCCTATTCCTTGTCTTTATGCGGCGACACCCGGATTAGAGATTATAAAAAAGATTGGAATTTCGAACATCCGGAAAAAATCCCTTTCTTTGACACAGTCGATAATCAATAAAGCCAAGGAAAGGAATTTTTTGGTTTTTACTCCAGAAAGAGATGCTCTCCGAGCAGGAGCCGTCTCGATAAGCTTGGCCCACGCCTTCGCTGTTAAGCAGGCTCTGGAGCAGAAAGGAATCAAGGTTGATTATCGAAAAGGCGGGGAAGGAGAGCCGGATGTGATAAGAATCGGGCCTCATTTTTACAACACAAAGGAAGAAATTGACATTTTATTCCGTGAAATCGATGTCATCTCTTATTCTGGTGAATTCAGGAAATTTCCGCAGAATTTCAAGAAGGTGACTTAAAAATGAGAAAGATATCCAGGCGGGACTTTCTGAGTGATTCTTCGATTCTGCTTGGCACGGCCTTTCTCTTTCGCAGCAGAAAAAAGGCAATTCTGGAGGAAGAGCAAAGCGCTGACGAATATCCCTCCTATATCAATCTAGCCAAGAGAGGAAAACTTTCGGAGCGGGTCGAAAAACTATACTCTATCTATGAGAATTGCCGTCTCTGTCCCAGAGACTGCCGTGTTAATCGAAAAGAGGGCCAAACAGGAAAATGCCGCTCGATTTCCAAGGTCAAGGTCTCGAGTGCCTTTCCCCATTTCGGAGAAGAAGCGCCTCTTGTGGGAAAGAAAGGCTCGGGAACGGTCTTCTTCTCCAACTGCGGCTTGAGGTGTGTCTACTGCCAGAATTATAAGATCAGCCATGAAGGTGAAGGAGTCGAGGTTACAGATGAGAGATTGGCAGAGATGATGGTCAAAGTCCAAGAACTGGGCTGTCACAATATCAATCTTGTTACCCCAACTCATTATCTGCCTAATATTGTCAATGCCCTGCAAAAGGCAATTCCTCTGGGCCTTCGTCTTCCTCTCGTCTACAATACGAGCGGATACGAGAAACTGGAGACTCTACAGCTTTTGGATGGCATCATCGATATCTATCTCCCTGACTGCAAGTATACCGACCCCGAGCAGTCGGCAAAATATTCAGACGGAGCTTACAATTATCCCTACTATGCTTTTATCGCTCTTAAAGAAATGTTTCGTCAGGTGGGAGACCTGATGGTCAACAAGAAGGGGATTGCCGTCAAGGGATTGATCATCAGACATTTAATTCTTCCAAATCAAATTGCAGGAACAGAGAAATTTTTGAAATTCGTGGCCGAAGAATTATCCAAAACCACCTACCTCAACATCATGAGCCAGTACCGCCCTGAATACAAAGCATTCGAGTACCGAGAAATTTCCCGGCGCATAAAGCAGAGCGAGTTTGAGGAAGCCATCCGCTGGGCCCGTAAATATGGCCTCAACCGCTTGGATAGATATTGATTTAAGGGCTTCAACCGTTGTTCAGTCGAAAAGGCTATTTGTTGCTAAGCTGAATGAGAAGCTCACCCTACTATTACCTCCTTGCATAATTATAAACATTATTTTTTAAATCGAGCTCTGGCAAGCTTATTGATTTCATTCAAGAAATACCTTAAATTATTAGAGGATAAAATGTTAATATAAACGCAGCAGATCTTGTCAGGTTGTTATGGCAGGCGGCTGAAGGGAGCGTGGACATCTCTTCAGATGAATTGAATGAGAACGCCACCTTGCTTCCCACCAGCTCGGCCTGCAGCTGAGGCAGATGCTGACGACGATATTCTTATTAGCGCGCTTATATGAATTAGAGTAAATTTGAGAAGGTCGAATGAAAGCAAACGTTAGAGGCTTGTTCCGATGAAGAAGTTGAAAATATATATTATCTTTTTTCTTTTATGCTATTTTCTGAATCAAGGACTTAAGGCTGAAATCTTTTATCCTTGGAAAGAGACTTACATCGGCGCTTTAGAAGGAAAAGCCTGGTGCGGCCTTGTCCTTGCTCCGCACCAAGAGAGTGTGTTTGCTTTTCGAGTGAAGATTGAAAAAGAAGGTCAATTTGCTGATGAAAATGACATCTTTTATATGATCTCAGAAGTCGGTCCTCAATCGCCTGACGGCATGTATGCCAGGCTAAAAATTGATTTAAGCCTTCCCTTTAACAAAGGAAATGAAACTCCGATCTTTATCAAGCCTTCGCCAGATTCAGATACGTTGGTCTTAGAATGGTCAAGGCAGGATGAACGAACAGTCATCGGCAGGATAAAAGCTCCAACAGGAATCAAGCTTCATCTCGTTCACTACTTTCCTTGGAACTTCAGGGGAAAATATGCTTTTATCGAAGAAGGTCAGATAAAAGGAGAAAGCCTGAGTTCAAAAAAATTTCATTATCTGCTCTGGACCAGCCCCAGGGGAGAGCTTGCCGATAGCTCACAGGACGAGCCTGTTCTTTCGTTCTCTACTGAAAAAGAAAGATTCGTTTATTTTATTGCCGCAGTCGGGGATTCGGCTTCCGCCCTGAGCAGCCATATCTACCGCTACAAAAATAGAAAAACAATTGACTCCATCCTGAAGGATGAAGAAGAGATTTATGAAAAAAAGAGAGTAAAAATAGAGGGACTCTATGGGAATGCGGCAGAGGCCATTACCAATAATCTCTTCTGGATGACCCTCTACCAGCCAGGAAACCATCGCCTCTACACTCCTGCAGGGCGAACCTGGATTTTTCCTGCTCCAAGTGGTGGCCTTGACCACTGGACAATATTCGAATGGGATTCTTTCTTTAACGCTCTGGAAGTTTCAGTGGAAAGTTCAAAACATGCCAGGGACATCATTAAGGCCGTTTTGGAAACTCAGTATCCCAACGGAAATATTCCCAACTGGAGAGGACGTTTCAGTGGCTCTTCAGACCGTTCTCAGCCGCCTGTCGGCTCTTATGCTGTCTTAAAATTATTCCTCAAATTAGGCGATTTAGATTTACTGAGATACGCCTATCCCTACTTGCAGAAATGGCACTCTTTCTGGAAAGATGAGAAAGCGAACGGACAGAGCCGACGGGACGGAAACGGAGATGGGCTGCTCGAGTGGGGAACGGATACCGAGCTTCTGGCTCAAAGTGTTCCTTCCTGGGAAAAAGATGCTGAAGGCAAGGAAAGGGCGATGTGGGAATCAGGGATGGATGACTTGCCCAGCTGGGATGAGGCTTCCTTCAGTCCAGAAACACAGACCTTGAACATGAACTCCGTTGACTTGAATAGCCTCTATGCCCTTGATGCCTGGTGTCTGGCTCAGATTGCCAATATTCTCAATTATGCTGCGGACCATCAAAGTTATTTGTCTGAGTATGAGGCGATGAAAGAGCTGATCAACAACAACCTCTGGGATGATAAAGAAGGCTTCTACTTCGACCGCTTCTGGGATGGAAGATTCTCAAAGAAAAAAGCAGCCGCGAACTTCTTTCCGCTTGTCGCGCATATCCCCGATCAAAAGAGAGCCGTTCGGATGATCAAGCATTTGCTCAATCCTGAAGAATTCTGGGGAGACTTTGTTATTCCGACCATATCGCGCGACGAGCCAGCTTATAAAGACCAGCAATACTGGAGAGGGACAATCTGGCCGCCGACCAACTACCTGGTTTACCAAGGTCTGAGGGCTTACAGCTTCGACGAAGTCGCTTCTCAATTTGCTAAAAGAAGCGCTGACCTCTTCCTTCGCATTTGGCAAAACTATCAGCTCTGTCCTGAGAATTTTGATTCTCGCTCAGGAGAGGCCGGAGGACGAAGATACCAGAGCTGGGGTCCTCTTTTTACCCTTATCGCCGCTGAAGAATATATCGATTTTACCCCTTGGGAAGGATTCAGGTTTGGAATGATAGACCCTGAAGATAAGGGAAAATTGTCAAGAATTTTTATCCAGGGCCGGCATTACGACGTTGAGGTTTCTTCTTCAGAGATTAAGCTCAAGGAGGAAGGGAGAGAGATTCTAAAAGCGGGAGGAGGCGCAGTCTTTCGGCATTTCCTCTATTCCGAGAATGAAATTTCCTTTGAAATAAGGACATATGAGGAGAGAGAGATAAACATTCAATTTTTAAGCAAAGGAAAATATAACCTCCTCTTGGATGATCAGCCCAGAGATACGATTAAAGGAAAATCTGCGAAGATTAAAATTCCCAAAGGAGATCACACGGTCATGTTTCTTCTCCTTGAAAAATTGGATTGATATAAAAATCTTATTTTTGCCATTTTTTCCTTTTTGAATAGGCCCTTTTAAGGGTATCGCCCCGCACTCCTTGTCTTAAAGCTTCAAGGGCCAAGGCTTCTTCAGGAGGGATGTTACCCAGGTTGACGTTAGGCCCGAAGCGAAGGATAAGGTCTTGCTGCTGATTTTTTAACGGGGCTTCCCAAATCAAACAGTTGGCATCTTCAACTCCCGAAACGATATTCTCAACTTCAGTCATCTTGATTTTCCCCTCCATGTCGAAAACTCCAACGCCTTTGCCTGCTTCCCGGGCTTCGATAATAACTTTGAAAGCCCCGTTTTCCATATCTTCTTGAATTAGCTGCTGAGCAAGGGAGAGGGGAAGGCATTCTTTTGGGTCCTTTTTCCCAACTTCAGTAATGACTTTAAATCCACCCTCCACAGATCTCTTGATAACATCCTTTCTGGTCGCCCTGTTCATTTCGATCGTTCCATCCGAGATTTCAATTGCCGAAAATCCAAGCTCTTTCGCTCTCTTTAAATATTTCTCCCAAACGCCTTGCCAGACTGCAACCTCAAAAAAAGTTCCTCCGGGCATGACATCGATATCCGCAGAGGCAATCATCTTATTCTTTTTCTTCAGAAGATTTTTATCATAAAGGGCAGAAGTTCCAAAGGTGAGCTTGATGAGGTCAATATACTCGCCGCAGACCTCAATCAAGTCTTGGAGAGCGCAAAGCCCTAATCCCTTATCGATCACCATGGTTATGCCCTTAGCCCTTGGTTTGAGAGCCCTTGGTTCCCCTATCAATTGAATGACACCCTTCCACGGCTCGCTCATCTTCATCTCCTTTTTAATGTGAGAAAAAAATTCATCACACTTCTATCAGTCTAATAAATGACCCCAACAGTCATAAGGATTAGAAAGGATAGAGACCATTTTGATAACTGTTTTGTGGCTGGCCACTTGATTCACAGCTCTTAAACGAGCATCAGCCATCTCCTGCTCATCGATTCCTAAGACCGGAATCTTGTCGTAGAGGATGAAAGTCTCTGTTAATTTTTGAGATATATTCTCAAAGAGAGCTCTTGCTGCTTTTCTTTTATCATCAAATGAATTCAGAACGAATCCCTTCCGCCCCTCTTCAATCCTGGGAAAGATAATAACGACTTCTCCCGGATTCTCAAGTCGATCATGATCTGTGCTGTAAGAGGAGAGGTTAAGGGCAATTTTTTGCTGCCATTCTTCTCCATTTTTTTTGTATTCAATTTCAGGTAGAAACTGGGGGAAATGGTCAATTAAATTGCCCAGTCTTATATTGTCGACAAGAGAGCCCTTAAACCACAAGATGATATCTTTTTCAATTCTGAAGTGGACAGTCTCCGTGGAGAAGAGTTTGAGGCCCTTGGTCAGGCCACTGAGCAGATAGACGGTCTTTCCGCTTCCTGCTCCGCCGATGACGATATACAAG
>CAZGMN010000069.1:0-14164 GCA_964526905.1 uncultured Eubacteriales bacterium
GGGGCATACCCCCTTGGAACCCCCACGGCTTCGGAAGCGAAGCCGAACCCCTGCAGCTGCGGGCGTTGCGGGGAGCACGCCGTGCCACCCCGCTGTCAATCATTGGCTCTCACGAAATTTAGGATGCTTACTGAATTAAAACAATCCTTGCTTTCCAGGGCTTCTTCTTATAAATTAATGAGTTTTAGAGATGATAAAAGCTTTAGGAGGGAGGAAAATGACCATTACCCTTGACGGACATAGCCTCGATATTGAGAAGGTCGTTCAGGTTGCGAGGAGAAATGAGACCATAGGTATCCATCCCCAAGCGATCAAGAGAATTGAAAAGTGCAGAGACCTTCTGGAGGAGAAAATAAAAAAGAAAGAGATTATGTACGGGGTCAATACTGGAATAGGTGAACTCTCAGAAGTTGTCTTGACTCAGGAACAGGTAGGAAAATACCAGAGGTATTTGATTTACAGCCATGCTGCCGGATATGGCCGGCCGATGCCCATTGATGTTGTCCGGGCAGCTATCCTCAGCCGGATCAATTGCCACTGCCACGGCCATTCGGGCTTGAGGCCTGTGGTCGTAGAGACGCTCAAAGAGATGCTCAACAAAGGGGTCACACCTGTGATGTGTGAAAAAGGGTCGGTGGGTGCTTGCGGTGACCTGTCTCCGATGGCTCAGATGGCTCTGGTGCTCATGGGAGAGGGTGAAGCTTTTTATAAGGGGGAGAGATTGCCCGCGAAAAAAGCGATGGAGAGAGCAGGCATTCCGATTATTGTCTTTGAAGCCCGTGACGGTCTGGCCACGATCAACGGCGCCAACGTGATTTGCGGGATGGGAGCCTTGGAGATTTATGATGCGGCGCGATGGATAAAAAATTCTGAAATAGCAACGGCCATGACTTTGGAAGTCCTTAACGCCAACATGAAGGCCTATGACGAAAGACTGCACAAGGTTCGCGGCTACCCTGGAGCGATAGAAGCCAGCGAAAACATCAGGCGGATCACCGAAGGAAGCGAACTCCTGGCTCGGAAAGGAAAAAAAGTTCAGGACGCCTACAGTCTGCGCAGCAGCCCTCAGGTCATCGGCTCGGCTCGGGATGCCCTCAAGTGGGCGCGCGAGATGATTGAGATCGAGCTGAACGGAGCCGCTGATAATCCCACTTTTTTCCCGGATGAAGACCTGGTTCTGACCGGAGCCAATTTTCAGGGAACCCCGCTGGCCTTTGCCCTTGAGCTCTTGGGAATGGCCATAACCACAGTCTCTGTCCTTTCCGAGAGGAGGACAAACAGGCTGATGAATCCTCATCTGAGCGCTGGGCTTCCTGCTTTTTTAACCAAAGGCGCTGGGATGTTTTCGGGGTTGATGCTTTCCCAGTACACGGCAGGAGCCTTGGTCTGCGAAAATAGAATACTTTCCCATCCGGCAGCAACAGGCTCCATACCTGCTGCTGCTGACCAGGAAGACTTTGTCAGCATGGGCATGACCTCAGCCCTGAAGACGCAGCAAATCATCGATAATGCCCAGGCCGTCCTGGCCATCGAGCTCATGGCCGGCGCTCAGGCTATCGATTTTCGCCGGCCGCTCAAACCGAGCAAAGGAGTCAACGCTGCTTATGAAGTCATCAGGAAATACGTGGCTCGCTTGGAAGAAGACCGGCCTCTTTATGAGGATATCAATAAATTGAAAGAAGTCGTCCAATCTGGAGAGATTCTTGAAGCCGTCGAGCGCGCTGTCGGCAGTCTTAAATAGAGTGAACTAAAAGAGAAGCCTGACGCCGAGCATTAACTTGTAGTTCTCTTCAAAAGAGAGATTGAATGTCGGTCCTCGTCCTTCAAAGAAGATGGAGCCTGAAGCATTTCTCTTTCTGAAGAGGTCATAGCCAATATTGGCAATGAGTTCTCCATAAGAATAATTTATGGTCTTCCTTAATTCTGATGTTCCACCAGCGCCAGCTCCGATAAAGATTGGGCCAAAATGAAAATTGAATAGAGCGTCAACCGTGTAGAACGATTTCCAGCCAGAGACGTTTGAGATATAGCCTCCACCTCCGCCGAGCGCAAAGTCGAGCTTTCCGGGAATGATTCTGTAGACAATGCCGGCACGGAGAGCCGTATAGCCGATATAAGTTCCGCCTCCGCGAGCAGCCAGAGCCCCGGCATCGACCAGAAAGAGAATCTTCCTGGGTTTCTTAGGATTGATCATCACTGTCGCTCGGGCAGGCTCGGATACAGCCCCAAAATCATCAGTAGCCAAAGCCGCGATGGTGTACAGGCCTTCTTTCTCGAATGATTTTTCCCAGGCAAATGGTTTTTCCGAATCTGTAAAACGGTCAATGACGTTTCCGCTTTCGTCGGTAATCGTAAATTCAACCTTGACGACTTCTCCGTCGCTGTCGGTTGAACCTGAGGCATCAAAGGCAACGGGCTTTTTCACATACTCCTCGCTGGGTTTGCATTCCAGTCGGGGGACCGGCGGGGAATTGATGTCAACCTTAGCCTCACACGGATTCTCAGAGGGCTTTCCTTGGATATTGAAAGCCTTCCCTTTAAAGAGATACTGGCCAGGCTTGTCAAAGATTGTCTTCCATTGGGGAGAATCAGGAGACAGCTTCCTCGTATCGATTTTGGTCCCTTCCGCATCGAAGACTTCAAGCTCCATGGCCTGGGCATGGAGAGAACCGCTCATATCCACGGAGATGGTTTCATTGATGTTTGCCTTCTCAGGAACGACTTTAAGTCCGCAAATGGCGTCTTCGATTTTAACCTCTTTGACCTCTTCGGTAACGACCTGAGGAACCTCTTTTGGCGCTTCTTTAACTCCAATAATAACCATTACTCCACCCTCGATGCTCTCGATGAAGTAAGAAGGGATTTCTCCAGCCATATCAAAAACAACTCTGGCGATATTGGGCTTGAACATCCCGGTTCGGATGGCGAGGACTCCCAAATGATTCACTTTGTAAGAAGAGGCAGCGTTAATCTTCTCCAGGTTAATAAAATCGATCACCAGTCTGTTAGGATTGGTCAGCTCAAACTGGTGGCGAATGGTGAGAATGTTGAACAGAATTTTCACTTCCAGTCTATCGGCTTCTTTAGAAATAAGAATTCTTTCTAAAACGCCAATCTTTTTAGGGACATTTTGTGCTCTTGAATAAGAAAAAATCATTAGGGAAAGAAGGATTAAAAATAGGCATCGAAAAAATACAGCCTTTCTCTTCATCTTTCTCCTCCTCCATAATAATTTGCTTCTTTTTGAGGACATATAGCACAAGAAGCGCCGAATTGCAAGGTTATGACTGCTGAATTGGAAATTTTTCTATCAGGAAGTCAACTGCCTCTTTCAGAGTTGTGTGTTTATGATTGATATCTCTCTCATAGTTGATGATAAAACTGAAGGCATCCCCTTTTAAACCTTCACAAAAACAGAAGTATTCTTTTCTATCGGCATCGATCAGGAAAGATAATTCTTGGTTGTGGAAGGGGCATTTTGCCAGGTATTGGTTCATGGTTCCAATCTTTTCTCCAGAAATCCCGAATTCTTTCATCAAAGCGAGAAAATCGACCGATTTTTCAACCGCTTCCATCTTTTTGTCGAGTTCAGTGTCGCCGTTATGGAAAAGCTTCAGGTGCCGCAGGACAGAAGAGAGCCCTTCTCCGCCGCATTCTTCGCAGACGGTTGCTGCCTCTTGAGTCTCGATTATTTTTTTCGTTCCATCTTCGATCGCTTCTTTGTTGAAAGAAAGAATAAAATAGGGATTTTTTGGATCAATGTCTTTGCCGCATATTTTGCATTGGTTCATGCCCTCTCCTTTCATCTTTAATTTCCTTGAGAGATTTATAGTTTATTCCTTTCTGGCAAAAAATCAAGAAAGGCCAAAGGAAAGTAACCTCAAAATCATTTCAATCCCACGGATTTTCAGATGCTTCTTTAAGGAAATAACTGTCCCTTTTTATAAATAGCGGAGAGTTTTCGGCTCTTTTTCGAGATGAAAGATGATAATTTCCTGAAGAATCTTTTTAATGGTTTCGAGCCGCGAGGGAGAGAAGGGGAGCGGGCATTCTCCTGGAGGGGGATTGCTTTTAATCCATTCCATGAACGCTTCCATTTCGGGCGTAACTTCTTCCTTTTTTTGGGGTACACAGCGGTTGCAAAAGACGCCGTCCCTCTTCGAGGAAAGCCAGCCGGGCTCGCTGAGAGGTTTGCGGCATTTTTTACATTTTTTGAAGTCCGGGAGAACGCCGTTAATCTTTAGAAACCAGGCTTCGAAATATCGAGTGAGTAAGTTTAAATCTCCACCGGCTTTGAGTGAGCGGAGAACAGAAAGTAACAGTCGGTAGAGAGAGTCTTCTTTTGCACGTGAAGGCGAGAATTCTTCGATAAGCTCCGAGAAATAACTCAAGGTAAAAGCTTTGTTTGGCTCATGCTGGACTTCGAAAAAAGATTCGAGAAGGTCGCAATGATTAATCGTGACCAGGTCTTTTCTCTCTTTTTCGTAATAGAAGCATTTGACCAAAGACAAAGGTTCCAGGCTGCTTCCGAAACGATTTCCAAATTTTCGAGCCCCCTTGGCGATTCCCCTTATGATTCCTTTATCGTGCGAGAAAAAGACAACGATTTTATCCTGTTCGGCGACATTGAAGCTTCTCAAAACGATTGCTTCTGATTGCTCGAGAGGCATGATTATTTATCTAAAAGTATTTATCCCAGGAAGGTTATTCCCAGGGTTTTAATTTTCTTTTTGAGCTCGCTTTTTTCAATTTTCAAGGCAGAGGCTGTTTCTCCGATGTCCCATTTGTGCTTGATCAAGGCTCCGTGGATATATTCCCTCTCGAACTGTATTCTTGCCTGTTTGAGAGACTGATGACCGGCCAGGATTGGCGCCGACTGAGGCTCTCTGGATTCGACAAGAAGCGAGAGGTGTGAAGCCTTGATTTCATCATCCTGAACCATGATCACAAATCTTTCGATGACATTGATGAGTTCACTCACGTTTCTCGGCCAGAAATAATTGACGAACGCCTTCATCGCCTCCTTTTCCATCGATTTTTTCTTCTTTCCATTTTCAGTTGAAAAGTGTTTCAAGAAATGGTTGACGAGGATTGGAATATCCTGCTTCCTCTCCCTCAGGGGAGGAATAAAAATAGGAATAACATTGAGTTTTGAGAAAAGGTCTTCTCTGAATTTTCCCTCAGCAACGAATTCTCTCAGGTTTTTCTCTGTGGCGGCGATGATTCTTATATCGATGGGTATGGCTTCACCCGAACCCGAAGGCTCAAACTCTTCGTTCTCGATAATCCTGGCCAGTTTGCCCTGAACTTTTAGGCTGAGATGATCGATCTCATCAAAGAAGACGGTCCCCCTATCGGCCAGGAGCAGTTTCCCTTTTTTACTTTCGAGGTCATGAGCGGAGTTTCCCTTGAAATAGCCAAAAAGCTCACTTTCAACGAGATCCTCTGGAATGACCGCAAAATTGATTGAGATGAATCTGCGGTTTTTCCTCGGACTCTCCAGATGAATCAGGCGCGCAACAAGCTCTTTTCCCGTTCCGTTCTCTCCGGTGATGAGAACAGGAACATTGGTCGGAGCGACTCTTTTTATCTTTTTTCTTATTTTTTGAATGGCGGAGCTTTTTCCAATGAGATGGTATTTAGCCTTAATTTTTTCACGAAGTTGCATATTTTCTTCTTCCAGCTTTTTTTGCCTCAATGCATTCTTCACGGTCAGGATCACCTTTTCCAAAGAAAGCGGCTTTTCTAGAAAATCATATGCTCCGAGTTTGGTGGTGGCGACAGCTGTTTCTATTGTCCCGTGGCCTGAAATCATCACCACCTGAGAATTCTCATTCGCGGCTTTTATTTTTTTCAGGAATTCAATGCCGTTCATTCCGGGAAGCCAGATATCGAGGAGAATGAGGTCGAAATCCTGTCTATGAAGGAGCGCCAGCGCTTCCTCGGCCGTATCAGCCGTTTTGACAGAATAAGCTTCATCTTCGAGTATGCCTCTCAGGGAAGACCTGATGCCGGCTTCATCGTCGATGACTAGAATTTTTTCTTTCATACTGGAATCTGAATAATGAATTTTGCGCCATGAGGCTCGTTGTTCTCGATAGAGATCGAGCCGTTGTGTTCGCTGATGACTTGGTTGACGATGGTCAATCCCAGGCCAGCTCCTTTCTTTTTGGTGGAGAAATGGGGGAGGAAGAGCTTTTCCTTATCTCTTATGGATATACCAGGACCAGAGTCGGCAATCTCTATTTTTAATTTCTGGAGTTCGCTGTTGAAAGAAGTGCGGATTTTAATCAATCCTTTCTTACTCATGGCGTGGATGGCGTTATCGAGAATATTAATGAATACCCGCCTCATCTGCTCCGGGTCAGTTTGGATGGAAAGGGGAATGTCGTGCGAAAGATTCAATTCGAATTCAATGCCTTTGAATATTCTCTTGAAGAGGGAGACCGTCTGCTCGATGATCTCATGGATGTTTGCGGATTGAATGCGAATTTCGGGCATGCGGGCAAATTTTGAGAATTCATCGACCAGGGTTTTAATTGCTCTTGTCTCTTCAACAATCGTCTTCGCTCCTTCTCCGATCGCCTCGTCACGAACTTTCTTGTCTTTCTTTATTTTCTTAATGATTCTCTCGGCGGAAAGTTGGATAGGCGTTAAAGGATTTTTAATTTCATGAGCCACCATCTGAGCCGCTTCCTTCCAAGCGGCAATTTTTTGGGCCTTTATGAGTTGGGTGAGGTTTTCAATGACAACAATCAGGCCAGAGAATTGATTGTTGACTTGCTTCAGAGCGGATAAAGCCAAAGAAAGCGTCATGTTCTGGCCGTCAAAATCTATGTTTATTTCTTTGTCGGAGAGTGGATATTCGTTTTGAATTCCCCTTTGAATGTTCTTTACGATTTCTTCATATCGAGGATGGCTGAGGACGTCTTCATATCTTTTTCCGATATGATTGATTTTAGGCAAGCCCAGCATTTCCTGGGCAGAAGGATTGAGAGTTGTGATCAAGCCCTGGGAGTCGAGGCTGATGACTCCGGCGGTGATATTGTTCAAAATAGTCTCGATGTACTGCTTTCGGGCTTCGAGTTCCGATGTTTTCTGGGCGATATTTTGCTGGCTTTCTTTGAGGTCGGAGATCATCTGGTTGAAGGAATCGATGAGGATTCCTATCTCATCCGATGCCGGATCTTCAACCCGGATCCCCAGGTTTCCTCTGGAGACTTCTTTTGTTGCCTGGGCCAGCTTCTCGATGGGCACGGTGATTGTCTTGGCGAGATGGATGCCAATCCAGCTTGCGGCAAAGATGATCAGCAGGGTGATGAAGCTCAAGGTGATAAAGTAAAAAGTTTGGAGCGGGCTTCTCCCTGCTTTTAACTGGCGGTATCTTTCGATATAGGAGTAGATACTTCGGATTCTCTGAGCATAGTTCTGAGGAATGAATTTTCCCGCAATGACAAGCATCCTTCCCACATCAGGGATGTAAAAGAAGACGCCACGACGGATCATCTCTCCTCTTCCCATTAGGTCTGTGCTGCTCAATGTTTCACTCAGGTCAGAGGACTTGATTCTCTCCGGGCTCAGTTCGAGGTAATCCTGGAGAGGGAGGCTCGAGTTGAGCAAGGAAAACAATTCTTCATAGCCCAGGTAAACCCCAATCTCATCCAGCTTGTATTCCTTCAGCTTTTCTTGGACGAATTGCCTGAGACGGCGTTGGTTTTCCGTCTGTGCGAGTTTTTCGCTCTTGATGGCCATACTCAATTGTCGGGCATAGTGAAGAGTGATTTCTGCACTGTTCGACTGAAACTCGTCAGCCAGCGTTTTCGTGTCGTCCATGAGTCTGTCCAAGGGTGTCTTGAACCACTGTTCGATGTTGCGGTTGATTAAATCACTGGCAAAAATGAAGAGGAGTAGGGTGGGGATGAGGGAGAGGGCGATGAAGAAAAGAACCAATTTCGTTTTGAAGTGAGAACCGATGATTTTCTTTTTTCGTTCAAGGTAAAGCTTGGTGAGATTCCTTCCCAAGACGAAGAAGAGGATAAGGAAGAGGAGAAGGACGATAATTTGCAAAAAAGAAAGGAGAACAGAGGCAACAGAGGAAGGGGAAAATTCCTGTTCTTGGCGGATGAAGAATTCGATAGCAAAGAAGAGAACGATGAGGATAATGACCGCCGCTCCAAGGAGCCGAGGGCCTTTTTTCTTTAGCTGGACAAATTTTAAATTCTGTTTTTCATCCACTCTTTCCCCCTTTTTGGCTTTAAGGGTTGTTCGGGCTCTCCTTTTCTTCGGCCAGAAAATTCTTGTAATTCTCAAGGTTTATTATTATATTTTTGCGAACTGCACCAGAGTGGCCAAACGGCTTTCCTTTTTTGCTGTTCAGGCTGTATGTTATTCCCCCTGCATTCCCTAAGTTGAGGAGAAGCTCCTTCTCCGCTTGGATCACGACATTTTCTCCAGGCTGTTTGAGGGCTTCAAGCTTCAACTCGCTGTCCGCATAGACTTGCAGCCAGGTTTCTTCTATAAAAGAGATTTCGATAATTAGTCCTTTTTCTTCAGGAGCAGGCTCAGCCAGAGCCTCAGGCTGACTTGTTGGAAGGGAGGATGGAGTCTCTTCAATAATAATGGGGGAAGGCTTTGGCTCTTCTTGAGGCGGTGTCCCTTTTTTTAGGGCAAAGAAATAGAACCAGGCAACCAAGATGATTAGACAAGCTGCAAGAACGCTTAAGGTAACCCATCTTTTTCTCTTGTTGGAAGTCTCTTCCTGTCCCCAAATCGGCCGTTCTGTGCCTTGGGAGGTCTCTCCTTGAAAAATGGAAGTGATTTGATACTTGTCTAAGATTGATTGCTCTTCCAGCCCAAGAAACCGGGCGTAAGTCCTGAGAAGGGCTTTTACAAAAAATTTGCTGGGCATGACTTCCAGCCTGTCCTCCTCCAAGGCTTGGAGAAACTTCAGGCTGATTTTTGTCGATTCGGACATTTCTTCGAGGGAAATCCCCCTTAATTCTCTTTCCCTTTTGAGTTCCTGTCCTATAAATACCATTATTTTTTGAATTTTAGGCCAAGAACCTTGCGCTGTCAATAAAATCTAAGTTATAGTAAGCATCTCCGTTTGCGTGATTTTCTTTCGGTATCGGAATCGCCTTCGGCGCCCTGGGGAGCCAGTCCCGTCGGTCCCCCAGTCGAAAAACCGACCGGACCCCCTCCATGTGGAGACTTAGGTCGATTCCAACGCCTCTTTAACATCAGCTATTTGGAGGTGCTTCCTAATTTATATAATATGAATCTTCAATTGTTTAAAGAAGGCTGCTGACTTGAGGAGAGAATGAAGTTTAATCTGGCCAGAGCTGCCGAGGACCAACGTCGGCTCGCCTCACGATTGATCCTGAGATGGGATCGAAAAAAGGTCAGTCTGGTTGCAGGAGCCGACTTTTCCTATGATTTGAGGGCAAAAAAGATAGGCGCCTGCATCGTCGTCTTCAAGATTCCGGAGCTTGAAGTTGTCGAGGTGTCTCAGGCGGTAAAAAAGATTGAAATTCCTTATATTCCAGGCTTCTTGTCTTTGAGGGAGGGGCCGGTTTTCTTTGATGCTTTCCGCAAGATCAAAAACAAACCTGATGTGACGCTTGTCGATGGAAATGGGATTGCCCATCCCCGGCGAATGGGATTGGCTTCGTTTGTCGGAGTTGTGCTGGATATCTCGACCATCGGCTGCGCCAAGAGGCCTTTTTTCCCTTTTTGCTTGCCCGCAGAGAAAAAAGGGGCCTACACCTTTTTCAGGGATAAAAAGATGTGCAAGGTTGGATTTTGCCTGAGGACCCGCTCTGGAGTGAAGCCGGTCTTTGTTTCTCCCGGGCACAGGATGGATTTCAAGATGGCCAAGCAGCTTGTCCTTCGCTTATCGAAATTCAGGATTCCTGAGCCGCTGAGGGAAGCCCACCGGAGGGCAAGCACTATATTTTCAGGAAGCGGGAGAGAGAGCCGAGACTTCCGATGAAGCCGATAACTGTTCCGCCAGCCAAGAGTACGAGGGCTTGAGAAAAAGAAAGATAGCGGAAGTTGATCAAATCGTTGAGGGCTCCCAGGGAAGTGCCCAAATAGATGGGGAAAAAACTGATGAGAAAGAAAAGCAGGAGGAGAGAGAGAAAGGCTCCCACTATTCCCAGCGTCATTCCTTCCAGGAGAAAAGGAATTCTAATAAAAGTGTTGGAGGCCCCAACCAGGCGCATGATTTCAATCTCTGTTTCGCGGGCGAAGACATTGAGTTTGATAACGTTGGAAATGATAAAAAAGGAAGCAAGGCTCAATATTCCTCCCATAAAAAATCCAACAGCTCTGGTCAGCGTGCCCAGGGACTGGATTTTGTCTATCCATTCTTTGTTGAATTGAACATCTTCAATTCCCTTCATTTGGCTCATGTCTTGGATAAAAGCAAGGGTTTTTTCTGAGGGGATGCTTTCTTCTTTGAGGATTGCCTCGAAAGAAGAGGGAAAGGGATTGGCTTCCAAATTTTCAACAATTCCTTGAAGCTCTGGAAAGTTTTTTCGGAATTTCTCCAAAGCTTGCTCTGAGCTGATATATTGGACATTTTTTATCAGGGATGAATTTTTTAGTTTTTCCTCGATGAGATTCCTCTCAGCTTGCGGCAAGTCTTTCTCCAGGAAAAAGACGACAACCATATTCTTGCTGAGCTGCCGGGCGATGAAACGGAAATTGTTGGATAGAGAGAGGAAGATTCCAAAGATAAGAAACGAAAGGCAGATGATGGTAATTGAAAAGAAGTTACGAATTCTGTGTTGCCAGAGGTTTTTGAGTGTTTCTTTCAGAAAATATTTCAGTTTTTGGATAATCAGAGTGTTTCCTTTCTTATCAATTTCCCTTTATAGAGAAATAAGATATTTTCTCCAAAATGCCGGATCAATTCTCGGTCGTGGGTGCAGATGATGACCGTCGCACCCTGTCGGTTTATTTCTTTGAAGAGGGCCATGATTTCAAAGGAGAGCTCGGGGTCGAGATTGCCGGTAGGCTCATCAGCGAGGAGAATCTTGGGATTGTTGACCACCGCCCGGGCAATGGCTACCCGCTGCTGTTCTCCATAGGATAACTGAAAGGGGTACTCCCACATTTTATGATGAAGGTTGACCATTCTCAAAGCATTAAAAACTCGCCTCCTGATTTCTTTGCGAGAAATTCCCAGCACCTCGAGGACAATTGCCACGTTATCGAACACTCTCTTATGGAAGGTAAGGCGGAAGTCCTGGAAAACAATGCCCATGATCCTCCTCAGTTTATAGATTTTATGTTCAGGAATGCGGAAAATGTTCCTTTGGTCGATAACGATCTGGCCTTGGGTAGGTAGAATCTCTCTAAAAATAATTTTGAGAAGGGTAGTTTTTCCTGAGCCGCTGGGACCGGTGATGAAGACAAAATCTCCTTTTTTGACTTGGAGTGTGATATCGGAGAGAGCCCAACGCGGGGGCTGGTATTGCTTCCAAACATGATAGAGTTCAATCATTTTTAACTCATAAATCGAGACCTGCCCAACGTCTCTGCTGAGCTTATTTTTTATAACTGTCGAGAACTTCTTTCAGGAGCTTATTGACCAGCTCAGGATTTGCCGAGCCTTTTGTTTCTCTCATCACCTCTCCGACAAAGAAGCCAAAGACCTGGACCTTTCCCTCTGTGTATTGCTTAAAGGGCTTGGGATGTTTCTCGATGAGGTGAAGGATGATTTCTTTAATCCTTCTTTCATCGGAGATTTGACTCAATTTTTCTTCTTTTACGATTTCAGAAGCTTTTTTCTTGCTCCTGATCATTTCCGGAAATACCCTTTCCTTGGCTATGCGCTGGGTTATCTCTTTTCTCTCCACCAGCTGAATGAGCTCGGCCAGGCTTTCGCCAGGCAGGGGAAAATCGGAAATTTCAATATCCGCTTCTTTGAGGTGCTGGAGGACTTCTCTCATGATCCACCGGCTCGACTGCTCCGCGCTGCCTGAGGCTTTTGCTGTTTTCTCGAAGTAATCTGACAATTTTCTTGATGAGGCTAAAATCTTCGCATCGTAGAGCGGGATCTCGTACTCTCTGACAAACCTTTCAATCTTTTCCTGGGGAAGCTCGGGGAGAGTCTTCTTGATTTTATTGATAATCTCTTCGGAGATGACAAGAGGAGGAAGGTCCGGCTCGGGAAAGTAGCGGTAGTCATGCGCTTCTTCCTTGCTTCGCATCGGGAGAGTTTTATCCTGTTTGGAATCCCAGAGCCTTGTCTCCTGGAGCACAGGCCTTCCGGCCGTAATCTCTTCGGTCTGGCGCTGGACTTCATAATCGAGAGCCTTCTGGAGAAAACGGAAGGAGTTGAGGTTTTTGATTTCGACCTTGACTCCGAGCTGTGGAGAGCCTTTTTTTCTCAATGAAAGATTGGCATCGCAGCGCAGGCTTCCCTCTTCCATGTTGCCGTCGCAAATCTCCAGGTACTGGAGGATGGTCCGCAAGAGCTGAAGGAAATCGACTGCTTCTGAGGAAGAGTTGATATCCGGTTTTCCGACGACTTCAAGCAAGGGAATGCCGCTGCGGTTGAAGTCGAGATAGGTTTTCGCAGAAGAATCCGCCATGCCATCATGGATTGATTTTCCTGCATCCTCTTCGAGATTGATCCGATCGATTCCGATTGTTTTCGCCTTTCCCTTGCCTTCAATCGCCAGATAACCTTCGGTGGCGATTGGCAAATGGTATTGAGTGATTTGGTATCCCTTGGGCAGGTCCGGATAAAAATAATTTTTCCGGCTGAAGACAGAAAAGCGGTGTATTTTGGATTTGATGGCCAGAGCAAGCTTGACCGCCATGACCATTGCTTCCTTGTTGAGGAACGGCAACGCTCCAGGAAGTCCAAGGCAGACCGGACAGGTGAGAGAATTAGGCGGATTTCCGAAGGCCGTGCTGCAGCCGCAAAAAAGCTTTGTCTTGGTCAAGAGCTGGGCATGAATTTCGAGCCCAATGACAGGTTCGAAAATTTGAGAATTCATCAAGCTGGGAGAATTATAGCATATCGATTTGAGGATTCAAAGGGAGAATGGCTCTGGCTGGGCGGCTCGAAAACACTCAGCCTTTGCCTAGCGAGAAAATAATAAAAAAGTTCATCCCGCCAATTGGGAAAGGTTTTTGAAGAAAAGAAAACGGTGGAGCATCAAACAAAAAGGTACATGAACCAGCCGAAGATAATCGCACCGAAAACCATGAGAACGAAAAGAGAGAGCGCATACTTTATTTGGGCTTTTCTTTCATCTTTTCTGATCAAGGCAAGGACGACACAGACAAAAGCCGCATAAAGAATCATGGAGAAGAGATGGCTTTTAAAAATCATTTCTTTTTTCCCAAGGCGATATCAAAGGCATCCAAAGCCACAAGATAATTCAGCAGGCCGGCGCCGGCGATATAGGTTGTTCCGAATTCAAAAGTCGTATTCTTTAAATTCCCCAGGCCAAAGGAAAAGAGTTTGGAGAGAATGTAGATAAAGCCATATCCCAAATCAGAGAGAGTGGCAAGGAAAGTCAGCGGATTTTCTGTCATGTTCTTAAAAATCAATTTCAGGTGTAATCCCTCTTCTTGATAGGAATAAATTTTTCCGCCCATAAACAGCCCGAGGATTAACATCGCAGTGATGCAGCCAAAGAAAATGCCGCCTCTCCAATATTTTTTAAGAGAGACATGGCCCAAGCCAGGAATGAGCCAGCCTAACGCCAGTGATTGGAGTGCTTTGGTGTTTGTTTCCATTGAATAGAAAATGATAAAAAAAATAAGTCAGCAAATCAAGGAGAATTTGGATTGGAATAGCATCCTAAATTCCGTGGTAATCATAAAATTGTGGCGAGGGGTCCTGTCACGGCATGCTCCCCGTCCGTCCTCGCTGCACCCATCCCCCCGTGGGGAACCCCTGCAGCTGCGGGCGTTGCGGGGAGCATGCCGTGCCACCCCACTGTCAATCATTGACTCTCACGGAATTTAGGATGCTATCTTGGATTGAGGAGAACTTCCAAGATTGAAGAAGGTTGTGGGAAATAGCCTTGCTCCCAATCGGATTTTTAACGCCATCTCCATTCGCTCTTCTCGGCGGCTGCGTAGCTTCTTGAAAGCATCTCTATTTGGTGATAGAAGCAATTGTCGCTACGGCTATTTC
>CAZGMN010000070.1:0-13925 GCA_964526905.1 uncultured Eubacteriales bacterium
GAATCCCTTGCTCTATCCATACTGAGCTACAGGCGCACTCCTTTCATTAAACGATTTGAATAAATTCTAACAAAAATCCTGCTTTGAAGTCGACAGTTTTTACAATTGAGATAGCATCCTACAATTTACCCTGAGACAATTCGATGAGTTTCTCTTTGAGCAGGCAATTCCTTCTGACCGGCTTGTCGTTTTTGATGGCGATATGAAGAGCTTTATAGGAGCCGACAATGACACTCAATTTTTTCGCCCGGGTGAGGGCTGTGTAAAAGAGATTTCTCTGGAGCATAATATAATGCTGCGTCAGAAGAGGCATGACCACCGCTTGATATTCACTGCCTTGAGCCTTATGAACAGAGACCGCATAGGCCAGGGTGATGTCATTCATCTCATCCCTCTCATAGATCACCGGTCTCCCGTCGAAATCAACAAAAACCCTGTAAGCCTGATCATCGATGTGGGTGATCAGGCCGATATCGCCGTTGAAAACTTCTTTTTCATAATCGTTTCGAATTTGCATCACTTTATCATGAACCCGAATCTCTCGAGTGCCAAATTTAAGCCCTTCCCGGAAGGGGTTAAGCTTCTTCTGTAGCTCTGTATTCAGGTTATCCACTCCGACCAGGCCCCTGTACATCGGACTTATAACCTGAATCTGGGGAGAGAGGGGATTAAGATGAAGCCTTTGCGGTATGCGGAAAGTGCAAAGGTTGATGATTGTCTTGAAAACCTTTTCCTCATCCTCTTGATGAATGAAGTAAAAATCAGATTCTTTTTCTCCCTTGGCGGGATAGATCAACGACTCGCCGCGGTTGACGCGATGGGCGTTGAGGACGATCAGGCTGTCCTTTTCCTGGCGGAAGATCTCGTCCAGCCGCACCACTTCGACCGTGCGGGATTCGATGATATCTTGAAGCAAATTCCCCGGCCCTACAGAAGGAAGCTGGTCTTTATCTCCGACCAGAATGAGGCGCATCCAGAAGGGAATAGCTCTAATGAGATAGTACATGAGCGGAAGGTCGACCATCGAAAACTCATCGATGATCAAGGCGTCAGCAACAAGAGGATGCCTCTCGCTTCGCCTGAAGGTCCCGAGTTTAGGCTTATATTCTAATGTCCTGTGAATGGTCTTGGCTTCTTTCCCTGTTGCCTCGCTCAGCCTCTTGGCTCCTCTTCCAGTCGGCGCTGCAAGGAGCACGCTCTTCTTCCATATCTCGAAAACTTCGACCACGGCTCTGATAATCGTCGTCTTTCCTGTCCCCGGGCCGCCGGTTATAACCAGAATCTTTTTATTGAAGCATTCCTTTATGGCTTGCCTCTGCATCGGCGAAAAGCGGAGCTGCATCTCCTGCTCAACATCCGTAATGGCCTTCTCTACATCGAAATCCGGTGTCGGAAGGGGAAAAGAAGCAAGCTTGCGGATCGAGCTGACAATCTCTTCCTGGGCTTTATAGAAAAAAGGAAGATAAACGCCCGTCTCTGAACCAAATTTTTCAGCGATGACGGATTTCTCTCTTTTAAGCTCTTGGAAAGCCGCCTTAATTTTCTCTTCTTCGACAGCAAGCTCTTTCGCACAATTTCTTTCCAGCTCGCTCTGCAGGGAAAAAACATGACCCTGCTCTGTATCCTTTTCCAAGAGATAGCGAATAAAGGCTTTTATCCTTTCTGGAGCGGAGGGGCTTACTCCTAACTTCAAAGCCATCTGGTCAGCGGTTTTGAAGCCGATTCCCCAGATATCCAGACAGACTTGATAAGGATTTGATTTCAGGATTTGAAATGATTTCTCCCCATATTGACGGTAGATTTTTGTCGCCAGATTTGTGGAAATATTATGCCCCTGGAGAAAGATGATCAGCTCTCTGATATTCTCATGCTCAGCCCACGATTTCTTGATCTCTCTTAATTTGACACAGCCGATTCCTTCGACTTCGAGCAACTTTTCGGGACTTTTGGAGATAATTTCTATAGTCTCTGCTTTGAATCTCTTGACAATTCTCTCGGCGAGCACAGGCCCCACCCCTTTGATCAAACCAGAGGAAAGGAACTTCTCGATTCCCTTGACTGAAGAAGGGAGGATGGGAAGAAGGTTTTCAACCCTGAACTGCTGGCCAAAGCGGGGGTTGAGTTCCCACTTGCCCTCGACTCTGAGCATTTCTCCCGGAGAGAGAGGAGGAAAGGAGCCGACAATCGTCACTGTTTCCCCTTTTTCGAGGCCAAGCCTGCATACAGTGTAGCCTGTATCAGGACTGTAAAAGATGATTTGCTCAATCGTTCCTTCGATATAATCCATGGCTGACCTCATTGGCCAGAGCTAACTCCTGCCCCGGCCGACGATTCTTACTCTATCTCCTTTTTTAATTTTTAGTTTCTGCGAGGCCGAATCTTCTCGAACCGAAATCTCCATCCGACCCAGGCTGCCGGTTAAAAAAAGGGCCCCTCCCTTTTTCTGATGCGAATAGCTCTCCTTGAGAGTGGCAATCTCTTTTTTCCCTTGGCAAAGGACAAAGCTCTTCTTCCCTGTTTGCTTGCGGAGAAGTTCAAGCATCTTTTCTGGAATGTCGGTTATTAGATTTCCAAATTTATCTGTGTAGAGCACCTGCCCAATAATTTCCTTTTTTCTTAACATTGGCTCTTGAATCTTGAATCTTACGCATGAGGAGACCCGAGGGCCGAATTCAGCGCTTGAAACACCTTTTGAAAGCCAGGCAGCGGCCGGGGCCATCTTATCCCGCCCTTCAAAAGTCCGGCTTAATTCAGGGAGAAAATATCTCCTGTTTCTCAGCTCTCTCAGCCGGACTTTCTCTTCTTCCAGGATCCAGGTCAAAAGTCCGTTGTCCGGGGCAATAAAAAAATAATCTTCCGTCTCTGCCAAAAGGATTTTCCGCGAAGAGCCGACGCCTGGGTCGACGACGGCCAAAAAAATTGTTCCGGTAGGAAAATATTTGTAGCAAGAAAAGAGGACAAAGCCCGCAGCTTGGACATCAAAGGAAGGAATGCGATGAGTGATATCGATTATTCGGGCTGAAGGATTGATTTTGCAGATGACGGCTTTGAGCGAAGCCGCAAAAAAATCATCTTCCCCAAAATCAGTTAAAAGAGCGATAAAATGATATTTCACTCTTTCCTATCTTATTCGAATCCATAAAAGCGGTCAACATCATCATAAAAATTTATCATTCGGCGATCGAAGAAAGCTTTGGGAAATAGCGGCAGCGGCCTTTGAGGATTTAGCCATCGGAGCTTGTTCTTCTAAAGCAGAAAAAGGAAACAGCTTTTTTTGCTTCTTATTCAGCGCAACATCGCTCTTATGGACCGAAAAAAGGGGCTGTCCTTTACTAGCTCGAAGGAATCAAACGGCGAGCATGTCTGAGCGAAGCGGGCGAGGCGCTATTTTATTTAACGATTAATAAGATCCGCTTCCATCTTGCCTTGGGGATAAACATGGCAATCTTTTTCAATCTATCCGAGATTGAGGTCTTCTTATAGGCTTCCTTTTCAGCTTTATAAGAAAAATAAACAAGCCAGGGCCTTCCTTTGATGTTGCTAAGAGGCAGAAAACCCCAGTAGCGGCTATCCTGACTGTTATCCCGATTATCTCCCATGACAAAACAATACCCGGGAGGAACAACCACAGGACCATAATTGTCCCTTATCGTGTCATTATAATAATAATAATTCTCCCGGGATGAGAGCTGACTTTCGATGTGAACCTTGTATGGCTCAGAAAGAGACTTATCATTGATATAGACCTGCTTGTCCTTTATCTCAATCTTTTCCCCCTCCAAGGCGATGACTCTTTTCACAAAGTCCATCTTTAGGTCCTGCGGGTATTTAAAAACAATAATGTCTTGTCGTTCAATCTTTTTCCTGGGGAGCAATATCCCATCCACTCCACAAAGGGTATTAGCATAAACAAGCTTGTTGACCAGAAGAAAATCACCGACGAGCAATGTCGGCTCCATGGATCCGGTTGGGATTTGAAAAGCCTGGACGACAAAGGTCATCACGAAAAAGACAAAGACGGCTGTTTCCGCAATAAGCTCGAAAACTTCGCGAAAGCCGCTCTTCTTTTGCTCTTTTTCTTCTTCTTTCTTTTCTTTTCTCATTTTAAACCGCAAATGAAATACTCAGTATAACCAAAAAAACAAAATTCATAAATATCGTATTTTTAACAGCAGGCAAAAAGTTGGGCCAGTTCTCTATGCTCCTCAGGCCGACGCTACAGGCCATAAAAGGCAGGGGAAGAGTCAGGAAGACGAGCAGCGACCAAAGGGGCCAGCTTCCAAAAAGCACTCCGCACAAGATAATGAGATAACAGCTTAAGGCCAGAGCCAAATAGGCAAGCAGGCTCTTCTTATATCCAAAAAGAATGACCCAAGTTTTTCTTCCAGTCGAAAAATCAGCTTCCCTATCTGCAAACTCGTTAATCAACAGCACCAAGGTGGTCAAGATGCCGGAGGGAAAAGTCACAAGCAGAGCCCACAAAGAAGGAAAGCTTTGAGCCTGGACATAATAGGCTCCTGAAACCATCAGCGGCCCCCAAGCTAGGAAGATGGCGACTTCTCCAAAACCTTTGTTGACCAACTTCAGCGGAAAGCCGTTGTAGTTAAAAACGAAGAAGAGAGCAGCTATTCCAATGAACAAGATGAGATTTCCCTTTGAAACGGCATTGAGATAAAGGCCAATTGCCGAACCGAGGAGAGCAAAAAGGACGGCAATGGCCAAGGCTTCTCCGGGTTTGATGAACCCATTTAAAATCAT
Source organism: uncultured Eubacteriales bacterium (assembly GCA_964526905.1). Taxonomy (GTDB): domain Bacteria; phylum Acidobacteriota; class Aminicenantia; order Aminicenantales; family Aminicenantaceae; genus CAZGMN01. The sequence goes on from CAZGMN010000070.1 coordinate 4,759, forward strand.
CCGGCTTCCGCCTGAGAAAGGAACAAGACCAGAGCGGTTTGAGGCGTCATTTCCGCTCTTGAAGTCAAAATAGTCGTTGGCCACATTGCAGGCAAGATGAAGTGCACAGGCTCCGGCGAGAGTCAAGAAAAACAATGCCGGTTGGAAATTCCGCGTCTGCCACCGGGCAAAAGCTGTTCCCAGAAGAACAGCGCCGACGCTAACGGTCAGAAAAGGAAGACGAAGGAGAAGAAGGATCGCTTTCGATTTTTTCATCAAAGTTCCAAAGCAATTATTATAATTTACAGGCTCAAATAATCAAGGGGGCAGCGAAGGAGTGGTAAACTTGACAATTCGTTTTTTTGATTTAAAATAGATGAGACTTGAAAATGAATATTTATTCATCTCAAAGAGAAAAAGAATCAAACGAAACAAGTCCATCCTGAAACTTAAAAAAACAGCAACAAAAAATCAACCAAGAAAAGGAGGTTAAAATGAAAAATATATTTCGGGTTATCACTCTCATGGTTCTGGTTGCCTTCTTCTTCACCGCTTGTGCCAAGCAGCCAACGCAGGAAATGGACAATGCCAAAACTGCTGTTGAAAGCGTGAAGACGGCAGGAGCAGAAATCTATGCTAAAGACGAATTCAAAAAGCTGAATGACGACTTGACAGCTGCCCTGGATGAGGTTACCGCTCAGAGCAAGAAGTTGTTCAAAAAATACGGCAAAGCCAAGGAACTGTTGGCAAGAGTGAAATCTGATGCAGATGCTCTCCTGCCCGTTGTCGCTCAGAAAAAAGAGGAAGCCAAGAAAGCGGCTCTTGCAGCCCAGAGTGAGGCTACGGCAGCCGTCGCAGAAGCCAAAGAGCTTCTGAAAAAAGCTCCGAGAGGGAAAGGGACAAAAGCTGACATAGAGGCTTTCACTGCTGATTTAAAAGCTCTTGATGATTCTCTCCCAGAAGTTCAGAAAGCAATCGACACTGAGAATTATTTAGGGGCAGCAGACAAGGCCAAAGCCATTAAGGAAAAAGCCACTGGAATATCAGACCAGATAAAGAAGGCCATTGAAAAAGTGAAGCCAAAACCAGCGGCAAAGCCAGCCCCAAAGAAAAAATAATTCCTAACTTCTGATTTTCTGGTTTAATGCAGAATTGGCTAAAAGCCATTTTCTTGGTTTTAAGTCTATCTATCGCCGGATGCAAAGCACCACCCCTCCCTCCAGAGGCAAAAGAGGCAGATATCCAGGAAAACAGCCTCTGGAAGGCAGGGGCACCTATTTATGCCTCAGAAGATTATCAAAGATATAAGGAATCTTACAGGCAAGCAAAAAACAGGCTTATCAAGGAAAGGGGAAAGTTCGTCTGGTTCAGGAAATATGAGCCTGTCCAGCTCGCCTTGAGGAACGTCCTTGATGAGGGGACAAGACTTCTGGAAAAAGTCGAGAAAGAAAAAGAAACAAAGTCCAGTCAAATTACAAGCCAGCTGACGAGTTGCAAGAAGAGAATCAATTCCATCAAGAAATTAAGTCTGATAACGCCTGAAGGCAAGGCGGCAAGATTTTTCCTGATGCGCGCCGAACTGATGCTCCACGAGGTCGAGCTTATGCAGCAGAAAGGAGACCTTATTGCCGCCGAGGAAAAATTAAAAGATATACCCACTTACATCAAAGATGCCGAAAGCCTGATCGCCTCCCCACTTGAACGGTATGGGGATGAAGATGTCATAAAAATTTGGAAAAAATGGGTGGATGAGGCTATATCCGAATCAAGGAAAAAAGGCACTGTGGCCATTATCGTCAGCAAATTAGATCGCACGTTGACTGTCTATAAAAAAGGCCGGTTGTTGGGCACATATTCGATCGGTCTTTCTCGAAATGGATTGTCCGACAAGCTCCATGCCGGTGACTATGCAACTCCCGAGGGCAAGTACCAGATCATAAAAAAGCTGCCCAAGAGTAAATTCTATAAAGCCTTCCTGATCAATTATCCGAACCAGGAAGATATAGAAAAGTTCAATCTGGCAAAGAAGAAAGGACTTGTCCCTGCAGGAGTCAGCATTGGAGGTTTGATAGAGATCCACGGCGGAGGCAACGATTCTCTGACTGACGGCTGCATCTCTCTTGAGAATAAGGATATGGACAGAATCTTTGATCTGGCCGTCGTGGGAACACCGGTGATCATCGTCGGTGCTCTTGGCAACTCGGATAAACTCTCGCTCATGAGAGATGGATTCTAAAGAATGCTTTTAAAAAAGCAGCATTTGATCCTTGTTATTGTTTTTGGCTCGGTGCTTTTTGTCTTTTTAGCTTTAGAAGGTATTGGATATTACCTCGGCCAAAAAAGCGGCGCTGAATGGAAGAGAGAATCTGTGGAGACGAGTGCAGAAAAAAAAGACCTGAGGGCTATTCAAACAAAAAATAAGATTCTGAAAAGAAGAATCGAACAGCTTTCTACCTTTGGCGTCTACATCGTTATCGATTCGGCCAATAATATGCTCTACCTGAAAAAAGGTTCGAATACGATCCAAGAAGCCGTCATCTCCTGCGGAAGCGGCAATATTCTTGAAGAGCCAGGGGGCAAAAGAAGATGGGTGTTTGATACTCCGCGGGGTGTGTTCGAAGTGAAGTCGAAGATTCTGGACCCTTACTGGCTCAAGCCTGATTGGGCCTTTATTGAAGAAGGAGAGAAGGTGCCCAAAGAACTCAAGGAGAGGATAGAAGCGGGTGTTTTAGGAGACTATGCGCTGGGCTTCGGCAACGGCTACTTTATCCACGGAACTCTTTACACCAGGCTTCTGGGCAGAAATGTCACCCACGGCTGCATAAGAGTCGGGGACGAGGACTTAAAAGCTGTCTATGCGGCATCATTAATCGGGACAAAGGTTTTTATTTTTTAAAAGTGTTTCCAAAATTAATTCAACTTCTGCTGGTGTTATCGATAAGTGCAAATTCCCTCTGGAGTGAAACGACCAACTCCAGCATACAAACTCAGCTCTTAGAAGCAGAGCTCGCCCTTGCGCAAAAGCCTCGAACTTATTTCATTTTTCAGGTCAGGGATAAAAAAATATCCTTGAAAGCAAGGGGAATTGTGCTCAAAGAATGGGAAATGAAGAAGGTCAGATATTTTGGGAATTCACCTCCTGCCGAACCCATTTCCCTCTTGAAGAAGAGCGCTCTGTTCCCTCCAAAGAGAAAGAATATAAAGCCGGGGAGCGTCACTGAAGACGGCGAGTTCAAGCTGGCAACATTGGAGCTGAATGACATGCCTTCGGTCTACACGCTCTCCCTGAAAGGCGGCATCTATATTTTTATAAGGCCGCAATCAAGAAGATTCTTTTCCAGGCTCTTGAGCGTTTGGCATTATTTCAAATGGATGACCTTTCCTCCTTTGGAAAAGATATGGTTTTCTATAAAGAAAAAGCCGTTGACGACTATTGAGATTGTCTTGAAAAACAAGAAAGACAGCAAAGAGCTTTACTGGGCTTTCCTGGAAGGAGCAGAATGTCTAATATTTTAATTAAATTTGTATTATACTCTAATCATGAATTTCGCTCTTTTCGGCTATCCAAAGACAGGAAAAACAGTTCTGTTTAACCTCCTGACCGGAGCGAAAATCGATGTCAAATCCTATAAGGACGGAAAAAAAGAGCTAAACCAAAGAACATGCCCTGTTCCCGACCCCCGCCTGGATAAGATATGGTCGCTCTCCCCTGAGAAAAATAAAATACCGGCTTCTGTTGATTTCATCGACCTTGCTGGAATCGCCTACGGTGAAGTCAAAAACAGCTCTTACCTTGATTATCTTCGCCGGGCTGATGGGCTTGCCCATGTGGTCAGAGGATTTTTCAACGCTCAAGTTCCACATCCAAAAGGGAAAATCAATCCCAAGGATGACATCCTCTCCATGGAAGAGGAGCTTATCCTGTCCGATATGCTTTCCATAGAGTCACGGCTGGAGAAATTGGAGAAAGAATTGAAAAGTGCAAAGAGCGCCGAGGGTGAAAGGGAAAAAGAGCTCCTCGAGCGCCTCCACTCTGGCCTCGAAGAAGGAAAAGGGATTCGGGAAATGTCCCTTGCCTCCCAAGAAGAAAAGCTCATCCGAAGCTTCGCCTTCCTCAGCCAGAAGCCGCTTATCCAAATGATCAACGTCGACGAAAAGAATATTTCCCTTATTGAAACGCCTGAGAAGGTCTATACCGGCAAGAAAAGAGGAATCGCAGTCCTTGCTTTCTGCGGCAAGATTGAAATGGAAATTCTGGAATTAGAGAAGGAGGAAAGAGAAGCTTTTCTCTCCGAATATGGATTGAAGGAGCTGAGTGCGCCGAAATTTTTAAGAGCGTCCTATGATCTTCTCCAAGCCATCTCTTTCTTTACTATCGGCAAGGATGAGGTTAAGGCCTGGACAATCCCGAAAAACACGCCTGCCCTGACAGCAGCAGGCGTTATTCATTCCGATATACAAAAAGGCTTTATCCGCGCCGAAGTCATTCCCTGGGAAGGACTTCTCCAGCATGGCTCCTTCCAAGCTGCCAAAGAAAAGGCCGCAGTCCGTCTGGAGGGTAAGGAATATCTTGTTCAAGACGGAGATGTTATCTATTTTCGATTTTCTAAATAAAATTCTCGGATGCCAGAGTTGAAATGTTCACAAAGATCGATGCCTATGAAAAAAAATTTTGAAATCCAGGCTAAGGACAGCCAATCTTCTGCCAGGGCAGGCATCATCCATACTCCTCACGGGCCTGTGGAAACTCCTGCTTTCGCTCCCGTCGCCAGCCAAGGAACTATCAAAGGGCTTCCCCACAGCCTGCTCCAAGAACTGGGCGCGCAGCTCATACTCATTAACTCTTATCATCTCTATCTCCGGCCAGGTCTGGAGACAATCACCAAGTTGGGAGGAGTTCACTCTTTTATTTCTTGGCAGAAGCCCATTCTTTCTGACAGCGGAGGATTCCAGATTTATAGCCTCTCTCCCCTGGTCAAGGTGAAAAAAGAAAAGGTCGAATTCACTTCTCATCTCGATGGAACAAGAATCCTCCTTTCTCCTGAAGATGTGATGGATATCCAGATAAAGCTCCAGACAGATATCATCATGCCCCTCGACCGATTCCTTCCCTTTCCTTCGTCAGAAGAGAAGATGAGAGAGGCAGTGGACTTGACCACTCACTGGGCTCGCCGCTCCAAAGCTTATTTTGTCAGCCAGAGTTCAGCTCAGCTTCTCTGGGGCATCAGTCAGGGGAGTACATTCTGGAATCTGAGAAAGAGAAGCATCGAAGACCTGCAGGAAATTGATTTTCAGGGTTATGCCCTGGGAGGTCTGGGAATTGGGGAGCCGAAATCCCAGCTTCTGGATATTTTGGAGAAATCCGATTCTCTCCTTCCTAAAAATAAACCTCGCTACTTGATGGGCATTGGCTATATCGAAGACATCCTGGAAGCAGTGGAAAGGGGAATAGACCTCTTTGACTGCGTTCTTCCTACGAGAAATGCAAGAAACGGGACTCTCTTCACCAGCAAGGGGAAAATTGTGATCAAGAATTTAAAATATGCTCAGGACAAGAGGCCTCTTGACGAAGAATGCTCCTGCTATACCTGCCGGAATTTCTCCCGCGCCTATCTTCGTCATCTCTGCGAAAGACAGGAGATCAGTTCGGCCATACTCAATACCATTCACAATCTTTACTTTTATCTTGACATCTTCAGAAAAATTAGGCAAGCTATTCAATCAAATTCATTTAAGAGTTTAAAGAGGAATATCATCAATAAAAAAGAGGAAGAATGAAATGATGCTTTCAGGAATTTTAACCTTTTTATACCAGGCACAGCCGGCTCAACCGGGCAGAGGAAGCCTCATCATGGGCTTGATTCCCTTCGTTCTTGTCATTGTCATCTTCTGGATGCTGGTCATCCTTCCCTCAAGAAAAAGACAGAAGAGACATCAAGAAATGGTTGAACTGCTCAAGCCTGGAGACAGAATCGTAACCTCAGGAGGAATCTACGGGACGGTCATGGGAACTCAAAAAGACAAGATTGAGTTGAAGATATCAGCTAACGTCAAGATTGATTTAGCTAAAAGTGCTGTGGCCGTTATTCTCACTCCTGAGCAGAAAGATAGGCCGGAAACTCATTGATTTGATTTTTTAATAAAAAAAAGATTGAATTTATTTCTTTATCAACCTCTGAAGAGGAAAGATTAAAATGAGAAAAGGCTTGCGCTGGAAAAGCATTCTGGTTGTTTTGGTTACGGGACTCTGTATCTTCCTCGCCTACCCTCCCAAAAAAAAGATCAATCTGGGGCTTGACCTGAAAGGCGGCATCCATCTCGTCCTGCAGGTCATGACCGATGATGCCTTGAATACCGAAGCAAACCAGGAAATACTACGCCTCGAAGAACAGATGAAGAAGAAAAACATTGAATACAAGAACGTAACCCCTGGAATCCCAGGGCATTTCGCCATCCAGGAAATCAATCCTGACCAGGAAGGTCAGATCAAAGACCTCCTGGATGAGAATTTCAAAGAATGGAATTATATTGTCAGTGGCAGGTCATTCGCCCTTTCCTTAAAGCCCCAGTATGTCACTATGCTGAGAGACCAATCTGTCAGGCAGGCTCTGGAAACCATCCGAAACAGAGTCGATGAGCTTGGCTTGTCCGAGCCGACAATTCAAAGACAGGGAGGAATGAGCGGAGAAAGGATTATCGTCGAGCTTCCAGGAGTAGAAGACCCGGAAAGAGTGAAGAATATCTTAAAAACGACAGCCTTGCTCGAATGGAAGCTGGTCAAGGCTGGGCCGGCGGCTGACCAGGAAACCCTGCTTAAGGACTCTGGCGGCCAGGTTCCAGAGGGTGGAGAGGTTCTGAGAGGAGACCCCAAGAGAACAGAAGGAGGCTATTATCTTGTCAGCCGGGTCCCTGCAATCAGCGGAAAAGACCTTAAAAATGCCCGTCGCTCGGTTGATGAATGGAATAACCCTGCTGTATCATTTATTCTCAGTCCTGAGGCCGGCAGGAGGTTTTACAAATTTACATCTGAGAACCTCGAAAAGCCCCTTGCCGTCATTCTCGATGGTAAGATTCAACAGGTGGCAACAATCAAAGCTCAAATCTCTGAGAGCGGGATTATTCACGGCCACTTCACTCCAGATGAAGCAGAGGATATCGCCTTAGTTCTCAGAGCAGGAGCCCTTCCGGCATCTATCAAGATTCTGGAAACCAGAGCCATCGGCCCGGCACTGGGCGTCGATTCCATCCGCAAAGGATTGTTCGCCGGCATCGTTGCCCTTATCCTTGTTGTCCTTTTCATGGTTATCTATTACAAGCTTGCAGGTGTAAATGCTGTGGTTGCCCTTGTCCTCAATATGGTTATCCTCGGCGGAGTTCTCGCTTATTTTAAAGCCACCTTGACCCTTCCCGGCATTGCCGGAATCATCCTGACCATAGGCATGGCTGTTGACGCCAATGTCCTCATCTTTGAGAGGATAAGGGAGGAGCTTGCCGCAGGAAAGAGTGTACTGAGCTCTATCGTAGCAGGCTTTTCCCGGGCGCTGAGCGCCATCGTTGATTCAAACCTGACAACAGTTATTTCAGCCATTTTTCTCTTCCAGTTTGGGACAGGTCCGGTTAAAGGATATGCCGTAACCCTTATCATCGGAATCATCGCCAGCATGTTTACAGCTGTCTTTGTCTCTCACCTAATCTTTGACTTGACTGTTCCTGGCAAAAAAGGAAAGAAACTGAGCATCTAAAAATGCAGTTCTTCAAAACTCCAAACATCAATTTCATGAAATACAAGTACTTCGCCTTTGTCCTCTCTGGAGTCATTATTGTTGCCGGAATTATAAATATCACTGCAAGGAAAGGATTAAAACTCGGTGTCGATTTCTCCGGCGGCACTTTGATTCGCGTCACCCTGAAAAATCCAACACCCATAGCCGACCTGAGGCAATCTCTGAAAAATGTGGGGCTGGGCGGCAGCTCAATCCAGGAAATCGAAAAGGGAAAGCGCGACTATCAGATAAGGACCATGCTGCCGGAAATGAAAAAAGAAGAAGAACAAGAATTGGAAGCTCACGAGATAATGGGGAACCGGGTCATTGAAGCTTTAAGAACAGAAGAAGATAAAAAGGCTCTCAGCAGCGGCTTAAAGGATTTAAACAGTATCGATACCAAAGAACTCGCTTCTCTCCTCGAGCTCTCCTTCCCCGATGAAGCTGCACAAGATGCTCAAAAAATAATCTCATTTCGGGGTAGAAATGCAATCATCCAGGATTTCTCCCAGCTTGAGGCTGAAGGAATCAGCCAGAAGGTTATCACCGTCCTCAAGGAAAAAACCTATCTTGGCTCCTTGGTCGTCTTGAGCAAAGAGTCTGTCGGGCCGCAGGTTGGCCGCGATTTACAAATAAAAGCCACTCAGGCCACCGTCTGGGCGCTGATCGGCATGCTGGTTTACATCGCCCTTCGCTTCAAGCTGGCTTATGGAGTATCAGCCATCATAACCCTGACCCATGATGTTTTGATTACAGTGAGCATTTTTTCTTTCACAAATCGCGAGCTTAACCTTCCGGTCATTGCCGCTCTCCTGACCATTGTCGGCTATTCCATCAATGATACCATCGTCATCTTTGACAGAGTCAGGGACAATCTGAAAATCATGAGAAAGAGCCCGTTTGAAGATATTCTGAATGCGAGCCTCAACCAAACCTTGAGCCGCTCGATTATCACTTCCGGCACTGTTTTCCTGACTGTGATGGCCCTCTTTCTTTTCGGAGGAGAAGTCATCAACGACTTTGCCTTCACCATGCTTGTCGGAGTCATTGAAGGAAGCTATTCGACCATCTATCAATCCTGTCCGATTGTCTATTTCTGGCAGAAGATATTCAAGCCGAAAAAAGGGATAAGAAGATGATTATTTTTAGCTTGTCAAAAGGCTTTTTTTCATTTATACTTTTTATGTATTATTTTAGATGATATATTTTTAAGCCGAGGTAAAAAATGTCTGGAAAGGTAAGGCAGGAAAAAAAGAAAATTGAAAAAGTCAAAACTGGAAAGTATGAAAAAATTCCTGAGCTCTTTAAGGATTCCTTTTTCATCGGAGAAAAAGGAACTTTAAGAAGAGCCGTGACTTTCCCCATCGCTTTGGCCTTTCATCTTATTCTTCTGGCCGCTATCATCGTTATCCCCCTTCTCGGTGT
>CAZGMN010000071.1:0-4138 GCA_964526905.1 uncultured Eubacteriales bacterium
CTCCTCACCCCCAAACCCTCACCCTCTGCATCATCTCGCTATCAAAGATGATGAGAGCCTTTTGTTAATTGACAAAATCTTGATTAAATAATAGATTTGGTAATCATTTAAACAGGAAATGAGTTAAAAGGGAGAAGATAAATTAAGAAATCAGAGATAAAGTTTTCCCCGGCCCAGCTTCTGGCCATAAGTTTTTTAATCGCCATTTTTATCGGGGCTTTGCTTTTTCTTCTTCCCTTCAGCACACGATCAGGCCACATGTCTTTTGTCGATGCTCTTTTTACCTCGACCTCTGCGGTCTGTGTGACGGGCTTGATTGTCCAGGATACGGCCACATTTTTCAGCTCCTTCGGTCAGGTGGTGATCATCGTTCTCATACAGCTCGGCGGATTGGGAATCATGACCTTTTCCACGCTTATTCTCATGGTTGCCGGAAAAAGAATTTCTATAAAAGACAGAATCATTATCCAGAATGGCTTTCAGTCCTCGGCACCCAGGGACATGACGTCTCTCGTCAAAAATATATTTCTCTACACCTTGACCATCGAGTTCCTGGGCTGCCTTTCTCTTTTCCTCCGCTGGCAAAGGCAGTTTTCCTGCCTGCAGGCTCTTTTTCATTCTGTTTTTCATTCTATCTCGGCGTTTTGCAATGCCGGATTCTCTCGCTTCAGCCAGAATTTAGCCGGTTACAGAGGTGACATCTGGGTCAACCTCACCATGATCCTTCTTATTGTCCTTGGGGGATTGGGTTTTTTAGTGCTCCAGGAGCTTAAAGAGGGCTTTTCAGGAATTATCAGAAGAAAGAAAATTCATCTCTCGCTTCATGCCAGATTGGTTCTGACCTTGACTTCATGCCTCATCTTTTTTCCCTTCATCATCTTTTTTATCATCGAAAGGAATAATTCGCTGAAGATGTTTTCCCTGAAGGAAAAGATCCTCACCTCCCTTTTTCAGACAGTTACTCCACGAACGGCAGGTTTCAACACTATGGAGCTGGGAACTTTGGGTGTGGCTTCTGCTTTTCTTCTGATTATCCTCATGTTCATCGGAGCCTCTCCCGGCTCAACAGGAGGAGGAGTCAAAACAAGCACAGTGGGGGTGATACTTGCCTTTCTGAGGTCGAGGATTGCAGCCAGGGATTCGGTGAATATTTTTTACAGGACTCTGCCTCAGGAATCGGTCACCAGAGCCTATACCCTCGTCACTCTGGCTTTAAGCCTGCTCGCTTTTTCTTCTTTTGTCCTTTTTATTACCCAGCCCTGGGCAAGAATGGTCGAAGTCTTATTTGAGGTTTTCTCTGCCTTTGGAACGGTCGGCCTTTCCTTGGGGATTACGCCAAAGCTGAGCAGCCTGGGCAAGATTATGATTATCTTGACCATGTATATCGGCAGGATCGGGCCTTTAACATTTTTATATGCCTTCAGCCGTTATAGGGCTTTCGGCAGATACGATTATCTTGAAGAAAATGTGATGATTGGATAGAATCAGGAAAGGAGTTTTGGACCATGAAATTTGCAGTGATCGGGCTGGGGAGCTTTGGCTCATACGTGGCCAAGAGTCTTTATGAAAAAGGCCATGAAGTCATCGTCATAGATTCGAACAAAGATAAAATTGAGGCTGTCAAGGCTTTTGTCTCTCGGGCGGTGCACATGGATGCTGCGGATAAGGAAAATCTTCAGTCCCAGGGAATCCAGGATATGGATGTGGTGGTGGTGAGCTTGGGACCGGAAATGGAGAGTTCAATCCTGACTGTTCTTTACTTGAATGAGATTGGGGCCAAACGGATAGTGGCCAAAGCTCTTACCGAAGACCACGCCAAGATTCTGGAGTCAGTGGGAGCCACCGAGGTCATCTACCCGGAGAAAGATATGGCCATCAGGACAGCTCTGAAGCTGAGCAGCCCCAATGTGCTGGAGTATCTCCCTCTTGTCTCCGGCATTGGAATTCAGGAGATTTCACCGCCACAGAAATTTGTGGGAAAGACATTAAAGCAGCTTGACTTAAGAAACAAGTATGGAATTCAGGTGATAGCTATCAAGCAGCTTGTTCCGGAAAGAACGGACCTCATCCCCAAAGCGGATTTCGTCATCAAGGACAGCGATATCCTGATCATCATGGGCGAAGATAAAGCCCTGGAGAAGATTGATTCTTTATAATCTCTTGATTCAGCAATCTTAAAGAAGATTCTTCAAAATTTCCAGCGCTACCTATTTGGCCCTCCTTCCATTCTCTTTTATCTGCTCGTATTCGAGCTTTTCGACAAAGTACTGCTCTCCCTCGCAGATATAGATGCCCTTGGGAAGAAGGGTGGTCAGGGCTGAGGGATGTTTAAGAGCTGCACATTCAATATAGCTGACGACAATTTTTTTTATTTTTAGCTGGCTTCTTCTTAATGGATCGTTAATTGAACTGTCCGGCCAAGACCTTCCTCAAAAATCCTGAGCAATGTTGAAAGCTGGACATCTATTTTTCCGTTTTCTAGACGAGATATATAGCTTTTTTTTGTTTTGGCCTTTCGCGCCAGTTCTTCTTGAGTCATCTTAGCAGAGCGTCTCGCTTCTTTCAGCATTTCGCCGATAATGAAAGCCTTGGATTTCCGTTCAAATTCATCTCGCTTTTTTGCCCCTATTTTGCCGTACCGTTCATCAAGGTGCTCTTCAAAAGATTTTAATTTCAATTTATTTTTCATGGACTTACTCTCCTTTTGATTTATCTATAAAATACTTTCTTTTTAGCCTTTCGGCGAGTGCAATCTCATCTTTTGGAGTCTTTTCTGTTTTCTTCTGAAAGGCATTCAATACAATAAGCAATTTGTTCTCGTCAAAGAAGCAGAATATTCTAAAAATATTTTTTCCTGCTTGAGCCCTAATTTCATATAATCCTTCTGTTCCTTCTATATGCTTGAGAAATTTATCTGGAACTCTATCGACATTGGCTATCAAATTCATAACATAATCGATTTTGACTTTACTTTTCTCGGCTTGCTTTTTATAAAAATTAAGAAAATAGTCTCCATAGAATAATATCTTTCTGGACACAACACTAAGTTATCAAATTAGTTAACATTTTTCAAGAGCAATTTCGTCTTTAGATTTAGTCTTCAGAGTAAATTCTTGAGAATTTCAAGCGCCACCTGCTTGGCCTGCCTTCCTGTCTCTTTGGTGGGACCGACGCAGGAGGGGCATCCTTCCTGGCAGGGACAGGAGTTGATTGTCTTCAGGCACTGCTCGAGGAGCTGTTTTTCCAGGTCGAAGAGAGAGGGGCTGAGCCCTATCCCTCCCGGAAAATGGTCGTAGATAAAGATATTCGGCTCAAAGGCGATGTCATAGAAGGCAGGCTCTTCTTTTTCATCCAGAACTTTCAAGGGAATGTCGCGCGGGGGAACCGATTTTCCGGTGGCGTTGTCACCGATGGAGACTCCGACGTCATGGATGTCGCACATCATGAAAAGGGGAGCGACGTGATGGAGGAGATAAGCCAGGCCGAAGAGCCCGTTGATCTTCTGCTCTGAAGAAAACGGTAGATTATGGAAGATTTCAGAGGGGACGGTCAGCCAGTAGGCGGTGGTATGCATCTCGTTCTGAGGAAGGACGAGGTCGCCCGCGCCCACGTTCTCCATGGTGTAGAATTTTATTTTCTTGAAGCCGACGACCTGGGTCTCGACGTGGACCTCGCCGTGTGAGATGGAGCATCTCTCCAGGTCTTTTTTGGCGAAGACATCGAGGATTTTGATCTTGGTGTAATCGATGGCGTCGGTGAAATAATCGACATCTGTTTTCTTGACATAGGCTTTTCGCTGCTCGTATTCGAGCTTTTCAACAAAGTATTGCTCTCCCTCACAGATATAGATGGCTTTGGGGTAAAGGGTGCTAAGGGCTGAGGAGAAATCGACTTCGGCGATGGCTTTTGCCTTCTCGGTTGTATCGACGACAACGAAATTGTCGGAGCTGATGCTTCTCAGGCTGACCGCATCCGCAGGGTAAGCGTCTGATGTCCAGAACCATTTGTCTTTTGAATGATGGATGAGCTTCTCCCCTTCAAGAAATTTCAGGATTTCACCGATTTCCATCCTGCCGAATTTTTCGCCATCGCTGAGAGGAAGCTCAAAGGCCGCGCACTCGATGTGGCTGACCAGGAT
>CAZGMN010000071.1:4148-12425 GCA_964526905.1 uncultured Eubacteriales bacterium
GGATGGAGAGGTTGTCGGGATTGATCAAGGCTTTCTCAGGGCTTTTTCGGAAAAAGTAATCCGGGTGGTTGACGATGAATTGGTCAAGAGGTGTGCTGGAAGCAACCAGGATTGCCGCCGCCTTCCCTGATTTTCGCCCTGCCCGGCCTGCCCTCTGCCAGGTGCTGGCGATTGTTCCTGGATAGCCGGCAAGCACAGCCACGTCGAGGCTGCCGATGTCGATGCCCAGCTCCAGGGCGTTGGTCGAGACAACGCCCTTTATCTTTCCTTCCCTCAAGCCCTTTTCGATTTCCCTCCTTTTCAAGGGAAGGTAACCGCCCCTGTAGCCGCGGATGAAGCCTTGGTCCTTGATGGATTTTTCAATCTCCTCTTTGAGATAGGTGACCAGGACTTCAGTGATCAGCCGGCTCTGGGCGAAGACAATGGTCTGGAGGTCATTCTGGATAAAGACCGAAGCCACTCGCCGCGATTCGTTGACATAGGAACGGCGAATGCCCAGAAATTTGTTGACCAGAGGAGGGTTGTAGAAAATGAAGTATTTCTCCCCTCGCGGTGCGCCATTCTCTTCGACGAGCGAAACCGGCTCTTCGATCATCTTCTCCGCCATCTCCAGCGGATTGGCGATGGTCGCCGTGCAGAGGATGAATTGAGGATGAGAGCCGTAGAACCTGGCGATTCTCTTCAACCTTCTGATGATGTTCGCCAGATGGCTGCCGAAGATGCCCCGGTAATTATGGAGTTCATCGATCACCACGTATTTCAAGTTTTCGAAGAGCTTAATCCATTTGGTGTGATGGGGGAGAATTCCGGTGTGAAGCATGTCAGGATTGGTGAGAATGATGTGTCCGCGGGCCCTTATCGCTTTTCTTGCATCCTGAGGCGTATCTCCGTCATAGGTGAAGATTCTGATTTCAGCGGGAAGGAGGTTGATTGTTTCATCAAGCTCAGCTCTCTGGTCCTGGGAAAGAGCCTTGGTTGGAAAAAGATAAACGGCGCGCGCCGAGGGATTCTTGATGATGGCGTCAAGGACAGGGAGGTTGTAGCAAAGCGTTTTTCCAGAAGCCGTCGGCGTGACAACAGCCACGTTTTTTCCCTCTTTGAGCGTTTGCCAGGAGAGGTGCTGGTGAGAATAAAGCTTCAAGAAGCCTTTGTCCTTCAGGGCTTTGACCAGGTCAGGGTGGACTTCAGAAGGATATTCGCAGTATTTCCCTTCCTGGGCAGGGAGATGCTTTATGGCCCGGATGGATTCGTTGGGGACGGCAATCTCTTCCAGGATTTTTAGAGATTTAGCTAAATTCTTTTCTCTATCCCCAGCACTCATCTTCGTCAGCTTATCCTCCAGTATATTATTATTTTTTTTGAAAACTGGTCAATAAGTCATTATCTTTTAGAAACGCCCGTCACCGGCACTATAGCATGAAGCATTGTTGCATCTGACCGAGAGAGGTTTTGTTTATGCATAGAAAACTTTTCTTTTTAACCCGAGATATTTGATACTTGGCTTCCGGAAATCTCGGGCTAAAATGGAAATATGATTAAAAGAAAGCTGTTTGAAGAGCTTAAAAACCATCTCTCAAAGCAGGAAATCAGTTTTATTGTCGGTCCAAGGCAGGCCGGGAAGACTACCGTAATGCTCTTCCTTAAAGAATATCTGGAAAAAATAGGCGAAAGGGCTGTTTTCCTCAATTTAGACATTGAGCTTGATAAGGAGTTTTTCATTTCTCAGTCTCGGCTGATAAAGAAAATTGAATTGGAGTTAGGGAAACAAAAAGGATTCGTTTTTATTGACGAAATCCAGCGCAAGGATGATGCCGGTCTTTTCCTAAAAGGGATTTACGACATGAATCTACCCTATAAGTTCATCGGTTCCGGCTCAGGAAGCGTGGAGTTGAAAGAAAAAATTCATGAGTCACTCGTCGGAAAAAAAAGGATTTTTGAACTCTCACCCTTATCTTTCGAAGAGTTTATTAATTTCAAAACAGAATGCCGATACGAAGACCGGCTCACTGATTTTTTTTCTGTTGAAACAGAAAAAGTATACGAACTGCTGGAAGAGTATCTGAATTTTGGCGGCTATCCCCGAATCATCCTTGAGGAAAAGTTCGATGAGAAGCTAAAGTTAATCAATGAAATCTATCAGAGTTATATGGAGCGAGATATTTCTTACCTTTTGAAAATCCGTAAAACTGAGGCATTCAGTAACCTGGTAAAAATAATGGCAGCCCAGGTTGGAAAGATAGTGAATCTTTCAGAGTTATCATCAACTCTGGGAATGTCGGTAAAGACGATAAAAGAATATCTCTGGTATCTGGAAAAGACTTTTATCCTTCAAAGAGTTACACCCTATTTCAAAAACGTGCGCAAAGAAATCGCTAAATCGCTGGTTTTCTATTTTTATGACCTTGGCTTGAGAAACTTTATGTCCGCTGATTTCGGAAGACTGAAAGATATAGGCTTTATTTTTCAGAATTTTGTCTTCAATATTTTGAGAGAGAAAAGCAAAATCAGCTCTTCAAGAATCTGTTTCTGGAGAACCAAGGATAAGGCAGAGATTGATTTTGTGATTGATACTGGGAAATCCGTTACCCCGATTGAAGTGAAATATAAAAAGTTAGCGACGCCAGAAATACCGAGAGCATTGAGAAGCTTCGTTAAAATGTATAAGCCGGAAAAAGCGCTGATTATAAACCTAACTCTGGATACAACCGTCAGCCTAAATCAGACAAAAATTTATATTATTCCCTTTTATAAGATTATGAAAAACAATTTTTTTAATTAAGATGGAGCAAATCACCGGCGCCTTTGTCTAACATTATTATATCTGTTCTCATTCTTTAGCCTACCTATGAGGGATTGAAAAATCTCGTTATATTGCTCAAGGGTTATCAAATTTTTGGAAGAACTCCTGGAAATAAATAACCTTGTCCAGCTTATAAGCTGTGGTAAAATAATTCGTCATGTTGGAAGAAATCAGAGTCAAGAAGGCGGCCCAGCATAACCTCAAAAGAATCGATGTCAGCCTGCCGCGGAATAAGCTGATTGTCGTCACCGGGCCGAGCGGCTCCGGAAAGTCATCCCTCGCTTTCGACACTCTCTATGCTGAGGGCCAGAGGCGATACATCGAGTGTCTTTCAGCCTATGCCCGCCAGTATATTGAGCAGATGGAGAAGCCGGAGATGGAGTCCATTGAAGGCATCTCTCCTTCCATCTCCATCGACCAGAGAACAATCTCTTCTCATCCCCGTTCGACAGTCGGGACGGTGACTGAGATTTATGATTTTTTAAGGCTTCTTTTTGCCAGAGTTGGAATTCCTCATTGCCCTCGCTGCGGAAGAAAGGTCAGCTCCCAGACTCCCCCTCAGATTTTGAAAAGAATTCTTGATTCAGCCTCAGGCGAGAAGGTCAAAGTCCTCTCCCCGCTGGTCAGAGGCCGGAAGGGAGAGTACCAGCGCCTTTTCGAGAAGCTGAGAAAAAAAGGGTTCCTTCGGGCTCGAGTCGACGGCCATTTCAGGGAGCTGGAGGAAGAGATTATTCTGGAGAAGACAAAAAAGCACAACATCGAGGTCATGATTGACGAAATCAATGTTTCCACTGCCGCGGAGAAAAGGCTGAAGGAAGCTGTGGATAAAGCTCTTGAAATCTCTGGCGGGGATATTCTGCTGCTCAAAGAGGGAAGTGAAAGCTATTATTCTTTGAAGCTCCTCTGCCCTTACTGTGAAATCAGTCTTGCAGAGCTTGAACCCAGGAATTTTTCTTTCAACAGTCCTTATGGAGCCTGCCCCCGCTGCCACGGCCTCGGCTATCAGACAATCCTCGACGAATGGGGCGAAATTGAGCTTACGGACGAGGTTTGCCCTCTCTGCCTGGGAAGCAGGCTGAAGAAAGAAAGCCTGGCCGTCAAAGTGGGAGGCAGAAACATCTACGAGCTGACATCTCTTCCAGTCGCCCATTTGATGGAAGAGCTTGCGTCTTTCGAATTTTCTCCCTCGGAAAAAGTTATCTCTTCAAAGATATTAAAGGAGATTCTTTCGCGCCTCGAGGTCATGGTCGAGCTGGGAATGCCCTACATTCAGTTGTCCCGGACGACGGCTTCACTTTCCGGCGGAGAGGCGCGCCGCCTTCGCCTTGCAGCTCAGGTCGGCGCACGCCTGAGGGGCATCCTCTACGTCCTCGATGAGCCGACCATCGGTCTTCATCAGAGGGACAACAGCCGCTTGATTTCTTTTTTAAGAGAAATCAGAGACCAGGGGAACTCCATTGTTGTCGTCGAGCATGACGAGCAGACCATTCGCTCCGCTGATTTCATCCTGGATTTGGGCCCGGGCGCCGGCGAAGGAGGGGGGTTCAAAGTGGCTGAAGGAGATTTGAATAAAATCCTTTCCTCTCTCCCTTCTCTGACCTCTCAGTACCTGAGAGGAGAAAAGCTCATTCCTGTGCCTCCAAGGAGGAGGAAGCCAAAGGGTTGGCTTGTCGTTTTGAAAGCGGCAGAGCATAACCTGAAGAGTATCGATGCCCGCATTCCCCTCTCGGTGATGACTGCTGTCACCGGCGTTTCAGGTTCTGGAAAGAGCACCTTGATCTACGATATTCTTTTTAAAAGCCTTCTGAATCTATTCTATAAAGCCAAACAAAAGGAAGGGAAGCATAAGGCTATTTTAGGCACAGAAAAAGTCAATAAGGTCGTTTCTGTTGATCAGAAAGCCATCGGCCGCACGCCGCGCTCGAACCCGGCAACTTATACCGGAGCCTTTACTCCCCTCAGGCAGCTTTTTTCACTAACTCCTGAATCAAGGATGAGGGGCTATTCGGCCAGCCGCTTCAGCTTCAACCTGCCCGGCGGGAGGTGCGAGGAGTGCCGGGGTGCAGGGGTGAAGAAAATAGAGATGCATTTCCTGCCCGATGTTTTCGTGACCTGCGACCGCTGTGGAGGCAAGCGCTATAATCTGGAGACGCTTTCCGTCCGCTATAAAGGAAAGAATATTTCAGATTATTTAGATATGACTGTGGATGAAGCTTATGAATACTTGAAAGCCCATCCCATGTTGAAACGCAAATTAGGCACGTTGAAGAGAGTTGGATTGGGCTACATCAGGCTCGGGCAGCCCGCTCCGACCCTTTCTGGAGGAGAGGCCCAGAGGATCAAACTCACCAAGGAGCTCAGCCGAATAAACACCGGAAAGACGCTTTATCTTCTGGATGAGCCGACCACCGGCCTTCATTTTGACGATGTCCGCAAGCTTCTCGAAGTTCTCTCAGAGCTGGTGGAATTGGGCAACAGCGTCGTCGTCATCGAGCACAACCTTGATGTCATCAAGTTCTGCGACTATGTTATCGATTTAGGCCCGGAGGGAGGCGAGAAAGGAGGCTGGATTGTCGCCGAGGGAGCGCCGGAAGAGATTGCTGAAAAGGAAAAGTCGCATACAGGAAAATTCTTAAAAAAAGCCTTGAAAAAGACACAGGAAATTAATTATGCTCATTAGGAGTTTGGCTTTATAAAAGGAGTCAAAACAATTTCAAAGGAGGGAAAATGAAAAACAAAGAGATTCAAAAAAGTTTCTTAATTGCCCTTTTATCAGTCTTTTTACTTTTATTCTGCTCTTGGATTTATGCCGATGATTCCCAGCCTGTGGAGAACTTTGACGTTTTTTCCTGGCGAAGCGTCGGCCCTTTCAGTTTCTCAGGAAGGATTTCAGGCTTTGCCGTTCCCCGCGGCCAGAGCCTGACCTATTATGTGGCTGCCGGCACAGGCGGCGTCTGGAAGACAGAGGATGGGGGGACTCATTTTGAGCCTGTCTTCGAGAAATGCGGGACGATGAGCATGGGCTATATCGCTGTCGCTCCCTCAAATCCTGACGTCCTTTATGTCGGCACAGGAGAAGCTTTCCATGCCCGCTCCAGCGCCCATGGAAACGGCATGTGGAAATCTGTAAACGGGGGGAAGGATTGGACTCACATCGGCTTGGAGAAGAGCTATTTCATCCCAAAGATCGCCATCGATTCCAAAAATCCGGACATTGTCTATGCCGCCGCAGAAGGGAAGCTCTACGACAATGAGATGGACTGCGAGCGGGGCCTGTATAAGACAGTCGACGGCGGAAAGACATGGCAGAGAGTCCTCGACCTCAAAGACAGGGCTGTGGGCGACTTTGTCATCGACCCCACAAATTCCGATATTGTCATTGCCGCTGCTTACAAGACATTCAGACGGGCATGGACCTTCATCGACCGCCAGGAAGGAAACCACTTCTATAAATCGACTGACGGCGGAAAGACCTGGAAGAAGCTGACCAACAACATGCCTCTGGATATGAAATTAGGAAGAAACGGGATTGCTATCTACGAGAAGAATCCAAAAATTGTCTATGTCAGGCTGGATGAGGAAGTCAATCTTGGGCTGAACCTGAGAGATCGAGGAGCCCTTTTTATGGAAGGGAGAATGTTCACCGATGATTATTACCTGAATAAATTCAATGAATATAAGATTAATCCTGAAATAAAAAAATTAGTGAAGTTCGAGCCTATAACGGCCAAAACAGAAAGGGAGATTGTTGAAACTCTGAACAAGCTCATTCAGGACAGGAGTTTTCAGAAGACAATCGGGATAAACTGGAAAGCTTTCATAGAAAAAGCCAGAAGTATATATAAGAACAAAGAAGAAGTCATGGCCAGCATCGACGAGATAGAAAAGATATTGAAGAAAGAAGAAAAGGAAGACTACATCTTAGAAATCAACAAGCTCCTTCTTTTCCTGACTTTCGCAAGCTCAGAAGGAGTTGAGATTCATGACGATGTAATCAAGGTCACCGACATCCAGAAAGTCCAGGCGAATCCAGATTTGAAAGCGCTTTTAAAGTTTGCTCCTGATAAGATTAAGGACGAGAAAGAGCTTGCCACAAAGGCGAGCGAGCTTATGAAGGATACAGGGCTCATCGAAAAGCT
Source organism: uncultured Eubacteriales bacterium (assembly GCA_964526905.1). GTDB lineage: Bacteria > Acidobacteriota > Aminicenantia > Aminicenantales > Aminicenantaceae > CAZGMN01. Next base: position 11,088 of record CAZGMN010000071.1, read on the forward strand.
CGGCATCGACCTCAGAAGTTTCCGTGATAAGGCGAAAAAAGTCTACGAAGGCAAAAAGGATATTATCGACAAAATAAACAAGGCTGAAGAGAATTTCAAAAAATATGACGAGGCCGGAATACGGAATCAGTTTGAGAACAGGTTCATCCTCGAGATTCTCTATGCCGGCGCCTTGAGGATCAATGAGCCCCTGAAAAAATACGGAGTCATTTATAGGTCTGAAGACCAGGGAGAGACATGGACAAGGATGACAGAATACAAGCAGACAGGCGGCAGTGAAGAGATCAACCCCACAGAGGCTGGCTACTACGGAAGGATGGAAGTCGACCCCAACGACGATAAGACTCTCTATGTCGTTGAAACCGTTCCCAAGATTTCAAAAGACGGAGGGAAGACATTCAGAAGCGCTCCCTGGAGTGCAGTTCACAAGTGCCATGTCGACACCCGTGCCATCTGGATCGATCCTCTCAATTCGAATCATATCCTCAACGGTAACGACGGAGGACTCAGCGAGACCTGGGACGGCGGCAAGCACTGGTCGCAGAAGGAGACGATAAGTGCCCAGCAATTTTATGACGTCTCTGCAGATAATGAAGTCCCTTACAATGTCATGGGAGGGACCCAGGACAATGGCTGCTGGATTGGCCCATCTCAGAATCGGAATAGCTACGGTGTCTATCCTGCTGACTGGACCTACCTTCCGACCGGCGATGGATTCTATACGGTCAGAGACTGGTGGAATCCGGAGTTCATTTATTTCGAGAGTCAGTTCGGAGCATCAAGGAGAATGAACCTCAAGACAGGAGAGACGAGTTCCCTCGCTCCCCGAACAAGCGCTGAAGAGAGAGCGACTGGAAAGCCTGTTCAGAGATACCAGTGGAATTCTCCTATCGTCCTCTCGCCCCACAACCCGGGAATCGTCTATGTCTGCTCTCAGTTTGTCCAGATGTCAAGAAGCAGGGGAGATAGAGACACCTGGGTCGCCATAAGCCCTGACCTGTCCAAGAATAACAAGGAGAGGCTTGAGCTTTCAAGAAAGACAAATCTCCAGTATGCGACCATAACAACCTTTGCTGAATCGCCGCTTAAGCCCGGACTCTACTGGGCAGGCACAGACGACGGAAACCTCCAGCTGAGCACAGACGGCGGCATCAGCTGGCAGAATCTCACCGCGAATTTTTATGATAAAGACGGAAAGCTCAAGAAAGGGATAACAGGGACGTGCATCCCTTACGAACACTGGGTGACCAAGGTCGAGCCCTCGGCTCATGATTCGAATACCTGCTATGTCACCTATTCCGGCTATCGCACCCACAACGAGGATAATTCCTACATCTT
>CAZGMN010000071.1:12525-13744 GCA_964526905.1 uncultured Eubacteriales bacterium
CGATCTATTATTATCTGAAAGAGCCTGCCAAATCGGTTCGGCTGGTCATCAAAGACCTTGAGGGAAACAACATCTCGGAGATAACAGGTCAAACTCAGAAGGGAATCAAGAAAGTAACCTGGGACCTGAGGAAGAGAGCAGAGCAGGAAGAAAGGCCGAGGTTCGGATTCGGGCGGCGGCCAAGCACAGTTGAGCCCGGCGTTTTTAACGTGACCCTTTTCGTCGATGACAAAGAAGTGGCTACAAAAAAATTAGAAGTTATCCAGGACCCCATGCTAAAATAATATAAGATGGCTTTTAAGGATGTTCCCGGCAACAGCCGTGTAAAAAAAATTTTGATAAGAGCCCTGCAGAAAAACAGGGTTCCCAACTCTTTGCTTTTTTGCGGGCCTGAAGGGGTTGGCAAGAGAGAGACGGCGCTTGTCTTGGCTAAAGCTCTGAACTGCCAGCGAAGAAGCGATGACGCCTGCGAGACCTGCGCCTCCTGCAAAGCGGTCAATGCCGGCAATTTTCCTGATGTCATGGAGATTCAGCCCGAAAAAAATGTTCTCAAGATTGAGCAGATGAGGTTGTTAAGAGATGTCGCCTATTTCAAGCCGATGACAGGGAAGAAGAGAATCTTCATCGTGGCCGAAGCCGAGAAGATGACAGATGAGGCGGCAAACTCTCTGCTGAAAATATTAGAGGAGCCGCCCCTTTTTTCCTATATCATCCTCATGACGCACAACCCCTTCCTGCTGATGTCAACCATAAAATCGAGATGCCAGGTCTTAAACTTCCTGCCGATATCAAAAGAGGATATGGAAAAGATTTTGATGGGCAAAGGATATGAAAGAAGGAAAGCCAGAGTGCTTTCCCTCATCGTCCGCGGGAATCTCAAGCAGGCTTTTGGTTTGGAATGGGAGGAAGTCCAGGCAAGAAGGAAGCAGGCCTGGCAGCTTTTTCTTTCGCTTCTCACCAAAGAAAATGTTGCCCACTTTTTGAGCACTTTCACCACCTCCCAGAGGTCTCTCATCAAAGAGGAGTGGGCGGAGCTTTTGGAAATTCTCTCCTCCTTCTGCCGGGATTTAATCTTGGTCAAAGAAAACAGCCGCGAGCGGCTGCTGATGAACCCTGACTATGAGGAGGAAATGAGGAAAGTCGAGAAGCTTGTGAGCCAGGAAGACCTTATGGATTTTCTGTCAAGAATAGACTACACATTATACGGCTTGCAGAAAAA
>CAZGMN010000072.1:0-13720 GCA_964526905.1 uncultured Eubacteriales bacterium
AAAACCGTTTGAATAGCTCAGGCAGAGTGGTTCGAAAGCACGCCGCTTTTGCCCCGGCGAGCCAAGAGCGGCTCGGTTTCAGGCTTCGCTCTCCTCTCCCTTTGGTCGAGGAACCATGCCCGCTCAGCCTTCAAACGGCTTTCTCACCAATCTGCCTTCGCTTGGCAATACAAAGCCTGCGTGTTTTTGAATTACCCAGCCTGATCTATGATTTTGAAAAATAAATGCTTCTAACTGTATCTCTCATACTGCAGTCGTCTTATTTATAGGACATTATACAGAGACAAATGGCAAGGCTTAGGGAGAAAAGAATTGGCATAGTATTTGCTGTATAATTTTGCATATATTGATATAAGGAGAAGAGAAATGAGAAAATTATTCGGTGTTTTAATAGCCGGCCTCTTCCTTCTTACCACCCTATCGGCAGAAGAATCTAAATACACAAATTATTCCATTGTTCGGCTGAGTTCCCTCACAGGAAATGCCTATCTCCAGAGAGCATCAGACCTCGGGTATGAAGAAGCCGTTGTGAATATGCCCATTTCTGAAGGTGACCGATTGGGCACAACTGAGGGAAGAGTGGAAGTTTATCTAGGAAAGGGAAATTATATCAGGCTGGACAATAACACTAAAATCGATTTCTTGAGTCTGCCCACAAAAGATTCAGCGCTTGCCCAGATTAAGGCCTGGTCAGGAAGCATCTACTTCCGTGTGAAAACTTTGGAAGAAGAAAAAAAGATCGAAATCCACACCCCAGATGTTTCTCTTTATGTTTTGGATGAAGGACTCTTCAGAATCAATGTTAGACAGAACAACCAGACAGAAATATTCATCTTCCAAGGCGTGGTTGAAGCCGCAGGGGAAACAGGCTCCATCGTGCTCAATGATGGACAAAAACTCGAGGTTTCCAACGCCAGGTTCACCTCTCGGCCATCTCGATTTCAGGCAGTGGCAGAAGATAGCTTTGACAGATGGAGCGCGCACAGAGATTCTCAGATCAACAACTATCAGGCCAAGGCTTTTCTTCCCAAAGAATTGGAGGATTTTGAGTACGAACTGTCTGAATACGGCGAATGGATTTACATCCCCCCTTATGGCTATGTTTGGGCTCCCAATTCTGTGGACGCAGGCTGGCATCCTTACTATTACGGCCGATGGACATGGCTTAGTCTCTGCGGATGGACTTGGATTCCTTATGAACCTTGGGGCTGGTGCACATTTCATTATGGCCGCTGGCACTGGGCACATGGGTTTGGCTGGTACTGGATTCCGAGTACTATCTGGGGGCCTGCCTGGGTCGGCTGGTATTGGGGATATGATTATTTTGGTTGGGCGCCCTTGAGCTACTGGGACTATCCAGTGGTAATCGTCAATAACGCCTTTTATGGCCGATATACGGGTGATTATCCGTTGCATTCTCGGGCTCTGACTGTTGTTCACAAAAATCAGCTAAAGGCTCGAAACGTATCTGATGTCGCCCTCAGAGAAGAATCTGTAAAAAGCCTGGGAAAAATCACACTTTTGACCCAGTCACCGCCTTTGAAGCCGGTGGCCAATCAGATCTCTGTTGAAAAACTTGGAGGAGAAAAACTCATCCTGAGGAAAACAGAAGGCCGTCTCGAAACTGATAAGATCAATAAAGCGCCGGTTGATCGGGCAATCACTGCCAAGACAGGAGTCTTGGATTCAAAAGGAGTCGGGAAGGATGAGATTCGGAGGCCAGAATCGCTTCCTGAAAGAAAAATCATCAAGAGAGACGGTGTCGGCTATCCCTCCTCTCCAGCGATCAGCATAAAAAATTACCCAAGAAAAATAGAAGTCAAGAAATCGAGCTCTGGTCTTAAGCGGATATATGAGTACATCACCGGCTCTAAGAGCGGCTCCAGCAGAACTTCCTCTTCTTCTCAAGGTTCATCGAGAAGGATTAGCTCCAGCTCAGGGTCTCACAGCGCAGCCCCATCACGAAGCTCTTCATCTCGCTCTTCTGGTTCAGGCAGGGTGAGAAAGAAGTAAGAAAGAAAGGCTAAGCTGACTTAATTCTATTACTTCTTCGCCAGTCCATAATAATCAAGAACCATCATGTGGTCTTCAGGAGTACAAAATCGTGTTGGCTCGGTTCCAGGCAGAAAAGCCTCCTTGATGGTAAAAAGACAAAATGGGCCGGCGAGCAAGCCTGTCTTGTAGTCAATCTCGACAAAAGAAAGATTCGGAGGAATTTCGAATTCTTCGACTTGAGAAGCCTCATCTCCGGCCTCCTCAATTTTCTTCTTTTTTTCTTTGACGACTTTATCAAAAAAATCTATCCAGATCGGCATGGCCGCTACAGCTCCGGACTGCCTCTCTCCTATGGAGACGTTCCCCAAATGGCCAACCCAAACGCCTGCACAGAGAGATGGAGAGAACCCTAAAAACCAAGCATTAGTAAAATCATTGGTCGTCCCTGTCTTCCCGGCCAGCGGCCACTGTATATATCTTGCGGCCATTGCTGTTCCCCTTTGAATCACGCCTTGAAGCAAACTGGTCATGATGTAGGCGACCTGAGGAGAAATGACTTTTTCTGTTTCAAGGCTGTTCTCTTCCAAGATGTTCCCATCTTTATCCTCAATGCGGGTTATGAAGTTTGGCTTGGCCCGGACACCTTTGTTGGGAAATACTGAAAAGGCAGAAACAAGCTCTATCAAACGCAGCTCGAAAGACCCCAGTGCGAGAGAAAGATAGGGATAGACGGGAGAGGTGATCCCGAATTTCCGACAGTATTCAACACCTTTTTGAGGAGAGATATACTGGAGAAGCTTGGCAGTGGGGATATTCCTTGACTCTTCCAGGGCCTTACGCAGGGTGACAGCGCCCTTGTACCTTCCGTCATAGTTGGGCGGAGTCCAGGGCTCGCCCGACCATTCGTCGATGAAATCGGTCGGCCCATCGATGATAATATAAGAAGGCGAGAAGCCACTCTCAATCGCCGCGGTATAGAGTATTGGTTTTATAGCCGAACCGGCTTGTCTCACGGCCTGGGTTGCGTTATTCCACTCGCTTCTCCTAAAAGAATAGCCGCCCACCATGGCCCTTATCTGGCCGGTTTGAGGCTCGACAGCGAGGAGTGCTCCCTCAAGCAGAGGGTCCTGGTCCAAGGAGAGAAGAAGCTCTTTTTTTTCTTCATCGATGCTATTGATTTTGACCTGGATGACATCTCCCCTTCTGATGAGGGTTCTCAAGTTTTTTGTTCCAGTCCAGTCTGCGATATCAGAGTTTGTCAGCGTTCCTTTATAATCTTTGACTTTGACCAAAGCCTCATCGCTTGTGACTGATATAACGACGGCATCTATGACATCTTTCTCTTTAAAAGCCGGCTCCTGCCAGCTTGAAAGAAAGCCCCTCTCCAAGCCTTCAAGGTCCTGGATGCCTTCGACGAGCAGATTCCGTTTGTCATTCCTCCATCCTTGCTTCTTGTCCAGCTTGCGAAGCCCTTCCTCAACAGCATCTTCAGCATATTTCTGAAGAGTGGGGTCCAAGGTCGTATAGATTTTTAGCCCTCTCCGATAGAGGACGTCCTCGCCATAGGTCTCAATAATATGCCTCCTGACCTCTTCCTTGAAATAAGCAGCAAATCCAGATTCCTTTCTCCGCAGCGGAAGGACATTGAGAGGCTTCTTTCTTGCCTCTTCCGCCTCTTCCCTGGATATATACCCTTCTTCGACCATTCGCCTCAGCACATGATTTCTGCGGTCAAGGGTGATATCTCGCCGCGCATAGGGAGAATAGAGGGAAGGGCCGCGCAATATGCCGGCGATCAAGGCTGCCTCTTCAAGGTTTAATTCAGATGCTTTTTTCCCGAAATAAAGTTGTGAGGCCGCTTCAACTCCGTAGGCTCCATGCCCCAGATAGAAGACATTGCAGTACATCGTTAAGATTTCTTGCTTTGAGTATTTTTTCTCAATCTGGAGGGTCAGCAGACTCTCCTGAACCTTGCGGCGGATTGTCTGCTTAGGATAAAGGAAGAGTTTTCTGGCCAGCTGCATGGTGATGGTGCTCCCGCCATGAGGCCTTCTCAACCTTTTCCATTTTTTTATATCCTCTTTCATCGCCCGCAGAATTCCACGGAAATCAATTCCGGGATGGCTGTAAAATCTTGGGTCTTCTGTGGCGATGATGGCTTTTTTCAGGATATCCGGAATCTGCTCATAAGGAATCTCTATTCTTTTCTCGACGGCGAGCTCGCCGAGGACTTCGCCGTCGGCAGAATAAATTCTGGTAACGATATATGGCTCGAATCTCTCCAGCATGGATATCGAGGGAAGATTCTGCTTGATAGCCAGATAGCCGCCGAGGATTATACCCAAGCCAATAGCGGCACAGATTAAGAAAACAAAAAGAAAAATTTTGAAGACTCTTCGCCTCACAGGCTTTTTTATCTTTTCATTTTTGCCGACGCGAACGATATATTTTTGCCCAGGCGTCTTAACTTTTAGAATAAATTTCCCGAGGCTCATGATAATAAAATATAGCAGATTTGGCTATTGTTGGCTAGAGTTCGATAACATTCTCAAATTCGGAGATGATCAAAAATGACATCACGAGCTCCCTTACATCATGTCTTTCCTCGTCTTCATCGCGCGCACCAGCAGGCGGGGAATCTCTTCATTCCTCACAATGACACTTTGCTGAATGCCTTTGAATGAGAGATGTAATCGAAAACAATCTTCTCTATTTTGCTGCCGATTTCTTCTTTAGTCTTGCAGGCATCGAGGTGGATAATCCCCTTCCCTTTAATGCTTTTAAATATCTTTCTAACCTTAACAAGGTATTCCTTCTCTTCAAAAAGCTTATCTTTTCTCTGCCTATCCACTATCCGCTCTAAGCCTTTTTGCGGGCCTATATCGAGGATGAAGACCAAATCAGGCTTAATCGCAAATTCTTCGTTCATTCTCCTTATCCTCTTGATGTCAATGCCCCTTGCTCCCTGGTAAGCGATGGTTGAGTAATAGTATCTGTCTAGAATAACAATCTTCCTCCCGGAAAGAGCCGGCTTCAAGTTTTTCTCCACATTTTCCTTCCGGTCCCTCAAGAAAAGATCCAGTTCTTCTTCAGGAGAAAGCGAATCTGAATAGAGAGCCTTTTTCTTGATCTTGCGTCCCCACCTTCCTCTCGTCGGCTCCCGGAAATAGACAACATCAAATCCCTTTTCTTTGAGTTTTTCGACAAGAAGCGCCGCTTGTGTTGACTTCCCAGAGCCGTCAATCCCTTCCAAGACGACTAAAACTCCCTCTTTTAATCTCATTGTTCTCCAGCTCAGTTGATAATAGCCATAATAAATCCTTATTGCAACTTTTCTGCAGCTTTAAAGAGTTAACAATAAGTAGTCCAATTGAATTTTAGTAATGACTATGCTATTTATATCATCTATGAATTAGGAGGAAGGGAAATGAGAAAGACCCTTTTTGTTGCGCTTATCAGCTTTTTCCTGGGAATCCTCTTAGCAGGTATCATTTTTATCTACGTTCCTGAAAAAAACAGGCCTGAGGCTTTTTTAAACGAGCCGCCCTCTTCTTCATCCCCGTCATTGCTTCATGCCGCTCCTCCTCCCCAGGCTAAGCCTGATTTGGATTTCGTGACGATCTCCGATAAGGTTGGGCCTGCGGTCGTCCAGATTATAGCCGAGAAAGTGGAAAAGAGCAGGGCTTCAAATCTCTGGAGCGAATCACCCTTTGAAGATTTCTGGGATAAGTTCTTTGGAATTCCCCGTGAGAGAGAGCGGGAGTTTCGCTCCGAAGCCAGGGGAGCAGGTTTTTTCATCAGCCCAGATGGATACATTCTGACTAATAACCATCTTGTTGAAAAATCGGTAGAAGTCAAAGTCACCACACTCCAAGAAAAAGAATATAAGGCTAAGCTCGTTGGAACAGACCCCTTGACCGACCTGGCTCTTTTGAAGGTCGATGATAAAAACCTGCCCTTTGCTGAACTGGCAGATTCCTCCCAGCTCCAGGTTGGAGAGTGGGTCTTAGCCATCGGCAATCCTTGGGGACTGCAAAATACGGTTACCGCAGGGATTGTCAGCTCTAAAGGAAGGCAAATCGGCTCGGGTGTGCCTTATCAAGATTACATTCAGACTGACGCTGCCATAAATCCTGGAAACAGCGGCGGCCCGTTAGTGAATATGAAAGGAGAAGTCGTTGGAATCAACTCAATAATTGTTTCTCCTTCAGGGGGCAATATTGGAATCGGCTTTGCCATTCCTTCCAATTTGGCAAGAAATGTCATCAATCAGCTAAAAGAAAAAGGGAAAGTTGTCAGGGGTTACCTCGGCATCGTGCCTCAGAGCATCACTCAAGCTGATAAAGAACATCTCAAGCTCCAATCAAGAAATGGAGCTCTTGTCGGCTCAGTCGAGCCCGGAACAGCCGCAGAAAAAGCGGGATTAAAGCCTGCTGATGTCATTGTTGAAATTAACGGCGTGCCCGTCAAAGATGGGAATGACCTGCGATTCAAGATCGCTGAAATCGAGCCCGGAACAAAAGTTGAGATGAAAATCATCAGGGATGGAAAAGAGAAACTTCTGAGCACAAAACTTGATGAGCTTCAAACAGAAGAAGAACGGGAAACTGCCGCCTCTTCCGGAAAAGACTTGGGATTCTCCTACACGACTCTAACTCCCCGGCTTGCAAGCCGCTACGGCTTTAGAACGCGGGAAGGAGTGGTGATCACCGATGTCCGCAGCTACACTGAGGCGGACCGAAAAAATCTTGAAGCCGGCGATATTATTATTGAGGCCAACGGAAAATTGATTGTGGAGGAAAGCGACCTTAAGAATATCATCGCCAGACTTAAAGCTGGTGATACGCTCATGCTTCGCATCCGGAGGGAAAAAGATTCATCAGAATTCATCACCACTCTCAGGATACCTGAATGAAGTTTTTCAAAATTCATTCCTTGGGTAACGACTTTTTGATTATTGAGGAAGAAGAGATAAAAACTCTGGCCGAAATCGGCAGGTTTGCCAGCCGGATTTGTGACCGCCACACCGGAGTCGGAGCAGACGGCCTGCTCCTCATCTCGGTCAAGGATAAAAAAAAGGGGCTTGTCAGGTTCCGCATCTTCAATGCTGATGGAACCGAGCCGGAAATCTCGGGCAACGGATTGAGATGCGCGGCCGCCTTTCTTTACAACCAGAAGAAGGTCGACGCCTCCCACATTATCTTCCTCACCACGGCCGGAAAGAGGGAATGCAAGCTGATCGAGAAGAAAAAGAGCCTATTTCTGATCAAGATTGAAATGGGAATCCCCCACCTGAATTCCAAGGATATTCCTTTTGACGACGGCTCTGCTCATGAAAAGATCATCGATTACCCCCTTTCCATCAATCAAAAAATCTATCCGATAACAGTCCTCTCTGTCGGCAATCCCCACTGTGCCATCTTCGTCGACCGCTTCCCTTCCCGCATCGAATGGCATCAGCTCGGAAGAGAAATCGAATCTCATCCCTTCTTTCTAAAGCGGACGAACATCGAGTTCATCAGGGTCTTCAGCAGGGATGAGATCGAAGTCCTCTTCTGGGAAAGAGGGGTGGGAGAAACCCTTTCTTCAGGAAGCGGAGCCTGCGCCGCTGCTGTGGCTTCAATCTTGAAGAACCTGACTGATAAAAAGGTCAAAGTGGGAACAAGCATGGGGCAATTGCTGGTGGAATGGGAAAAGAAGAAAGTCTATCAGACAGGCCCTGCTGAAATTGTCTTTAGGGGGGAATTTCCCTCAAACTAAAAAGTCAAAAAGAAAAAGTTACTCCCAAGCCCATAAGGTTAACATTGAGATTGTATTTACCCGGAAAGGATGAGACTGCCGTTTCTCGCTCTTTCCCCTGAGCAGAGACGTAAATGAAGTCAATCTGCATCCTCCCTGTTCGGTAGCCTATCCCACCCAACAGAGTCACTTTATCAACATCTATATTTTTGAAATCCAAAGTTTCCTCAGGTGTGGCGTAACGGTCGAGCCCTATCCCTCCTCTCAAAAAAACTCCGCCCAAGAGGTGATACTCAAATCCGGCTCTCCAGATCAAGATATTCTTGAAATCCATTGCTTCATAAGTTTCCAAATCTCCCAGGAACGGAATGTTATTAATCGTCTTTTCAACCTTTTTCAAAACCGACCACATGGTGTACTGGGCACTTGTCGAAAAGAGGAGGTTCTCGGCAATCCTGTAAGAGAATCCCAGCTCCACATCCCAAGGGAGGTTAAAACGAGTCTCTGAATTAAAATCCTCTTGCTCGGGTTCAAAGCCAGGAATTGTCAGCGTTAAATATGTTTTCCCGCTGAGTTTCATTTTGGCCGGACCCCTTATGCTCAATCCAAGCCCGATCTTTTCTGTTGGTTTGAATAGAATGCCAAGGCCCCCAGAAACAGCCGACCCACTCTCTTCGTTCCTAAAAGGACCAAACTCATCTGTTCTCGTATCCACATTCAGGGAAGAACCGTAAAAGTTCAGGCAAAAACCCAAGGATAATTTCTCATTCAGATGATAGGCCAGAGTTGGAGTTAGAGAATAAATACCCAAAGTTGACTTGAATGGAATCCCAAGCTCATTCTCTTTCCAGTCTATTCCTCCTCCAGCATAAGGGACATAAAATCCAAGACCTATGGTGACTTTAGGGCTTGTCCTGTAGGAAAAGAACAGTTGAGGCAAGGAGACGTCGTACTTGCTTTGAGCTCTTGTTCCCATGGGCGTAATGTACTCATGAGTCGGCCAGATGGAAAAACCGCCGAGGGAAAGATTGAAAGCCTCCTTCTGAAAAACCAGTCCGGCAGGATTATAAAAAATGGCACTCGGGTCATCGGCGACACCGACAAAAGCCCCGCCAAGCCCGAGAGCTCTCCAGCCCATTAAGGTGTTGTTCCAGCCGCCGGCTTGAAGAGCGGTGAAGATTGAAATAAGGGAAATGAGGAAAGCAAAGGCCCTTTTTAGCATGTCCTCCTCCCAAGGAATTTAAATTGATTCTTACCTATTGGATTATAAAATTTCCCTTTTTTTGTCAATAATTAATTTGAAATCACCTAAAATGCTGGTATCCCCTTATCTCTAAGGGCTTTTTTATTCCCCGATGGTCAAGCAGATATAGGTTCTTTTCTCGTATCATCTTCCCGATGCAGGAGATTTTGTATTTCTTCATTAACCTGGAGATTAAATCCATTTTCTTGGGCGGCACGGAGAAAAGAAGCTCGTAGTCTTCTCCGCCATGAAGGCCAAATTCATAGAACCTTTTCTGCCAGAAACGAAGCTCCTTGGAAAGAGGCAGCTTTTCCTTCTCAACCACAGCTCCACAACCGCTTTCCTCACAGAGGTGAAGCAGGTCGACAGACAATCCATCACTGATATCAATCATCGAAGACGCCAGCCTAAAGCGAGAGAGTTCCTGAGCGAGAGCAAGGCGAGGAACAGGATCCAGAAAAGCTTTGAGCAAGTGGTCTGCTCTTTGATTATCACCAAGTTTGAATCCTCTCTTGAGAAGGAGCAATCCCTGTCGGGCATTCCCCAGCTCGCCAGAGACAAAGATAAAGTCTCCGGGCTTGGCTCCTTTCCTCTGAATAATATTTTTGCCTTGGCCGACAAGAGTGACTGAGATGACGACCTTTTTTGACTGGGAGACATCGCCGCCGACAAGAATGACTCCCGATTCCCTGCATAAAGACTTGAATCCGGAAAAATACTCATCCAGCCAGCGCGGGGGCGTCCGAGAAGGAAGACCCAAACCAAGAAGGGCATATCTGGGTTTCCCCCCCATGGCGGCAATATCGCTCAGGTTAACACTCATGCTTTTCCGCCCCAAGAAATAAGGCGGATGAAGGGAAGAGATAAAATGAATACCTTCGATGAGCAGGTCTTTGGTCAGAAGAAGATATTTTTTCCCGACTTTGACTGCAGCCGCATCGTCTCCGATGCCGAGGATTAAGTCTTCTTCAGGACGAGAGAAATCTTTCCTTATGGCCAGGATGAGTTCTTTCTCTTGAAGGCTTCGAAGCTTCATGGAATGCGGCCGAAGAGTGAACTATTTGACTTTAATTTTCTTTTTCCCGTCTTTGACTAAAGCCTGGTCAAAAACTTCTTTGATTTCCTCGACAAAAATGAATTCTATTTCTTTCTTAATCTTCTTGGGAATATCGATCAAATCTTTCTTGTTCGCCGCAGGTAAAATTATTTTCTTCACTCCTGCCCGCTGAGCAGCCAAAACCTTTTCTTTTAGCCCGCCGATGGGAAGGATATTGCCCCTCAGCGTGATCTCTCCGGTCAAGGCCACATCCCGCTTGACCTTGAGATTGGTACAGACAGAAATAAGCGAGGTGGCGATGGTGACTCCGGCAGAAGGTCCATCTTTGGGGATGGCTCCCTCAGGAATATGGATATGGAAATCGTTTTGAGTGAATATCTGGCTGTCAATGCCCAATTCCTTGGCATGGGCTCGGGCATAGCTCAACGCAGCATGAGCAGATTCTTTCATCACATCCCCCAGCGATCCCGTCAGCGAGAGATTTCCCTTCCCTTTCATCTTGGTCGCTTCGACAAAAAGCATCTCTCCCCCTGTGGCTGTCCAGGCAACTCCTGTTGTCACCCCGACTTGGTCTTGCTGAAGAAGCTGGTCTTTGAATATTTTTGGAGGGCCAAGGTATCTTTCTATGTTCTGAGAAGTGATCTTGGTCGACTTCTTCTTTCCTTCAGCAACCTTTCGGGCAACCTTGCGGCAGACTGAGGCCATTTCCCTTTCGAGATTTCTGACTCCAGCCTCTCTTGTGTATTGGGAGATGATTTTCTTTATCGACCCGCTGGTGAAGGAGATCAATTTTTCATTAAGGGCATTTTCCTTCACCTGCTTTGGCATGAGGTGCCGAAGGGCAATCTGCAGCTTTTCTTCCTCTGTATAACCCGGAAGATGGATAACCTCCATTCGGTCGCGGAAAGCAGGCTGGATGGGGTCAAGAAGATTGGCAGTGGTGATGAACATGACCTTGCTCAAATCAAAGGGGACTCCCAGGTAATGGTCACGGAAGGAATAATTCTGCTCAGGGTCCAGGACTTCAAGAAGAGCCGAGGAAGGGTCACCCCTAAAATCAGCGCCAATCTTGTCCACTTCATCCATCATGAAAACAGGATTGTTCGAACCGACTCTTCTCAATCCCTGGATAATTCTCCCTGGAAGTGCTCCGACATATGTCCTTCTGTGACCTCTGATCTCGGCTTCGTCTCTCACTCCTCCCAGAGAAATGCGTATGAATTTTCGTCCCAATGCCCTGGCTATTGACCGGCCGAGCGAAGTCTTCCCCACTCCAGGAGGTCCAACAAAGCAGAGAATGGGTCCTTTTATTTGTTTTGAGAGTTTTCTCACTCCCAAATATTCTACAATTCTTTCCTTAACCTTCTCCAGGCCATAATGGTCTTCATCCAGAATTTTCTTTGCTTTCCGTAAATCAAGGTTATCGATTGTGCTCTTATCCCAGGGAAGGGCAAACATCCAATCTAAATAGTTGCGGACTACGGCCGTCTCGGCCGACTCGGGATGCATCTGAGAGAGCCGCTTGATTTGTTTATCCAGCTCGTCCTTGACTTCTTCAGTAACTTTTATTATCTTGAGTGCCTCTTGATAGCCCTTTATCTCTTCCTGGAGTTCGGTCCCTTCTCCCAGCTCCTTCTGAATCGCTTTCATTTGCTGCCGCAAGAAATACTGCTTCTGGAGCTTGTCCATTTCCCCTTTGGCTTCGGTGCTGATTTTGGATTGAATGTCCAGCAGCTCGAGTTCTCTGGTTAAGAGTTCAAAGACTCTCTTCAACCTCTGGAGAGGATCGACGATTTCCAATATCTGCTGAGCTTCATTAATTTTTAATTCCAAGTTGGCAGCAGTCAGGTCAGCCAGCCTTCCTGGCTCGTCGATGTTGGCCGCCAAGATCATGACCTCAGGGGGAATATCTTTTCCTAAAGAAGAAGCCTTCTCCAGTCCGGTGCGAGTGTTGCGGAGCAGGGCTTCAATCTCTATCGACTTAGTCACTTCATCCGGTTCCTGAACGACGCTGACCTCGGCTAAATAATAGGGCTTTTCTTCATCCAGGCTCTCGATCCTTGCCCTGACCAGCCCTTGGGCCAGGATCCTCACTCTCCCATCTGGAAGTTTCAGCATTCTCATAATCAAGGCCACAGTGCCCGTCCCATAGACATCTTCCCTCTTTGGCTCTTCAACCTCCATATTCTTTTGGGTGAGGAGGAGAATCATCCTGTGGCTGGATAGGGAATAGTCAATGGCATTCTTTGATTTCTCCCTCCCAACAAATAAGGGAATGACCATATAGGGAAAAACAACAATATCTCTTAACATCAAAACAGGCAGCTCTTTGGGAACATGAATCTTCTTTTCGCGCTCCGTCAAAATACCTTCCAATTTTTCTTCTTTCTCATCTTCTTTTTTAGCCATGGCCTGCCTCCAGATTTAGTCTCTTGAATGCTGGATTTTCAGAATAAATTTTCTATCTCCCTTCTTCTTATATTTCCTCAACTGAATGCGCAAAACTCCTTTCGCCAGAGAAGCCTGAGCTTTTTCAGGAATGACCATCTCCGGCAAGAAAGCAAAACGCCGGAAAATTCCATATTCTCTTTCCAGCCGAATATAGTTTATTCGTCCCCGCGGCAAATTTTCTCTTTTCACTCCTTTAATCTCTAAACGATTGGAATGAAGCAAAAGCATGATATCTTTTTGAGCGACTCCTGGCAGTTCGACCTCAACCACAATCTCATTTTCCTTTTCAGATATATCCAAGCGAGGACTCCACTGCTCATCCAACCCTAATAATTCTTTCCTCTGATAAGGAAGCTCCCCTACTCTTTTATTGATGACCTTCTCAATGTTATCTATCCTCGAGACTGGCTTAATCCTTCTGACCATCTCTCCTCGGCTTCTATTTTTCTTTGAGAAGCGACTCCAGCTCTTGCTTAAACTCAACAACGTCTCTGAATTCTCGATAGACAGAAGCAAACCTGACGTAAGCCACTTTATCCAACGCTTTGAGCCTGTTCATCACCAGCATGCCAATCTCCGCAGCGCTCATCTCTTTATCAGGCCTTTCCATCAGCTTGCTTTCAATCTCTTCAACCACCTCTTCCATTTTAGCTAAAGGAACAGGCCTTTTTTCGCAGGCTTTAAGCATGCCCTGGAGAAGCTTCTGTCCGTCGAACGCCTGGCGGCTTCCGTCTTTTTTTATGACCATATAAGGAATTTCTTCGATCTTCTCATAGGTCGTGAACCTGCGCTTGCAGGAAAGGCACTCTCTCCGGCGGCGGACGCGCAATCCGTTCTTGCTCTCACGGGAATCAATGACTTTGCTCTCCGCATGCTCGCAATAAGGGCATCTCATTCTTCAGTCACCTCACCAAGTTTCTTCAATTGAAACAACGAAATTCCCTCTTTCCAAAGTATAGTATATCCTATGAGGCAAGTCACCACAACTTGAATGGCATGGACAACAATGGTCATACTCACCGCCATGCTGGCATCGATGTTATAGAGAGAGGTCAAAGCTATGCGGCTGAAATAATCATATCCTCCCACCATGCCCGGAGTCGGAATCGATGCTCCGACCATCAGCAGAAAGTTATAAGGGAAAAGGAGAAAATAAGTGATAGGAATTTTATAAGCGTAAAAGAAAATCCAGTAATAAAAAATGATGCCCAGCCAGACCACAAATGAGAGGAAAT
>CAZGMN010000073.1:0-6764 GCA_964526905.1 uncultured Eubacteriales bacterium
AAAGCCTGCGTGTTTTCGATACACCCTGCCTGAGCCCTTCTCAAATTAGTGATTGAATAATTTGCGGCCATCGTTTATATTTTATAATCACGAGGAGAAAATTGATGAAAAAAGTCAAATGGACGACAATCGCCATCCTTGCCGTTCTTGTCTTTGGCTCTATTCAAACAGGATGCAAAAAATCTCCTTCCGCCGAAGAATTAAAGGCCTCGATGGAAATCCTGGATGTAAAGACGATGTGGACAAAAAAGCTTTATAGCCCCTGGCCTCCAAAGCTGGTTCTTGTTCCAGCCATCTCTTTCCGCGTAAAAAATATCAGCGATCAGCCTCTTCGCTATGTGAATTTTAACGCCGTCTATAGGTACGAAGGCATGAATGAGAATTTGGGCGACCGCTTGCTGCTGGCCATCCGCAGAAATCCCCTCATGCCCGGAGAAATCAGCGATGTCTTCCGCCTGGAGAGCAACCTTGGAGTTGAAGGAAAAAACCTTAACGATATAAAATACAATCCCGAGTGGAAGACGGCCTATGTTAAGCTCTTTGCTCAAAAGCGCTCCACCTATGCTCCTCTCGGAGAATGGACGGTCTCAAGGGATATAGACTTCAAAGAGCCAGAGCCATATATCCCCACCAAAAAAGTGGAGAAACGCTCTCCTTAATGGCCGCTCTTAAGAGTGAAAGAGATTTCCAAAATCAAAAAAGAGAAAGTCATGGATAAAATTATTCCTACCAAACTCTTTTTGACCAAGGGAAGCGGGCAGCACAAAGAAAAATTGGCAAGCTTTGAACAGGCCTTAAGAAGTGCGGGCATAGCCCCTTTTAACCTGGTCAAAACTTCAAGTATCATTCCTCCCCATTGCCAACTCATCTCAAAGAAAGAGGGGCTGAAGCTGCTCAGCCCAGGGCAGATTATTTTTCTGGTGATGAGCGAGTGTGCCACAGATGAGGCTCAACGCTTGATCTCGGCCTCAGTGGGGTCAGCCATTCCTAACGAGCGCCGCTATTATGGCTATCTCTCCGAACATCACGGCTACGGTCAGAATGAAAGGGAAGCTGGCCAGTATGCAGAGGATCTTGCGGCTTACATGCTGGGCACGACACTCGGCGTGAACTTCGATATCAGAAAAATATATGATGAAGAAAAAAAATTCTACAGGTTGCCTAACAAGATTATTGTCCGCACCAGAAACATCACCCAGATAGCCAAAGGAAAAAAGGGGGTGTGGACAACAGCCATCGCTGCCGCCATCTTCATTGCCTAAAAGCCGGAGATATCGGGCTTAAGAATTTTTATATAGCTTTTTTCTCTAAGTTTTTTTATGTATTCATCAGCCTTTTCTTGCCTTTTTTGGCTGAAAAGCTTTTCTTCGGTCTCTGCTTTGGCTTCCTCAAAGGATTTGAGCCGGCTCTCTTTTTTCTCCTCCAGCTTCAACAGATACCAGCCGCCTTTCACCTGAAGCCAAGGAGTGACTTCTCCAACCTTCAAAGCTTCGACTGCCTCTTCAAGGTTTTTTTCCAATTCACCTTTTTTGAATCGACCCAAGTCTCCCTGATTTTCTTTCTCCGGCCCCTCGGAATAGGCAGCAACCAAGGATATGAAATCTTCTCCGGATGCAATTTTCTGACTGACCTCACTTTTTTTAGCTTCGACTTCCGCCTCGCTTCTCCCTTCGCTTGAGATATGAATCGCCCTCAGCTTGTATTCGGCAGGCTCTGTGAATTCCTGCGGATGGAGCTTGTAGTAATTCAAGATCTCAGAATCCTCGACAATAACACTTGACTGAATCTCTGAATAGACCACCCCCTGCCTCAAGAGATAGTCCTCCATTTGTTTTTTCCATTCTTCAAAATCCATGCCTTGGCGGCTCATGGCCCGGATGAGCTCTTCATCCGAGTCAATCGAATTTTCCTTCTTCAGCGTCTCGATCATCGTTTTCAACTGCTCTTTGACGTTGAGGTCCTTCTTCTTGGCTTCCTGGAGAAGGATGATATCGGTAATCATTCTGTCCAGGAGATATTTTTTATTTGATGCGAACTGCCTGGCCAGCTCCTCTCCTTGAAACTGCCTGCTGAGCATTTGATAGAGAGTTTCTTCCTCCATCTTGTATTGAGAGAGGGTGATGATGTCGTCGTTGACGATGGCCACGATTTCTTCGACAACGACCTGGCCGTAAAGAGAAAGAACAGCGGACATGGTCAGCAAGACCATTGCCAATCCTCTATTTCTTATCATCAGCTTTCCTTTTGATAGGGAAAAGAGAGGTTCTGGGGATAGAATGTCCATTCCAATTCTTTCTTCAGCTCTTCGATGTGTTCCGAGAGCCGATCCTTGATTTTCTGGTTCAAGAGTTTTGTCCTGATCTGGGGTGCAGCCTCCTCTTCAGGAATCAGTTCTGCCCCATATTTTTTGTCCAGCCTGAAAATGTGGTAACCATAAGAAGACTCGACCACAGGGCTGATTTCACTTTCCTTCAAAGAGAAAACCACTTTTTCCAGATCGAAGGGGAGCTGTCCCATCTCAAAAACTCCCATCTCCCCTCCTCTCGACGCCTCTAAGCCAATTGATTCCTTTTGGGCAATCTCTCTGAATTTCTCCCCTGAAGAATTCTTGACCTTTTCATAAACTTCAATGGCCTTATCCTGGCTATCCAATAGAATCTGGCTAACCTTAACCCTCTCCGGATGCAAAAATTCCTTCTTATGAAGCCTGTAATAATCGTTGATCTCCTGGTCCTGGACTTCGACACCTTTCATCAGCTCGAAGGTATACTTTTGGATAAGCAATCTATCAAATAAAATCTTTGTATCCAATTCATCAACTGAAATTTTGCTGTTCTCAGACTTGAATTCCTTCGCCAGTTTCTCCAAGTACAGCTTTTTCTCGCCCACGGTTAAGGTCAAGTTCTGGTTTTGAGCTGACTGGAGAAGAATTTTTTCTTCAACAAAATTATCGAAGAGACGGCTGAGAGAAATTGCGCTCAGGGTTTGATAGCCGCCTCCCATCGTGGCCTGGACATACTTCTCAAAATCAGAGTTGAGGTATGAAGAATCGCCGACCTTAAGGACGATCTCGTTCTTTTTCTGCAGGTCGGCAAGGTCAAAAACTGGAGACTTTTCCTGCGTGTTCTTCTTTCCACAATTGATAAAGAGCAAAAGAATGCCCAGCAAAAGAAAAAAGGGGCGGCTTTTCAAATTCAATTTCTTCCTCTCTCTTAGTTTTCAATTATATTATATTGAAGATAACTCCTTCAAGATAGAAACGGTTTCATCCATAATCCTTGTGTCTTCCTGAGAAATAAGATTAAGGCTCATCACACCCTGAGGAGTGATTGACCCCGAATATTTCTTGATGAGCTTGATCATTTCGCCGACGCTGGCCGATGACGAGGGAAAGAACTTAAAGATGAGCTTCTTTCCTATTCTGTCGATAGAACTTATCTTCATCTCTTGAGCCAGATACTTGACGATTCCATAGCGAAGGAGATTCTCGATGCTTGGAGGAAGAGGACCGAAGCGGTCTTTGATTTCTTGCTTGATCCTCTCGATCTCTCCTAAATTTTCCGCAGAGGAGACTCTCTTATAGAGGTTAAGCCTCAGATTCATCTGGGGAAGGTAGCGCTCAGGGATGCGGATATCCACTTTCAAATTGACCTCGCTCTTGAATTCCTCGCCTGCCTCTCCCTTGAGCTCCTTTATTGCCTGCTCTAAGAGATGCATGAAATAATCGAAGCCGACCGCCTCCAGGTATCCATGCTGGGCAGTGCCCAAAAAATTCCCTGCTCCTCTTATCTCCAAATCCTTGGCTGCCAATCGAAAGCCTGAACCCAACTCCGTGAATTCCTGGAGGGCTTTCAGCCGCTCTTTGGCCAGAGGGCTGACCACATCAAGCGGAGGAACAAGAAAATGGGCAACAGCCTGGCGGGAGGAACGGCCGACCCTTCCCCGGAGCTGATAGAGCTGAGAGAGGCCAAAGTCGTCAGCGCCTTCAACAATGAGAGTATTGACCAGCGGAATATCAATCCCGTTCTCGATAATCGTTGTCGAAACCAGAACGTTATATTTCTGGCCTATAAAATCCATCATCCTTTTCTCCAGAGCTTTGCTCGGCATCTGGCCGTGGACGACGGCCGCCTTTGCTTGAGGAACAAATTTCTCAATCGCCCGGGCCCTGCGCTCGATGTCTCCAATTCTGTTGTAGATATAATAGACTTGTCCTTTCCGCGCCAATTCTGCTTTTATCGCCGAGGCAACAAGCTTCTGATTGAAGGCAGAGACCACGGTATGAATAGCCAGTCTGTCCTTGGGAGGCGTCTCGATAAGGCTGATATCTCTCAGGCCGCTGAGAGACAGATTCAGCGTTCTGGGGATGGGAGTGGCGCTCATGGTTAAGACATCGACATTGGCCTTCATTGTCTTTATTTTTTCTTTATGATTCACTCCGAACCTTTGCTCCTCATCGACGACGAGCAGGCCGAGGTCATGAAATTGGACATCCTTGGAGAGAAGACGATGCGTCCCGATGACGATATCGACCAAACCCTTCTTCAAATCCTCGACAATCTTCTTCTGCCGGCTTCTTGTCTGGAGCCGAGTCAGGGCTTCGACTCTGATCGGGAAGAGAATCATCCTGTTTCGGAAAGTTTCGAGATGCTGACTGGCAAGGACGGTTGTCGGACAGAGAACAGCCACCTGCTTCCCGTCCATCACGGCCTTGAATGAAGCCCTCATCGCCACTTCAGTCTTGCCGTAGCCGACATCTCCGCAGAGGAGCCGGTCCATGGGAGAATCGGATTCCATGTCTCTCATGACTTCTTTTATGGCTCGAAGCTGGTCCTCTGTCTCCTCATACTCAAAAGTCTTTTCAAACTCAGCTTGCCAGGCACCCGAGGGACTGAAACTAAAGCCCTTGATGGCTTTGCGCTGGGCATAGAGCTGGAGCAGCTCTCTGGCCATTTTCTCGATGGCCTGCTTTGTCCTTGCTTTTGTTCTCTCCCAAGAGAGACTTCCCAGCTTATCGAGAGGCGGCAGGCTTGAGCCGACTCCCGAGTATTTCTGAACAAGGTTGAGGTCTTCAACTGGAACAAAGAGCTTGTCGTCATCCCTGTAGAGAATTTTGATGAACTCTCGCTCTCTCTTGTCCACTTCGACCTTAACCAGGCCGCTGAAAATCCCTATTCCGCAGTCCGTATGGACAACATAATCCCCGGCTCGAAGGTCAAGGAACTGGGAGAGGAATGGCTTGACCTGAGGGCGGGAAACGATGACCTTCTCTTCGGTCAGGATGTCTTTCTCCGAAAAAAAAGTCGCCTTCTCTTTTGGATAGCTGAACCCGCTCTGAAGTTCTCCCAGAAGGAGCCCGACCGCTCCATCTTTGGCAAAAATGAAAGGCGATGAAGATGCGCGGCTCAAAATCTCTTTCTGGGTGAGAAGGCCGGCCATTTTTTTTCGCACGCCGTCGCTGGAGAAAAAGATGAAGCATCTTTCTCTTTCTTCCTGCAATCTTTTCAGGTATTGAAGGAAAAAGGGAATCCTGTTATTGAACTTGGGGACAGACTGGAAGCCAAAGGAAAATGTCCTTTTATCCTTTTTTGGAGCAAGCTCCTGGAAGCCAATGGCCTCAGCCTTGATTTTTTGCCAGAGTTGAGAAGGATAGATGGCATCAGGAGGAATGACAAATTTTCGTTTTTCTTTCAGCTCATCATACTGCTCCTCGAGGTCTTTGCCTGTTTCTTCCCACTCCCTTTCCACCTGATCAAAATCATCGATGACGAATAAATAATCCTGGAGATAATGGCTGAAAGGGACAAAATGTTTCTTGTGGAGAAGGGAAAGATAGAAAAAGGAAGGAAAAAAATCTCCCTCTTTGAGCCGGGCTGCCTTCTCCTCGATGTCCTTTAAGCAGCGAGAGCTTTCTTTGAGTGCCAATTCCTCCCATTCCTCGATGAACGGCCGCGAACTGGGAAATTCACGGAGAGAGGGAAGGAGAACGCACTCGACTTTTTTTATCGAGCGCTGCGTTAAAGGCTCAAACTCCCGAATGGAGGCAACCTCATCGCCGCTGAACTCGATTCGATAAGGGAATGGCTGCCAGGGAGAGTAGACATCGACCACGCCTCCGCGCCAGGCATATTCTCCAGATGAATTGACCAGGTCCTCCTTGGCGTAGCCGTATTCGCTGAGCCGCTCTAAGACCTGGTCGCGGCTCGTTTGACCGCCCTTCTCTAAATCAAGGAAGAAACGATGGAGGTCAGCCGGACAGGGAAAAGGCTTGAGCAGTCCGAAAAGATGGGTCAAGACGAGCGGAGGCTGATGATGGACCAAATTGGAGAAAAATCTCATCCTTGACGAAACGGAATCCAGGGAAGGCGGGATCTCTTGGTAAGGATCATCCGAGAGCGAGGGAAGAGAAGCGGGGCTCAAATCAGAGGAAAATTGAGATAAATAAAACCGACACTGCTCTTCAAACTGGGAGAGAGAAGAGGATGAGGGACGGATAAATACAATTCTTCTTTTCGATTCCAAGGCAAGGACAGTGAGAAAATAAGCCTTGGAAGGGGCGACAAGCCCGGTGACTTTCAAGCCCTTCTCCCCTTGCTTAACTGCCAGGAGGAGGCGCTTGAACTCTTCCCTCTCCTTCAGAAAATCAAGGCTCATGAAATTATTATAGCCAAGGCGCTGGAAAAAAGGAAAAAGGGGGGAATTGTCAGACACTTGACCTCGCGGGCAGATCGCCCTCCGCCGCCTCCTGTCCTTTGGCCTGAGCC
>CAZGMN010000073.1:6864-13521 GCA_964526905.1 uncultured Eubacteriales bacterium
GGGCGAGGAATTGACATCCGAGCATCTGAATGATATGGTGATTCTCGAATTTCAATAGATACCAACCATGGAGAGTTCCAAAACGGCTGAGGACGAGCTCCTTCCCCAAAATTTTTTAACCTCATTTAAAGAGAACCTTTGTCAGGGCGGAGCAACTCCATCCGCAGCCTTGGCTCATAAAAATTCAGATTAAGGAGGGAGAATATAAAATGGAAGAAAAAACCTATGAATTCACCACTGATCAAAACCAGCTGATTGGCACGCTGGCCAGCAGGATGAAGTTTGTCGCTATCTTCTTTATTGTGCTCGGGTGTATCATGGGCCTTGCTGGCTTATTCAATCTGCCGGCGGGAATTGTCTATCTCGTCATGGCGGCGATTTACATCATTATCGGCATCTGGACAATCGGAGCCTCCAACTCTTTTAAGAAAATTGTGGAGACGGAAGCAAGTGATATTTCCCACCTGATGAATGCTCTCAACGAGTTAAAAAAGCTCTATACGCTGCAGTATGTCCTGGTCATCATCGCCATTGTTTTCATGGGCATTGCCATTCTGACGGGAATTATCGGGGGTTTATCCTAAAAGCGTTAGAAGCTCACCCCAGCCGGCATATAAAGTCTTCACGGCTTTTAAAATTTAAACTTTAAGCCGAGCCGGAAAGAAAAACCCGAGCAGTCCATATTCGAGACCATGTAGTCGATGTCCGGCTTGTCTTCGCTCGTGCCAATGCTTTTCATGTAAATAAAGGTCGAATCCCCTCCATGGGAATCGCCCTCATTCTGCAGCCAAGCATAGATTTTTAAGGCTGAAGTCTTAAACCTCTTGAACTCGAGCTTTCTGTAGAGGACTTCGAAAGAAAGAAAAGCTCCCATGGGGAGAGAGAGATCAAAAGCTGTTCCTCCATGAATGCCGACTGAGCTGGAACGGCTCTCGTACCTCCACAAAAAGTACTGCCAATTAAGGGGTGCTTCTGGGAATTCAAGTTTCCAGTTTGAATCGGTGCATTCAACTTTGCCCAGGTAATACCCGACTCCACCTGAAAAATTCCAGCGGGAAGAACCCAGGACGGGAAGGGAAAAGATGGCTGTGAGACAGAAGGGATTAATACTTGCGCTGAATTTCGGAGAATAAAAGACATCTCCCTGAAAGTCTCTCATCTCCGGATGGCTTATTCGGATTGAGCTTCCATTCAAGTTTCCTGACATATACCCAGCGCTCAAGGAAAAACCGATTATCGGATTGAGCTTGGCTATGAACTCCATGGAGGTATCCATTCCCAAGCTGGGCCTTTTCCCAGCGGTGGTGCTGAATTCATAATAATCCGACGATTGTGCCCAAGTATCCCGCACAGCCCCGCTGCTGACCAAGCCAAAGCTCATTTTTATAAAAAGCTCTTTTGCTTCAAGGGCGGAGAAATGGAGGAAGAGGGAAAGCAAAATTAAAGGGAGAAGATATCTTCTCATCACACTTTTTTATATTCCACCACAAAATAAAGAAGATTTGAAGTCTTTGTTGACTTTTAGAAGCACTCCCCATTCAGTGACAGCCAATGGTCAGCAGCGGAGTGGCAGGGCATTCTCCCCCATGGCCACTAGCTTCAGGAATTCCCCAGCCGTTGATGGACGCAGCGAGGATAGCTAAAAATATGCGTTTAAAGAATACAAGAAAGGATCATGCCTTTTGTCAGATTCTCCACCAATAGGAGAATTTGACGAAAACGCTGTAATTGTCCTGCTTATAACGGCCTGCTTCATTTCTTCCATAATTGTTATCGACTCCTAAGAAGAAGACTGTCCCGGGCCTCAGAATCCAGCTCAGCAGGAAGCTGCCGTATATTTCCTTGTCGTAATGGTTGTAGTCAACGATTGCTCTTAAAGACAGGGTTTTTGAAATCTGGTAGGTTGTCCTCTGGCGGACGACGTTGTAGTCAAAAACCTGCTCTCCCCCTCGGCGCTTCCAGAATGTCTGCTTGTTAAAATCAATCATCATCTGCAGCCTTTTATTGGGCTTGATGTTGAAATAAATACTGTAGATATTGCTGTAGCCAAGATAAGGATTATCCGGGTCATAGTAAATGCTGTCTCCTGTCTGCAAGTAAAAGCCAAAAGGAAGCCAGCGAATGAGATTCGCCTCACCGTTCAAGTAAAAAATATTCTTTTTGAAATCAATGCCCTCATATCTTTCCATCAAATTCTCATAGTTAACATTGACCATGCTGAATTCAGTCAACCTGAAATGAAGCAAAGCCCTCAGCCATTGGTCCTGCAGAGTGCTGTCAAAATAGCCGTACCTCTGGCCCAGGCTGAGATTAAGCTGCACCTGATTCAAGAATTGTTTCTCAGGATAAAGGCGAAAAGAAGTGTAAGCGCCGAATGACCTGTAATCGACGCGGTTGACAAAGCCAGAAGAGGCTTCAAAATCCGGGTGAATCGATTTCCAGTACACTCCCCCTCCCCAATGCTTGGTATAATAGTAAAATTCACTGTAAAGGGCAGGGGCGATATCCGTGCTTTCATTGTCATACTTTGTTTTTGATCCTGTCACCTGAAAATTGAAAAAGTATTTATTCTTGAACTTGAATGTGCCGTCGACAGCGGCGACACGGTTGAAAGAGCCGTCGATTTCTTTATCAGCCAGGCAGAATCCCAGATAAGACTCTTTGAAGACATCGGCCTTGAGGCGGAAGATGTTGAAAAGCGCATTCTCATTCCTGCTCTCGCCGCCCTCATGGACTTCCCAGAGGCTCTCTGTGGGATTGGTATCATAGGCGGAAAGAAGCCCGTAAGTGAAGCGTCCCAATTTCCCTGTAAGCTTGGCTCCTGCACCGAGGTCGATGATTCTCCGGGTATAAACCATCTCGATATCAGGGAAGCGGAAAATTTCCATCCCTTCCAGGAAGAAGGGCCGCTTCTCCTGATAGTAGAGGGCATACCTCTGGTTGATATCGATCTGGGGCGCGTCAGCCTCGATGTGGCTGAAATCAGGATTGAGAGTCAAATCCATGGTCAGGTCAGAGCTGATTCCATACTTGAAGTTCACTCCAGGCTGGACGTCGAGCTTTTCATCCTTATTTTTGAGGGAGGTGAAGACAGGCATCAGCTCGAAGTTTTTGCCCTTCTCAACTTTTCCTTCAATCAAGATATCTCCCTCCTGGGTCAGCAGGCCGGGAATCGATTTCGAGACTGGAGGCCAGAGGATAATTTCTCCTTTGCGGGCAATGGTCCGGCCGAGCATGATGCCCCAGACTTTATCCTCTTTATCCGGGAAGCGAATGCTCTTGAAGGGTATTGCCACCTCAACCGTGTAGCCCTGGTCGTCGAGCTTCCCGTCAGAATAAAAAACCGTGTCCCAGCTATCGTCCATGTTATCGTTTCCGCCCTCTTCCATGCGCATCATATCCATCTGGACGCCTATCGGGTTGAGGATGAAGGAGAACGCACGGCGCTTCTCGTTGAAGCAATCGAGGAAGATAACGGCCCAATCGTCATCGACGATGTTGTCTCGATTGGTGACCGAAGCTCTTATTTTATTGGGCTCAGAATCAAAGCAGCGGAAGGCGAAGTAGAGATTTTTCTTATCATAGCCGATATAGGCTACGGTTTTTTCCGAGGGAGTTCCCTTCTCCTTGGGGGTATACTGAAGAAAGCCTTCGATTTTCAAGGCTTCCTTTTCCCAGAGGGGATTATCAAGGACTCCATCAATCTTGGGAGGAGAGGAAAGCTTGGGGATCTTCAAAGGCTCCTGGCTCGCGGAAAAAAAGAACTGCGGAAAAAATGAAAAGGCCAAGATAAAAATAATTATGAATCCTGCTTTCTTTGCCATTGTCTCTATCCTTTTATCTCTTGAATATCTTTTCGTATTTAGTCTTTGATTTGACAACTTTCATCATATATAAACGGAAAATGCCCCAAAAAGGTTCTCCCCTATAAGAAAATAGAGATCCTTTTTTATGTTGATATACTCCTCCAATAAATCTTCAATTCGGGAGATAAGGAATTTCTTGAATTTTAATTATTAAGAGGAAACGGATTAAAATATATTATAAAATAATAGGCAGATGGAATCCAGGAAAAAAAAGAAGCGCCTTAGCCCTGAAAATAAAGAAGGAGGGAAGTTTGAGCTCCGGTTCTGCTCTGGCTACAAAGGAGAGGAAATTCCAAGAGCGGTCGTCATCGGCAGCCGAGAGCTCATCATCGACAATGTCATCTCTCAAGAGAGAGTCCTGGACAAGAAATCCGGAAAGACATACGAAGTCTTCAAGTGCATGATGGAAGGAAAACCGGTGACGATCAAAGTCTGTGAAACAGGAGAATGGGAAATCTCCTTCCCGAATGAAGAGCAAGCGCCCTAAATTCCGGCTATCTTTACATTTTGTATCTTTCATTTTTTGTTGTAAGAAAAAACAAAGAGAATTATAATTCAGCGATCATTGCTTAAAAATATGAAACAAGGACAGGAGAGATAAGGATGAAAACTGAGCTTCTTAAAAAATTCTTTCTTTTCATTATTCTGGCAATTCTCCTTGCTTGGTTACCTCTCTTCTCTCAAAACGAGGAGAGGTACTTCGATACCGCGGAGCTCACTTCCAAAGAAGTGAGATTGACCATTCTCTATCCTTCGCTCGGAAGTATTCGTGCCCTCGTTGAGCTTAGAAAGAATGGCCTGCTCACCGTGCAAAACCTTCTGGTCATCGGCGTCTTCCATGAGAAAGAATCCACCAATTATAAAGCTTCGATAGCCTATGTCCAAAATAACAACCTGGACTGGGTCAAATTTCATAAGCTCAGCGCAGAGCTCAATAAAGACAATCTCTTCCAGAAAAATCCGCTAACGCCTGAGTTCGAAGAAATCTTCAAAAAATCAGACGGTGTCATCTTCTTCGGAGGTGCGGATATTCCTCCTCAAATCTTCAAAGAAAAGACAAACCTCCTGACTCGAATCGAGACTCCCTATCGCCACTTCCTGGAGCTATCGTTCATCTTTCATCTTTTAGGCGGGCTTCAGGATAACAGCTTCAAACCCCTTCTCGATTTCTCTCCGCAGTTCCCTCTGTTGGGCATCTGCCTCGGCTCCCAGAGCCTGAATGTTGGAACAGGAGGAACTCTGATCCAGGACATTTGGTCAGAGGTCTACGGAAAAAAATATTTTGAAGAGGTGATTATCCTCGGCAAAGAAAACTGGCACACCAATCCTCTCGCCTCGCTTAATCCCGAAAAAAAGCTTATCGGTTACAATCTCCACCGTATAAAATTCATCGAAAAAAGCAAATTCTGCACAGAGCTCGGTTGGAAGAAAGAAGACACCCCCTACATCCTCAGCTCTCACCACCAGATGGCCGGCAAGCTGGGCAAAGGAATGAAAATCGCCGCCACTTCCCTGGATGGAAAGGTGGTCGAAGCCATTGAACATGAAAAGTACAGAAATGTCCTCGGCATTCAGTTCCACCCGGAATTTCCCCTCCTCTATGACCCGGAGCAAAAATTAAGGTTCACACCCGACGACAAAGAAGAAAAAAGCCTGCTCTCCATTCTGGAAGCGAATCCGCCAAGCCTCGCCTTTCACAAAAAAATCTGGTCCTGGTTTGGCGAAAAGCTAGAGGAATACCATAAAAATAGATAACGGTGAGACTGGGTTGTCTTATCCGGCCGAAGCTGGCTTCCGGCTGCGCAAGAACCCGACGACGGCCAGAATTACGGCCAGCCCTAAGAGAACGATCAGAATCCCGATGAGCAAGTTCTTGCTGGAAATAGTCTTTTTCATCTGCGCCGACAAGGCGTCTTTTTCGGCGTTCAAGGCGGCCATTTTCCGGCTCTGTTCGTCCACCGTGGCCTTGAGTGCCGCCTCGCTCGTCTGGAGCTTGGAAATCTCCCCGTCCTTGGAGGCGATCAGGGCCTCTTTTTCGGCGATGTTCTTTTTTAGGGCGCCGATCTGGCCGTTGAGGCTGCGCGCTTTCTTATTGTAGGATTCCTTGTCAGCGGCGGCTGTTTTTTCCAGCTCGGCTTTCTGGCTTTCGAGCGCTGCGACCTGGTCTTTCAGCGACCCGACGTCCTGCTTGAGCTGGCTGTTCTCATTTTGGGCGCTCTCCAGGGCGCTCTGAGTATCCTTTAGCTTCTTGTTAAGCTCTTCGTTGCTCTGCTGGAGCTCAGTGATTCGGTTGTCGGCTTTTTCGACCTGGGCTTTTTGCTCCTCGATCGTCGCCACCTGTTTCTTGGTGGCGCAGCCGGCCATCGTCAGCAGAAAAAGAGCGAAGGCTCCGATCGCTAGAACGGCAAGCTTCTTATTAGCCATGACTCCTCCTTTTCTTAAAAATTTATTCAAATATAGGAATTTTCTTTTCCGCGGGGTGGACTGAGTACGCATGCCTGCGGCTCCTCTTTCTCATCCCATTGTTTTGAATAATAAATCATAGGATGACGGGATGTCAAGTTGAGCTCAAAATGGCGGAAGCGATTATTCCATCCTCTTCAACGAAATTCGATAATGCGGCCTTTGGGAAGCACCAAGCAAAGTGGTCACAGCCTCGGAACCCTTGTCCTTTACCCCCCTGCCACTGGAAACTGGAAAAAGGCACGCAGTCAGCTCAATCTAATTTTAGTGGACTATCAAAATCAAAGCCGAAAAGGCGGGGATTCTCGCCGATAACAGCAGCGGAGAT
>CAZGMN010000074.1:0-2781 GCA_964526905.1 uncultured Eubacteriales bacterium
AAAAAAAATTTGTTGAATTTTTATTTCTATTTGTGATATAATTTTTACGTTATTTAAAGGGGGCAAAGGATAGCTGAAAAAGTTTTATTTTTGCTGATGCTTTTAGCCTCTTTTTTTGCTTAATCAGTTTTCAACACGATTCATTCTCATTGGTTGAAGATATCAAAAAAACATGAAGGCGCCGCAACTTTTTCTTCGTTTTAAGCGTATTTATATATGGAGATCGAAGATGAGCACGATTAAAGAAGTAATCCCAAGTGCATCCCTCCTTTTCACCCATCCTTTTGTTGGGGAGTTAACCATAAATCCCTTTATTTTCTAATTACCCCCCTTTGTCAGGCTGTTCCTCTTATCCCGAGCGGGAACAGCCTATTTTTTTATAAAAGCATTTATAAATTAGAGATTAAAAAAACCATCCTCTTTCATGATTTCCTTGACAAAAGCGAAATGAGTTTATTAAATTAAGTCAAGAAATATAGCTTCTTTGACAATCGAGATTGAGGTTTAAAGGAAAGGGAAGTCCGTGTGAAACGGACGCAGCCCCCGCTACTGTAATTGGGGACGAATTCCAGATTCAGCCACTGTCCTGAGTTCAGGACGGGAAGGCCTGGAAGCAGGTTGATCCGAGAGCCAGGAAACCCCCTTTAAGCTTTAAAGCCCATCTTCGGGAGGGAGGAGGGTTGATTTTTTTTGCCTGGCTTCCCAGAGAAACAGGCAAAGACATAAAATCCTTCTATCCGGGCTCAAAGCGGGGGCAAGAACAGGAGGCCAAGATGATTTTAAAAAGAGCCCTTCGCTATTTCTTAGCTTTGACCATGCTAAGTCTCAATCTCCTCTCTCAAGAGGACAGCCAAAAGGAAAAGCAGAAGCCAGACTTTCACTATGAAGTCGTTGTCACCGCCACCCGCCTTGAGACTCCACTCAAGGAAGTCGCAAGCTCAGTCACGGTCATCACCAGAGAAGAGCTGGAGCAGGCAAAAAAAACATCTGTTCTCGAAGCCTTGGAGGAAGTCATAGGAGTCTCTATCATCCAGAATGGGCCGAGAGGCGGCGCTGCCTCTGCCTTCCTGAGGGGAGCGAATTCAGAGCACACCCTGGTGATGATGGACGGTGTCGAGCTTAACGATCCCATCTCTCCTTCCCGCTCTTTCGACCTCGCCCATCTCACTCTCGAAGGCATCGAAAGAATCGAGATTCTTCGCGGGCCTCAAAGCACTCTCTACGGCTCGGATGCCCTTGGCGGCGTGATAAATATCATCACCCAAAGAGGACAGGGAAAGCCGAAATTCCATCTCTCGACAGATGCCGGCTCCTACCGGACCTTTTCCGTCAATGCAGGCCTAAGCGGCGGCTCGAATAAGATTGATTACTCTCTTGGAATATCGCATCTGTCCACTCAAGGTTTCTCGGCTGCCAGCGAATCCTACGAAGGAAACAAAGAAAACGATGGCTACCAGAATCTTTCCCTTTCTGGAAGGGCTGGTTTCCATCTCAAGAATAATTTTGACCTTGAACTTTCGATTAGAAACCTGAAGACAGAAACCGAGGTCGATAACTCCGGAGGCCCTTACGGCGACGACCCGAATAACACTCAGAATTACAACTTCCTGTTCTTCAAAGCCCAGGCTCGCAGTCTCCATCTCCATAACCGCTGGGAGCAAAAATTAATTTTCTCGGCTGTGGACTATGACCGCCGCCATAAAAATCTGGAAGACGATATTCATCCTTTTGACTCAGAAGAAGGCTTTTTTAAATCCAGGCTCTATAAAATTGAATGGCAAAACAACTTCTTTCTTCACGAGACAAATACTCTGTCCTTTGGAATTGAGCATCATCAAGAACAGGGGCAATCCACATATCAGTCGAACAGTATCTGGGGCCCATTTTCTGACGTCTTTCCTTTAAAGCGAGCACAGACTACGGGCTTCTTCATTCAAGACCAAATCAAATCCAAAAATCGTTTTTATGCCACAGCCGGTTTGCGCTTCGACAGCCGCAGCGGATTCGGAACGGCACTGACCTGCCGCTTGGCAGAGACCTATTTTATCGAGAGCACCCAGACGAAAATAAAGGTGACCTGCGGGACCGGCTTTAAATCTCCCTCCCTCTATCAGCTCTATGCTCCTGCCACCTTCTGGGGACCGATAGGCAATAAAAGTCTTAAGCCAGAAAAATCTTTAGGCCTGGATTTTGGAATCGAGCAAAGCTTCGTCTCGGATAAAATTCTTTTCGCAGCGACATATTTTCTAAACGAGTATCAAGAGCTCATCAACTTTGATTTCTCGCAGGGATACATCAACATCGGAAGAGCCGAGGCGAAGGGAGCAGAGCTTATGGTCCAGGCTAGGCCCTCCGCCGAGCTCATTTTCAACCTGGGTCTCACCACAACCGAGGCCAAGGATAAAGAGACAGCCACCCGGCTTTTGAGAAGACCTAAAGAAAAATTCACGGCCAACGTCAATTATCAATTCATCAAACAAGGAAACCTCAATCTATGCCTTCTCTATATCGGAAAAAGGGATGACATGGATTTTTCAAAAACTCCCTACGAACAGATCACTCTGCCTGCTTACACTCTGGTCAACGCCGCACTCTCCTTCAACATCATGGCTAATATTCAGCTCTTCAGCCGCATCGAAGATATCTTCAACACAAAATACGAGATGATTAAAGGCTATGGAACACCCGGTTTCTCAGCTTATGGAGGACTAAGCCTTCTCTTCTAAAAAGCAATAATAAAAGTGTCATCGCCAGGAGAAGCCGAAGCCGCGAGCGAAGCGT
>CAZGMN010000074.1:2881-13081 GCA_964526905.1 uncultured Eubacteriales bacterium
AGCGTCCATAGCCAGAGCAAAAGCAACGCCGAAGACAAGAAAAAAATTCATCTCCGTTTATCTTTATTCTCTCTTCTCTAAATAGTGAAGGGCAATGCTTGTCATCAACAACGTCGCTTTGGGCAGAGCCGCCTCGTCCAGGTCAAAGGCGGGATGATGGTGAGGAAATTTCATCCCGTCACCCATCCCAAAAAACAAAAACGCGCCAGGGACTTTCTGAAGGAAATAGGCAAAATCCTCTCCTCCCATAATAGGCTCAATGGGCTTGACGTATCCCTCTCCCAGCGTTTTTTTGGCGACATCGATGACAAAGTCAACCATGGCGCCATGATTGACAAGAGGGGGATAGCCCTTCTCATACTTGAATTCAGCCGAGGCTCCAAAAGCCCGACAGGTCTCTTCAGCAATATCCCTTAACCTTCTCTCCGCCAAAGATTGAACAGAGCTTTCAAAGCTTCTTACTGTGCCGATTAAAGATACCTCGCTAGGGATGATGTTGTAGGCAGTTCCTCCTTTCACTGTCCCGAAAGAAACAACCGCAGGCTTGAGCGGGTCTATGCTCCGGCTGACAACGCTTTGAGCATTGACCACAATCTGGGAGGCAACCAAAATAGGGTCGACGATGAGATGGGGCGCAGAGCCATGTCCTCCTTTCCCCTTGACGACAATCGAGAAATTATCAGCCTGGGCCATCATCGGCCCTTTGACGAGCCCTATGAAGCCGGTGGGCAGAGGCTGCCAGAGATGGAGGCCGAAGACGGCATCCACTCCATCCAAGCCTCCCTCCTCGACCATACTCTTCGCTCCGCCAGGAGGAAGCTCTTCTGCAGGCTGAAAAAGAAAGACGACCTTGCCTTTAAATTTATTCTTTCTCTGCTCGAGGACCTTTGCCGCGCCCATGATGATGGCCATGTGGCCGTCATGGGCACAGGCATGGGCGGCTTCAGGATTCTTGGATATGTATTCCTTCTCGCCTTCCTCCTTGAGCGGCAAGGCATCCATGTCAGCCCGGAGGGCAACTGTCCGGCCGCCGGGCAATCCTTCAAGAACCGCCTTCAGACCTGTCCCGGCGCAGCTTGCTACCGGAATTCCAAGTTTCTGCAGAAACTCGCGGATTGTAGCCGAGGTCCTCTGTTCATGAAAGGCAATCTCTGGATGGCGGTGAAAGTCTCGCCGCCATCCGATAAGCTCACCTCTTATTTTTTCAACGTCTCTCCTTAAATCCTCAATCATTCGAACCCTCCTTTCTCAGGTTTGCTCATCAAGCTGACAACAACTGTGAGCAAAGCATTCAGGGCAAGGGCGACAAATCCGGCATTCATGCCGAGGAAAGGGTCCCTGCCGCTGATGATAAGAAAAGAAACAAGGATTGCGCCGCTTGCAATTCCGCTGAAAACGC
The DNA here is from genome assembly GCA_964526905.1 of uncultured Eubacteriales bacterium. Taxonomy (GTDB): domain Bacteria; phylum Acidobacteriota; class Aminicenantia; order Aminicenantales; family Aminicenantaceae; genus CAZGMN01. The sequence goes on from CAZGMN010000074.1 coordinate 4,281, forward strand.
CGACCCTTGTCACCCTCTTCCAAAACAGCCCTAAAACCACTCCTGGGAAAAACTGGGAGACGCCGTCATAACCGAGGATGAGCAGGTTGACCAGCTCATTGGGGAAAAAGATGGCAAAAACAAGAGCGATGACCATGATGACCAAGACCATGAAACGGGAGAGAGTCATCACTCTCTCTTCTTTTGCCCGGGGGTTGAGGCCGGCTTGGTAGATATTCTTGGCGAGAAGGGTTGAAGCAAAAAGAACAAGGATAGCTGACGGCACCATGGCTGTCACCGCGCCGGCAGCTCCGACGAACCCCATGAACCAGGAGGGATAGGTTTTGTTGACCAGAGCCAAGAATGCCATGTCTCCTTTCTTCAATCCAGGGATAACCAGAAGCGCTGTGAACCCGACCATGAAGACAAGCAAAACCGGAATCTGATAGAGGGGCATGATCACTGCATTTCTTTTTATAGTCTTAGCGCTCTTGGCTGAAAAAGCAGAGGCAAAGGCGTGGGGCCACATGTAAAAACCCAAGCCGCTCAAAAGAGCAGTGGACATGACCCAGAGAACATCCATGTTCGTTGTTCCGCCGGGAAAGGCGAGAAAGTTGGGCCTCTGTTCGATCAGCGTCCGGAACATCTTCCCAAAACCTCCAAAATAAATAAGAGGGACTCCAATGCCGACTATGCCCACGGCAGCAATCATCATGATATCCTTGACTATCGACACCCAGGCCACGCCTTTGATGCCGCTGGTGTAAACAAAGGCACAGCTCAGAACAAAGGAAATGGCTATGGCCCAATCCGAGCTGATCGCCTTGTTGCTCGCCTCTTCGACAATCAGGCCCAAACCTGTGAGCTGAAGCTGGAGATAAGGAATGATGGAAAAAATTCCGATGGCCGCCACCAAGACTCCAAGCCAGCGGCTTTGGTAGCGTTTGATGAAAAAATCGGGTTGGGTGTGTAAGCCGTAAGCCTTGCCTGCTTTCCAGATGGGCGGAAGGATGAAAAAAGAAAGAGTATAGGCCAGAGCGCCGTAGATCAGGATGTAAAAGGTCGGAGCTCCTCTTGAATAAGCCCAACCGCTGGCCCCAAGAAAAGTGAAGGTGGTGTAAATCTCGCCAGCCATGAGCAACCAGATGAGGATGACTCCGAACCTGCGGCCGCCAACAGCCCAGTTCTCCAGGTTCATCTTCATCCGCCTCCCGGCATAGACGCCGAGAAAAGAGGAGAGGACAATCACGGCAAGAATGATGAACAGAGCCGGATTCACTGCTTATCTCCTTGGTCAGGCTTGTTGAATCTCTTTTCAAGAAGATAAGCGACAAAAAGAAATAGAGGGGTGGCCACGACCCAGCAAAGAATCCAGAAAAGAAGAAAAGGAAACCCAAGGATAACCGGCTTGACTCTGTTGACCAGGGGCAGGGCAAAGACAAGGGTCACAAAAGGTATGGCTCCCAGGATTAAAGCCAGCTTTGTCCCTTTCTGCATCGAAACCTCCTCGAATAGAATTGCAGCCATTATATAAAAAAAATTAAGAAAAGGGGACAGGCTACTTTTTCAATGACCATAAACTTTCTCTTTTCTTGCCTAAGGCTAGAAATGAAAAAGTAGCCTGTCCCCTTTTTCTGCTATAATAATCATCTAAAAACAGCATGAGTGAATCAAAGAGCCGTGAAGCCATCCTCCTCAGGGGAGTCAGGGTTCACAACCTGAAAAACATCAACCTCGATATTCCTTTGAATAAATTCATCATTGTCACCGGCGTCAGCGGTTCAGGCAAATCTTCTTTGGCCTTTGATACCCTCTATGCCGAGGGACAGCGCCGCTACATCGAATCCCTCTCTTCCTATGCCCGCCAGTTCCTGGAGAGAATGGATAAACCTGATGCTGATTTGATCGAGGGAATCACCCCTGCCGTTGCCATCCAGCAGAAAGCCGTGACCAAGAATCCGCGCTCCACAGTGGCCACTGTCACTGAAATCTATGATTTTCTAAGAGTTCTTTTCGCCCGGATAGGAACAGTCCACTGCCTCAAATGCGGCCAACCGGTCATCAGAGACACCATCGACTCCATGGTCGAAGCACTCTACAAGCTCCCTCCTGAGACGAAAATCTTTATTTCGTTCTCCTGGCCCTTAGAGAAAGGGACAGCGGCTCTCAAGAAAGGAGGCTTCTTCAGAGTCATCCAGAAAAACAAAATCCTAAACCTTGAACACGCCAGGCTGGAAAAAAGCGGGACAATAGATGTCCTTGTCGACAGGATGACTCTTGACAGGGGCGAGAGGGAAAGATTGGCCGATTCCCTGGAGATCGCCCTGAAAGAAGGCGGAGGAAAGATCAAAGTCCAGACAGAAAACAAAAAGGAATTCACTTTCTTTGATAAGCTTATCTGCAAGAAGTGCGGCATTGCCTACGAGGACCCCTTTCCCAATCTTTTTTCATTCAACAGCCCCCAGGGCGCCTGTCCAACCTGCCATGGCTTCGGAGACCTGGGCGTTATTGACGAGGACAAGGTCATTCCTGACAAGAACAAGTCCCTTGAAAAAGGAGCTGTCGAGCCCTGGACAAAACCCGGTTCCCGATGGTTTATGAAAGAGTTAATACGAGAGGCTCGAAAAAAAGGAATAGCGACCAACGTTCCTTACAAGAATCTCAGCGAAAAGGCGAAGCGGTTTGTCATGGAGGGAGGGGAGAGCCATTACGGCGTTAAAGGCTTCTTCGAATGGCTCCAGACAAAAAAATATAAAGTCCAGGTCAGAGTCTTCCTCAGCCGCTACCGGAAATATGTCCCCTGCCCTGACTGCCATAAAACTAGGCTCAATCCCCAGGCGCTGAGCGTCAAAGTCGAAGGTTTTTCCATAGGTGACGTTGCTCAGATGACTGTGCGCCAAGCCGATGAATTTTTTCAAAAGCTCTCTCTCGCTCCCTTTCAGAAACAGGTTGCTGAAAAGCTCATCGCTGAAATCCAGAACAGGCTGAAGTTCCTGCTTGAGGTCGGCCTGGACTACATCACTCTGGACAGGATGACCTTCACCTTGAGCGGCGGCGAGGCGCAGAGAATCAACCTGGCAGCAGCCCTGAGCGCCTCGCTGGTCGGCACTCTTTTTGTCCTGGATGAACCAAGCATCGGCCTCCACGCCCGCGACAACCAGCGCTTGATTGAAATCCTCAAGTCCTTGAAAGAGATTGGAAACACGGTGATGGTTGTTGAGCATGACCCGGAAATCATAAATTCTGCTGAATATTTGATTGACCTTGGGCCAAGAGCCGGAGAGGCTGGGGGAGAGGTGATTTTTGACGGACCGATGGACGAATTTATCAAATATCGAGATTCGCTCACTGCCCAATACCTGAGGGGGGAGAAGGAGATAAAAACTCCTGAGAGCCGCAGGGCTTTTCAGAGCTTCATCGAAATTAAAGATGCTCACAAGCACAACCTCAAGCATCTCGACATCAAAATTCCTCTCAAGGTCATGACCTGCATCACCGGAGTTTCAGGCTCGGGAAAGAGCACGCTTCTCCATGATGTTCTCTTTCAGGGATGGGAAGGAGAGATAAAAGACGGCTTCAGAGAAATAAGAGGCAAGCAGTCTATTGATAAAATCATCATGGTTGACCAGTCCCCGCTCAGCACCTCGCCCCGCTCCATCCCTGCCACATACACCAAAGCCATGGATGAGATCAGACAGGTCTTCAGCCAGACGCGGGAAGCTAAAGCCCTGGGATTCAAGCCGGGCTACTTCTCCTTCAACACTCCTGGCGGAAGGTGCGAGGAATGCCAGGGCGCAGGGCGGCAGATTGTAGAAATGCAGTTTCTTTCGGATGTAGTCTTGACCTGCGAAGCCTGCAAGGGAAAAAGATTCAAGAGCGAGACCCTGGAAGTCAAATACAAAGGGAAAAACATCGACCAGGTCCTGGCGATGAGCGTTGACGAGGCTCTGGAATTCTTTGCCGACAAGCCCAAAATCCGAAAGGCACTGATGCCTCTGACCGAAGTCGGGCTTGGGTATTTGAAATTAGGGCAGCCGACAACAACCTTGTCCGGAGGAGAGTTGCAGAGGATTAAGCTCGCCTACCATCTCATTCACCAGAAGGAGAGGAGAATTCTTTACATCTTCGACGAGCCGACCATCGGCCTCCATCCTGACGATGTCTCTGTGCTTCTGAGCTGCTTCCAGAAGCTGGTAGAGCAAGGGCATACGGTAGTGGTCATCGAACACAACCTGGATGTGGTGAAATGCGCTGACCATATCATTGATTTGGGCCCTGAGGGCGGAGACAAAGGTGGGGAGATTGTGGAGCAGGGCCCTCCTGAGCAGATCATTAAATCAAAAAAATCATACACTGCTCAGTTTCTAAAAAAGTATCTCCGCCAGTAGTTTTCTCAAAAGACAAAGCCCCGAGATCGTGTTATGATTTTGTACTGAAGAATTCTTTATGGACAATAATAAATTTATTTTTTCCCTTCTCATTCCTCTATTTTTGATCAGCGGCTTGGAGGCGCAGCCAATTATCGAAAATCCGAAAAGGCCCATCAGCCCCAATGCCAGCAGAGTTCTTCGTCTCAAGGAGGTCATGCGAATTGCCGATGAGAGCGGAAAATTCTTTTTCAAGGAGCCCTATGAATTACAAACTTCCAGTGACGGCTCTATTTTTGTGAAAGAGGTCAACAAGCTGTATAAATTTGACGCCAACGGTAAATTCATAAAAGACATCATAAAACTCGGCCAGGGCCCGGGCGAAATTGCGACGGAATTCGAAGATTTTGTTCTTACAGACAACGAAATTATTCTTCTCTGTGCGACATTGAATAAAATCCTTAGAACAGATATGCAGGGAAATATGATTCAGGAAATGAAGCTTCGGGAAAAGCGCTTTTTCAGATTACTGGCCTATTGGAACAACAGATATTTTCTTTTGGACTTTCCAAAACGACAAGAGTTTGTGAAGAAAAGCGGCGTTGTCGAATACAGCCAAGATTTGTTTGCCATGGACGAAAAAGGAGCGTTCACAGGCCTTCCCTATTCCATCTCGCTAAAAGACTACACAACGATCCTACAAAGAGGTGGAAGGACTGGAATTACCTCAATGCCCATCACTCACCTGCAAATGGTCAGGAAGGACCAGCGCTACCTCTACTTCTGCCACACATCAGATTATCTTATAAAATTATTCGACTGCGAGAAGCAGGAGGTCATCCGCACCTTTCGCAGAGAGTATTCTCCCGTAAAATTTACCTCTGAAGAAAAATATCCCGATGATTGGCCGAAATACCAGAATGACATCCAGAGGTTAGTCGTCCATAAAGATAACCTCTGGGTATTGACTTCTACAAGAGATAAAAAGGGAATCCTTGTCGACGTTTTCAATCAGGAAGGGAAGTACCTGGATAATTTTTACTTGCCTATAACGACCAATTGGAATCTCTCTTATCTGCCCATAGCCACTCACGGAGATATCCTTTATGTCATGAACTCCGATGAGCAGGAAAACATCGCCCTCTTTAAATATCAAATCCTCGATTGAATCTCAGTCCTCAAGCAAAGAAGGTGCGAATTATAGGGAAACATAGCTTATGCGTATTCTGTAAAAGAAGCATTCAAATTCCATAACAGGACCCCTCCCACAATTTTATGATTATCATGGAAATTCAGATGCTTACTGAAATTTGATATCCCTTCCTTAATGAATTTATATTCCTTCCAAGGGATATGCATTTAAACGTTTTCGGCGATTGATTCGTATTCAGAGAGGGAATCGGCTTTCTTATACAAATTTGACATAAAAGGCGGCTGCCTTTATATTCATAAGCAGGAAATCCTGGGAATTAAGCCAAAAGATGCGGAAAAGCAAAGTCAAATATTTCCTGCCGCTGTTCTTTTATTTTATTGTAATTTATGCCGGCCATTCTCAAGAGCAGCAGCAGGAAATTGGAGCGGCAGGATTGGAGAAAATCTTAGAGGAGACAGGGGAATATTGCGAAAAACTGAAAAACATGGCCCTGGACTTCGTCTGCCAGGAAAATATCATGGAGAAAACCAGCGAGTTCGGCAAGAGGATCGTCTTAACGCCTGGAGACAGACTGCGAAATTCTTCCTCCTTTGAGGATTTGAAAATCATCAAGACCAAAAAGAATTCCTATATCTATGATTATCAAATGATTAAAAAAGGCGATGACTTCAAGGAAAAAAGAGACCTTCTCTTGGAAAACGGAAAGAAGAGAAACGAAAAAAACGTCGAGCTTAAGACGCTGCGGATGTCTTCCAAGTTTTTGGTGTTCGGTCCGGTGGGATTCTTAAGTCAGTCATGGCAGCCCAATTTCGTCTACGAAATCATCGCCTCGGAAAAAATCGGCCAAATGAAGGCCGTCGTGCTCAAGGCTTCGCCCAAAGAGTTTATTGAAGAAAATTATTCCTTTGGCAAAATATGGGTTGACGAGGCCGATTCGAGCATTCTTCAAATCGAATGGGAGCCGATATCCATCAAAAATTTCGAAGAAAAAGTCGAGAGCCCGATCGGAGAACTGAGAAGAAAGGTTTCCTGGATTGTATCCTACGACGTTGTCAAAAACGGAATCCGCTTTCCAAGCGCTCAAACAATCAAAGAGACCTTCATCACCAAACAGGGAAAAGAACACATAAAATACGAAGCCCAATATAAGTATGAAAATTATAAATTCTTCACCGTGGAAACGGAGGTCAAATTCAAATGAGTCCTAAAGAAAAGAATCCCAATCAAAAGGCCGGCAGCCGCCTTTCTTTTAATTCGCCTATTTATCGGCGTGCCGGGAAAGCTTTGATTTTCAGCTTTGCGGTTTTTTCCATTTTGAGTTTTCGCCTGGGATCTCAACAAAGTCCAAGGCAAAAAGTTTTGCGCCATGAGACTGCAGCCGTGGTCAAGCTCGTTCCGGTGCGTGTCCTCGACCAGAACGGCCGTCCGGTGACCGACCTCAAAAAAGAGGACTTTATTCTCTACGATAACGGGCAACTCCAGAAAATCACAGAGTTTGAGGTCCACAGCCTCGAAGAACTGGGCAAGGCTCCAGAAAAGGCAGGAGCGGCTCCAGCAAAGGAAGCGCTTAAGGAAAAGAACCGGAAGTATTTCATTCTTATAGATATCCAGGGAGGAGGAGGCGCCGGCAAAAAGGCTGCCCAGCATTTTATCGACACCAAGCTCAAGCCCGGAGATGAAGTTTCCGTTCTCTATTACGGGCCGATGACCGGCCTGAACATGGTAACCTATCTCACCTCGGATAAGAATAAAATCAAAAAGGCAATCGGAAGAGCAGGAGAACTTGCGCCGGGTGGGCCGGGAGTCTCCGGAACAGAATTAGAAGAGGGCGAGAGGCAGGCTTTGGCCGAGAGAGCGCAGAGGATAATAGCCCGAAGCGAAGGAGCAGGCGGAGGCGAAGGCAAGGGGACTGTCACAGCCCAATCTGAAGCTCGGGAGACCGCCACAATCCAATCTAAATCCAGCGGGGCTTTCAGAATCGAATCTGAAGCCAGCGACGCTTCCCCAGTCCGAGCGTCGATGGTCACTGAGGTCGCGGGGCTGAATTTGTTCGCCAGGTCTGGACCGGATTTCCAGTCGAACATGTCCGAGCTGGCCAAGGCCATGCGATATATATCCGGAAGCAAGAATGTGCTCTTTTTCTCCGGACGGGGGGCCAATATCGACAAGACACTCGGCAGGGAATTCGCCGCCTCTAATACTCCTGTCTTCACGGTTAATACCAAGAATTGGATTGTCAAGGGCGTTACTCAATTGTCCATCAAAGAAAAATACATATATACTGAACATCCCCTGAAAGAATTCGCTTTGGCTTCAGGCGGCCAGTATTTCGCCGACGTCAAGGACATCGAAACAATTGCTGATGAGATTCAAACCATGAGCGGCAACTATTATGTCTTGGGCTATTATATCGACGAGAAATGGGACGGGAAGCTGCATCAAATCAAGGTCGAGGTGAAGAGACAAGGCTATAAGGTGTTCGCTCAGGATGGATATTACAACCCTAAGCCCTTCGCCCAGCAATCCGACATTGAAAAGAAGCTCCAGCTTTATGATTTAGCCTTTGCTGAGACACCTGTCGTCAGGGATTATCTGGAGATGCCGCTCGACCCGCTTTTAAGTTCAGCCGGGAAGGGCTCGAATCTCGTCGTCTTGTCCAAAATTCCGGTCGACGAGAAGCTGGGAATTCCGCCGGGAAAAGCTGATTTTTACACCTTTATTTTCGACAAAGACCATAAAACCATTCAATCCACTCAGAGTGAAATCGAGCTTGCGCCCCAGGCGCAAAAAACTATCTATCCCTATCTCACAGCAGCTCTCGAGCCAGGAGAATACGAATGCCGGTTCGTGGCGCGCGACACAGCCAACGGCCGGGCTGTTATCGGCAAGACATTTTTTAAGATTCCCGAACCGCTCGCTTCAGGAATGAAATTTGACTCTCCCCTTCTCTTCGTCCCCGGGAAAGATCCGCAATTCTTTAAAATCTCCCGCGCTAAAAAGGACGCGAACCTGGCCCCATCTCTTATCGACTTCTATCCGCTCCTCCCCTTGCACTGCTCTCCTCTGGTTAAGAATTTGGAGGCGGACGATAAGACAATTGTGGCTGTCATCGCCGCGGTGTTTCCGGCAGGCCCATTGCCGGAAGTCAACCTCGATGTCCGGCTGACTTCGGCTTCGACCGGAGAAGAATTTGCCATCGAGGCAAGGGTTCTCGAGTCCAAAAGAGTTGAAAATGGAAAAGATGTGCTCGTGCTCGAGATCGACTTGCCCGAGCTTCAGCCAGGAGACTATGAGCTGGAAAT
>CAZGMN010000075.1:0-10522 GCA_964526905.1 uncultured Eubacteriales bacterium
TCGATGCCGTAATTGCAGGAGTTATTTCTCTTCTCGGAGGGCCCGCTGCCGCAGCTGCAGTCATTGCAAGCTATTCAGTGTTTTGCGGAAATGGCTATCTTTTTTGCAAAGAATATGTCATCAAAAAATAAAGAAAACACTGTTAAAGAGGCAATTCAAAAAAAGTCAAAAGGAGGAAAATCATGGTTTTAAAAATCCGGAGGAGACTGAAAAATGTTGCCTTAATCCTGGCCATTTTTTCTTTGCTGATGAGCTCCAAGGCCATTATCCTTGAGGCAGAAGAAGAGATCAGAAGTTGCGATGAGGCTTACAAACTGTGCCTGGAGGATGGCCCGCCGCTGACTTTCCAGTATCCCTTTTTGGGCCAATTCATATTCTGCTCAATTGGCTATGTTTTTTGTAAGAAATATATCGAAAAGTAATAAGTGCTTTTATAAGTTTCTCGCTCAAGTGAAGCCAGCTTCTGAATTCAATTTCTAAGGCCCAAAAATAAAGGATGAAAGTGTCAAAAATGAGCTTTATTCGTGAGAAATGATCTCTGCTGGTCCGTCTTATTATTTGAGGCGATGATGAAGCTCTTCTCCAAAGCTTGGCTTTTCTCAATTCTTTTCTGTGCGCAGCTTCTCTTCGTCTGGGCAGAGCATCCTTTCAAAATATATCTTGAGGAAGTCCTTTCTATAGGGACTTTGGACGATAACACTTTATTTCAATGGGTGGATGTCGTCGCCACTCCAGATGATGCTATTTTTGTCACTGACGCCTTGGACTACTCCATAAAGCTCTTTGATGGAAAAGGAAACTTTTTAAAGAAAGCCGGGCGAAAAGGGAGAGGTCCTGGAGAATTTTCAGCTATCAGGCTTATGGACAGCTCGGAAATGTTCCTCTATGTGACAGACCAATATATCCCGGGAATTCAAGTCTTTGATAAAAACCTGAACTATAAACAAAAAATACCGGTTATGCTTTCTATCTCTGATTTGAAGGTCATTTCTGACCAAGAGATTGCGATTTCAGCCCTCAGCGCGGTCAAGGAGAAAATGGGGAGGATTTTTGTTTTGGACCAGACAGGGAAAGTCGTGCGGGAGATTGAATATACTCATGAAGACCTGCCTTTTATGGTGGATAGGGTCGACTTTGACATCGACCTTCACGGCAATCTCTATATCGCTTATAACTTCCTGGACAGGATAGAGAAATTCGACCCTGCGGGAAAGAAATTGTGGTCAAGGGGTCTGTTTAAAGGGAAAGAGGCGAAAAAGGAAAAAATCAGCGTGTTAGTCGTCCCATCCGAATATATTTACAAAGATATCGCTCTGGATAATTCAGGCCATGTGTTCGTTCTTGGCGGAAGCTATTCCAAAAATCCAAGCCAGGACGTATATGTTTTTAGTGCAGAGGGCAAGCTGTTGACCACTTTCACTCTTCCTGATGCAAGCCACTGCATTTATATCGATTCTCAGAACTTCCTTTATTCGAGAGCCAACGAAGGAGTGACCTTAAAGAAATTCAGATTGAAATATATTTTTGAAACAGAGAAATAGTGATGAATTCATTTCTGGTTATTTTTTATTCCGTTGTTCTTGCCCTGGTCTTTTTCATTTTTCTTTTTCAACTCTTGACCTTAAGGCGAAAGAAAAAAAATTTGGAGAAAATTCAAGCCAAGTGGTCTTCTTTCTACAATTTTTCTTCGCTGTGGAATCGGGTAGGATTGAGCTTTCTCTTTCTTTATCTTGTCTGGTGCTTTTATCAAATTGCCTCAGCACCAAAATCAAGCAGCGGCTATCAACGGCTTCTATTTCTTATTATTCTTTTAAGCTTGACTCCCAGGTGGAATGTTTATCTCGGCTCTGAAGGAATATTGCTCAATATGAGATTCATCCCCTGCAAAAATATCTTAGAGAAAAAAATCGTTGCCAGAGGCAAGCGAAAATATCTTGAAATAAAAGGAACTTTGAGCCCGGGCCTTTCCAGAGTGGAGATAAAGAGAATTTTCCTTCCCGAGCATGTCTATCGCACCCTGGAAAAGCAAGAAACATAAACCATTCGCAAGGCAAAATGCTGCTTATTCAGTGCGGGTTCGGCAGAGGGCGACCTTCTGTCCGGGGCTGGTCTTTATCGTAATTTCATCGCCAACTGAGGCAATATCCTCAGCACGGGCTCCTTCAAATCGGTAATCAGCTCCGATAAATGGATTTTCGATTTTACACATTCCTCCTTTTTCCGAGATAATTTCGATTTTTTCAACAAGGCCGGCTTTCCGCTCGGCCGAGATGAGAAATGCCCCTTCAGCGCGCAAAGTCTTAAAAGCGACATCCTTCCAGCCGTCAGGAATAGCGGGAAAGATTCGAATCGTCCCGCTGTAACTCTGTAAGAGCATTTCGTTCAGCCCGGCCGCAGCCGCAAAGTTTCCTTCCAGAGTGAAGGGGCGGTAACTGAATTTTGAATAGCCTTTGCCGCTCTGGTCTCCGTTGCAGTGGAAGCTGTTTCTCAGGCAGAAGGCCGTGGCGAATATCTCCAGGGCTTTTTCTGCCTTCTGACCGTCCCGGCCTCGGGCAGCAAGGCTCGCCAGCCAACTGAAGCTGTATCCTGTCCACCATTCTGTGCCAAGCTTTTCTAATTCAGACATAGATGATTTGATAATTTCTCGATGCTCAGCGCCCTTCTCCCATTGAATCAGCCCCAGGGGGTGAATGGCCATCAGATGGGAAAAGTGCCTGTGCGAAAAGGGCAGGGGATAATTTTTGGCCACGAGCAGGCATTTGAGCTGCGGGTCAAGGGAGAAATCAGGCATTTCGCTAAGCAAGCTGCGCCAGTGGGCGGCCTCATCCTCTTTCCCCAGAATCTCCGCCAATTCGGTGCTCTTTTCAAAAGTGAAACGTATCAAGGCCAGGTCGTAGTTGGTGATCGACGGAAACCAGGCCTCGAGACGGTTGTCGTTGATTTCTGGCGACGAGCTCAGCGGCAGCAGGCGTTTTCCGTTAGGCTCTTTTTCGGTAACGGCTTCAAGGAAGATTGCAGTCTCTTTCAGCCAAGGGTAGGCTTTTTCCCGAAGGAAATCTTCGTTCATCGTGTAGCGCCAGTGAAGATAGAAATGGTGAGCCAGCCAGCCAGCTGTTGTGGCTGAGTGGGTGTACTGATGCCAGCCTCCGATTTGCTGCTGATTCAGGTCGGCTGTCATCGGAACATTCAGGCCGGGCAGCTCAAAAAAACGATTTGTCCATTCTCTGGCATTGGCCATGGTCTTCCAAAGCCAGTTGATGTATCCTTCCTCGCCCTCGAGATGATTACCGGTGTAAGCTGGCCAGTAGCTCAGTTCGGTGTTTAAATCATGATGGTAATCTCCCTTCCAGGGCGGAATCAGGCCGTCGTCTGCCGTCCAGGGACCTTGGAGCGCGATGGGAGGAGCGTCAATTCTGGCTGCTGAGCCAAACTTATACATCTCCAGATACCACTGCCGCTCGAGCGTTTCATTCGGAATGCGTATCGAGCTCTTGTTCCAGAATGAAATCCACCAGGCCTTATGCTCCTCGAATAATTTTTCAAAACCAGCGGCGAGCGCTTTCCGGCATCTTTTTTTGGCGACCTCTACCGGGTTGGCTCCTTCCTTGTTGGTGGCGATTGACCATGACGCCAGCCAGGTTTGACCTGTCCTTTTCCACATCAGCACCACGGCGAAGCTCGAATCCTGCCATCCCTTCTGTGAATAGGCTGTCCAATTTTCCCCAGAGGCTCTTTGCGGAGGCGCATATCCCAGAAGCCCGAGCTCCATGCCTATGGCAGACTTTGCACCTGAACTTTTGACGGGTCCGCCAAAGGGAGGAACAACGAGTTTAGGGGATACAGCTTCAGCCTTATAGATTTGAATGAGCCCCACAGGCTCCCTGGCATGAATGAAGACCCGCACAATCGTCTCATTGTCAAATTTCAGACTGGCTGAGGCTGTGGCGATGTCAAGGTCGGCTCGCACAAAGACCGGCTGCCCGGCAAGGTTCAGTTCAATCCTTCCGGCCGGTATCTTTGTCGGGCCTGGATTGTGATAAGGCTCTTCGTATTTTCGCTGCAGCTCAGAAAGGCGTTTTTCCTTGACCCACTGACGCATAACTCTGTATTTATAATCCTCTGTATAAAACTCTGGCACAGGTCGGAGGTCCCAAAGGTCTGTCCGGTCCAAAGAGACCTTGATTGGCTTCCCATCGCCCCAGACCAATGCTCCCAGCAGGCCGTTGCCCAAAGGCAGGGCTTCATCCCAAACCAGGGCAGGTGTTTCATAATGCAGGCCGTGTTTGGGCAGCGGCTGACCAGAGACGGAGATTTGAAGAACAAGAAGAAAGAGCCAGGTAATCGTCTTTTTTATCATGATTTTATTTTTCCACAATTTCCAAAGATAGGTCAATGGAAAGGGAGTTAAGGAGCACATGTTGACAATCCACCTTGAATGAGGCTATTTTTTATCTTTCAAATAGAATAAACTAAGGCCTTGAGATTGCTTCGTTTCACTCATAATGGCATTTTATTTGATGCGTCTGGATTAATTTAAGCTAATTTGTATCAATTTGACTAAGATGATTCATAAACCTGAGATATCGAGAGAATGGGTATTGACAATAATAGCTCTTCTCATTTTTTCCATAGCGGGCGTTCATTTACTCAAAATTAACGCCTGTGCTGAACAGTCTATTTTAAAAAAGGAATGGCTCGCTGGCAGCTGGTCACACCTTACCACTGAGAATGGCTTATCAAGCAATACCGTGCTTTCGATTGCAGTCGAGGGCAAATATATCTGGTTTGGTACCTATGCCGGAGGCGCCTCCTGTTATGACAGAGAAAGCGGACAATGGAAGGTTTACACCACAAAGTGGGAGCCAGCCTTGTCTAAAAAAACAAAGTCAAGCCTCTATTGGGAAAACACCTTGGAGGACAATCATGTGACAGCAGTTGTCGTTGATCTGAACAATGATATCTGGTTTGGGACGACGTTCTATGGCTACGATGACGATTATGGCATAAGCCGTTTCATAAGAAATCCTTCTCCTCAATGGGCCGTTTATGGCTTACCCAATGGAGTCTACTGTAATGATATAACATCCATTGCCGTTGATGCCGATTTTGTCTGGTTCAGCACTCAAAAGGGCCTGGCAAGATACTCAAAAAAAGCTAATACCTTTTCATTCTTTAATTCCCCCCAACAATTGCCCGATATTTATCTCAATTCGGTGACTATCGATTCTCAAGATGTCTGGCTTGGCACAGCTTCAGGGGTCACTGTCCTCAATAAAAAGACAAGGACGTGGAAATCCTATTCCAAGAATGATGGCCTGCCCGAAGATTCCATCCAAGCCGTTATTGTTGAAGGCATGAACATTTGGGCTGGCGGAACCTACGGCTCTTTGGCCGTCTTCAACAAGGAAGAAAAAGTCTGGAGAGAGATTAAGACGGGTGACGGATTGGATGATAAGTGGATTAAGGGCATGGTCTATGACGGCAGATATATCTGGGTCGCTCGTGACGGCGGAGTGAGCTGCTATAATATCGCAAGAGGAAAGTGGCTGGCCCTTACCTCTGAAGATGGACTTGCAGGCAATCAGGTCAAGGCCATAGCCATCGACGGCTCCACGATCTGGTTTGGAACAGAAGCAGGGGTCAGCAGGCTGACCTTGAATAATCAAGACAAGTCGAGCGAAAGATGAAGAAAGATATAACAAGAAGAAGTTTTCTAAAGAATTTAGTCTTGGGCGGAGCAATGATAGGAGCTTCCCGATCATTTTCAGCACCGCTCAAAAGCAGCAATCCTTCCGCTGTGCCCGATTCTCATCAAATCTTGGGAGAAGAGGCTGACCTTGTTGTTGCCGAGAAAGGCGAGCCAGCAGCGCTGGTTCAAGCAGCTTTAGCCGCATTCGGCGGAATTGAAAAGTTCGTCAAAAAGGGAGATTATGTCGTCCTCAAGCCAAACATCTCTTGGGCCAGAACTCCTGCCCAAGCCTGTAATACAAATCCTGAGCTTGTGAGGACAATCGTCAAGCTCTGCCTTGACGCCGGCGCCGGCAAGGTTGAGGTTTGGGAGCATACCTGTGATGAATTCAGCCTCTGCTTCAGCTTAAGCCAAGTCAAAGCCTCTGCCGAGAAAGCCGGAGCAAAAGTTTTTTCCGGCCACCTGAAGAGCGCTTACAGAAACATGACATTGCCCCAGGCAAAGTCCCTCAAGCAAGCCGATATACTCAAGAGTGTTCTTGATTGTGATGTGTTGATAAATATTCCCGTAGCCAAAGTCCATTATGCCACAGGCTATACATTCAGCATGAAGAATTTCATAGGGGTCAATTGGAGCATGAGCGGTGTGCACAGAACAGCTATGGGGCTTCACCAGGGGATAGCCGACATCAGCACGCTCATCAAGCCATCGCTTATCATCACTGATGCCATAAAAGCTCTGGCATCTAATGGACCCAAAGGCCCGGGTAAGATTCTTGATATCGGGCAGGTCATCGTCGGCGTCAACCCGGTTGCCATGGACTCCTACTGCGCGACTCTGTTCGGGAAGAAGGCGAGTGATATCCTCTTCATTCGTTATGCTTATAATCTGGGGCTGGGAGAGATGGATATCAATAAAATCAAGGTCAAGAGTATAACAGCTTAAGCGCCAAAATAAAATTTAAGATTTTGTTGTCATATCGCCATAAGTTCTTGGCTTCAGATTCCAATATAAAGAAACTCATCCTTTGAGAATCAAATAAAGAGGAGGCTAACTATGAATCGATATTTGGGCATCGTCGGGATTATCGCCATGGTATTTTTGATGAACTCATTTGAGAATCACCCCTTCAAAAATAGCCCCGAGGAAAATCAAGATAATACGAAATTATCTTTAGGAGCCAAAACAGCCCTTGTTCCTGCTCCTGTGTGGGTCATTGGATCATATGACAAGAATGGGAAGCCAAACGTGATGACCTCAGCCTGGGTCGGGATATGCTGTTCAAAGCCTCCCTGCGTTATGACTTCCATCCGGAAAGCAACATATACCTTTGGCAATATCATGGAAAGGAAAGCCTTTTCGGTGAATATCCCTTCAGAGCAATTCGCCAAGGAGACCGCCTATTTTGGCAGCGTATCAGGCAGAGATGTCGACAAGTTTAAAGTCAGTGGATTAAATCCCGTTAAGTGCGACTTGGTCGATGCTCCCTATATCAAAGAATTTCCAATCGTTGTCGAGTGTAAATTGGTTCAGACCCTTGAATTGGGGTCGCACACCATGTTCATAGGAGAAATCATGGATGTCAAGGTGGACAAAGCCATGCTTGGAGAGAAGGAATTGCCTGATATAGAAAAGGTAAAGCCCTTTGTTTTTACTCCCGGAAGCTCGAATTTCTTTGGAATTGGAGAATATTTAGGGAGTGTATCTCCGTTAACGAAAGAAGTCGAGAAAAAATAATCCCCTAGAAAGAATAAATTCAATTCAGGCAGGAAAATAGTTCCTAAGAAATATTTTGAATTTTGTTATAATATGGCCATAAATTCTTGGCGCGCCTGTAGCTCAGTGGATAGAGCGGCGGACTCCGGATCCGTAGGTCGCAGGTTCGACTCCTGTCAGGCGCGCCAGCTTATCTTTATTCGGCAATTTAGCTCTTTTTTTTGTTTCAATAATAATAACGAGTCTTCGGCGCAATTTATTGTGCCGAATTTCTCAATCAAATTCTTTTAGTTTAGAATATAATAAAAAGACATATATTTAGGGAGGGACGAGTGATAGGCCAGAATAAGCTTATATTTATCATGCTTTTTCTTTTTGCTCTTATTGTTTCTGCGGCAGGCGAAAGGCAGAAGATTGAATGGAAGGAATCGGTCGATGAAAAGGATGGAGTCAAGACCGTAAAGACTCCGAAAAAACCGATTTATGGAGAGGATGTTTTCAGCCTGGAAGAGGAGTTATGTATTGGAAAAAGCAATGGGAAGCAAGAATATCTCTTTTCACGTTTGTGGTATTTGGCTGTTGATGACGAAGAAAATATATATGCTATGGACCAAGGGGAGAGCCAGGTAAAGGTTTTTGATAAGAACGGAGCCTATCTAAGAGCGATTGGGAAAAGAGGAGAGGGCCCTGGCGAGTTAGCTAATCCAAATGAAATATTCATCACAGGCGGCAATCAACTCGTAGTCGAGGATTATATACGTTGCTTAACCTATTATTCTCTGGAGGGCAAATTCATAAGAGCTCAATCGACTACCAAAATTTTCCCTACTGCAATTTTGGTAGATTCCATTGGTCATATTTTAGCCATGACCAATATCAATCAGCCCGACAAATCAGGTAAAGAGATTGTCTTATATGATGAGAATTTAAATTATATTAAAACCGTTATTTCTATTCCCAAGCCGAGACCTAATCCTCAAATTCTTGAGCTTTTTCAGCCTGAGATTAACTGGGCCTTATCCAAGGATAACAGTGTAATAATTTCTTTTAAAGAAGAGTTTGAACTTCAAGTATTCAATGCCCAGGGGAAACTGGTCAAGAAGATCACAAAAGAGTATGAGCCTGTGAAAGTCACAGAAGAGGATGTGAAGCAGAGAGTGAGAAAAGTGCC
The DNA here is from genome assembly GCA_964526905.1 of uncultured Eubacteriales bacterium. Classification (GTDB taxonomy): domain Bacteria; phylum Acidobacteriota; class Aminicenantia; order Aminicenantales; family Aminicenantaceae; genus CAZGMN01. The sequence goes on from CAZGMN010000075.1 coordinate 8,577, forward strand.
TGAAGGCCGAAAATTAGTCGTTCCAAAATATTTTCCTGCTATCCATTCACTGACTGCAGATGATGAGGGAAGAATCTTTGTCCATACCTATGAAAAGGCTGGAGAAGGGAAATTTGACAATGATGTCTTTGATTCTGAGGGGAGATATATAGCGAAACTTCCTCTCAAAGACATCCTGCAGGTATGGAAGAAACAAAAGCTCTATTCAATTGAAGAGGATGGAGAAGGATTTCAGTTCATCAAGAGATATAAAGTCAAGTGGAAATATTAATGTCACTAATCGGCATGTTTATAAATCCAACTTTATTCGCCGCCTAGGTTTGGAGTCAAAACTATTTGATTCTCCTCGCTTTCATTTTTTGTGAAAATCTAAGGCAGGAAATAAAAAAAACGCCGGCTGCGAGGTGCCAAGGTTTGGAAAGAAAGGGGAAGGTGAGGATCCTCTCCAGCCAGCGTATTCAATTATTTAGTCGATGAGAATCAGAGAAATTGAAAAAAAGTTGAAAATCGGTTTTTCAAATTCTTTAAGGTGAGAAAAAGAAAGTTATCGCTGAATTACTACATTTTTCTGAGATAGATGCTTCCTCCGGAAGTCCGCAAATATAATTCCGGGCCGCCGCCGTTTATCTTTGCCCTCAATGACGTTCTGCTTACCTCTCCCTGTATTGTCACTGGAAAGTCGGTATGGACACTTCCTCCGCTGGTGTGGGCATCCACCTCCGCCTTGATATCTTCTGTAAGGTAGAGAGTAACGCCTCCGCCTGAAGTTGTTAGCCGGCTATCGGATGAAGGCTGGCCGGAGATACTTGCCGTGATACTGCCTCCTGAAGTCCTGGCCTTGATGGCTCCTGTCACCTCTTCCACTCTTATGCTTCCGCCAGAAGTCGAGGCATCAACTTCGCCCTTTGCCCTGCCGATCCTGATGCTCCCTCCTGAAGTATTGGCGATGATGTCGCCTTCTACATCGCCGATTGTGATACTTCCTCCAGAAGTCCTCAGCTCGGCTTTGCCAACGCCGCTTGAGAGCTTGATGCTTCCGCCTGAGGTTTTTGCCAAGATTGGTCCTTTAACCCTGTCAAAATGCAAACTTCCGCCTGAAGTTCTGCTCTGGATTTGGCCTTCGACACTTTCAATGGAAATACTGCCGCCGCTTGTCTTTAAATCAAGATTGAACTTTGCCGGAACGGAAACGAGATATTTGACCTGGAGGTTTCTCCCGAAAAGCTCATCCCAGAATCTCTGGAAGCCGTCCTTTTCATACTCTCCGGTGATATAAATAGTGTTTCCTTCCTGGCGAAAGTCAAGCTTAAAATCTTCCATTATCCTTTTTGCTTTTCCAGAAATTGAAGTACGAACCCTGCGTATGACCTCAGCTTCAAGCACATTATCTTCACCAGTTTGAACCTCGACTGAGCCAATGTCAGATTCTAGGATGAGGTTCCCTCCAGCTTCGACCTTGAATGATTTTTTGACAGTGTCTTCAACGCCACAAAACGCTGGGGTTGCGGCGAGAAAAGTCAGGAAAGCTAAAAAAAGTATGATGGTGTAAATTTTACAGGTTGAGTTTTTCATTTTTTTCACCTTTCGAAAGGATTGAATTGCTCCATCAGCATTCTCGCTGATAATAAAAAGATTCTATGTTTCAATAATTTAATACGAGATTCTAATACAAAAGGTTCCTTTAAAAAAGGAAAAAGGGAAAAAAGGGGACAGGCTACTTTTTCAAAAAAGAGCCTGTCAGCTTTTTGCTATTGATGAAGTTGAGATAAAAAAATAAAATGAAAGCCTGAATTTGACTTCCCATGAAATTCCGTTTTTCTTTCGTTTTTCGGCCTTATACCATTTTTTATATTCTTGCCCAAACTTTGTTATTCGTTGCAGCTCAGGCAACGCCCATTGGAGGAGGTTCCTTATGCTTCGAAAAAGATATTCTTTAATAAGACTTT
>CAZGMN010000075.1:10622-13053 GCA_964526905.1 uncultured Eubacteriales bacterium
GCCCATTGGAGGAGGTTCCTTATGCTTCGAAAAAGATATTCTTTAATAAGACTTTTGCCAGTTGTGATTATTTTCATTAGCCTCTTTAGCCTCGCATCTTTTTCATTTTGCGGTGATAAATCAATCAAGGTCTGGGAAGGACCGCTGGCCATTCCGACCTACAGAATAGGGAAGCCCGACTTAAATCCGATTTTCTATGCCGGCAGGGCTTACCAGGGAGCAAAAGGCCCTGTCTATCCTTATCCGCTCCTGGATAAGCTGACAGACATCAGGGAGACGAAGACCTACAAAGCACTTTATCTTGAAAACGATTATCTGAAAATCTGTGTTCTGCCGGAGATAGGAGGCAGGATTTTCTCTGCCCTGGATAAGACAAACAATTATGATTTCTTCTACCATCAGCATGTCATCAAACCGGCCTTGATCGGGATGCTCGGAGCCTGGATATCAGGAGGCGTGGAGTGGAATTTTCCCCACCATCACCGCGCCTCAGGATATATGAATATCGATTACACCATCAGCGAAAATCCTGACGGCAGCAAGACCGTCTGGGTCGGCGAAATAGAGCTCAGGCACCGGATGAAATGGGTTGTTGGCCTGACCCTCTATCCGGACCGCTCTTATCTCGAAGCCAGGGTCAAGATTTTCAACAGAACGCCCTTTGCTCATTCTTTCCTCTGCTGGGCAAATGTTGCTGTCCAGGCCAATGACAATTACCAGGTCATCTTTCCTCCGAGCACAGAATTTGCCACCTTCCACGGCAAGAATCAATTTTCCCATTGGCCCATCTCGCACGAAATTTTTAACGGTGTGGATTACACCAAGGGCGTTGATGTCAGCTGGTACAAGAATCACCCCTCTCCGACTTCTTTTTTTGCCTGGAACTGCGAAGAGGACTTTCTGGCAGGCTACGACCATGGAAAGGAAGCAGGCGTTGTCCATGTTGCAGACCATCATCTCGTCCCGGGCAAAAAGTTCTGGACATGGGGCACTGGCAGCCAGGGCAAGACTTGGGAAAAGATTTTGACCGAAACCGACGGCCCTTATATCGAACTCATGGTTGGAGCTTTTTCAGATAACCAGCCTGACTACAGCTGGCTCCAGCCCTATGAAGCAAGGACCTTCAAGCAGTGCTGGTATCCGCTAAGAATGATTGGCGGAGTCAAGGCGGCCAATCTCGAGGCCGCCTGTAACCTCGAAATCAATTCCTTGAAAGCCAGGATTGGATTCAACACAACCTCTGAGCGCAAAGGAGCAAAGGCAATTCTCCTTGAAGGAGAAAGAAAAATCTTTGAACAGACGGCAGACATTTCCCCTGACAGGCCTTTCTCCAAGGAAATCGAGCTTCCTCGAGGCATAAATGAGGAAAGCCTTCGCCTCCTTCTTCTTTCTTCAAAAGGCGAGACGTTGATCAGCTACACTCCTCCAAAAAAGAAAGGAGCATCGATGTCCGAAACGGTCAAGCCTCCGCCCCCTCCTCAAGAAATAAAGACAGTCGAGGAACTTTATCTGGCAGGCCTGCGCCTGGAGCAGTTTCATAATCCTGCTCTTGAGCCTTACCCTTATTATGAGGAAGCGCTGCGTAGAGACCCGTCTGATTCCAGGGTCAACACTGCTGTTGCTCGTCTTTATCTGGAAAGGGGAATGTTCGAAGAAGCAGAGAAAAATCTGAATCGCGCTCTCAGCCGGTTGACTAAAAATTATACAAGCCCCAAAGATGGCGAAGCTTATTACTACTTGGGCGCTGCTTTGAGGGCTCAGGGAAAGAATGATGCAGCCTACGATGCTTTCTACAAAGCCACCTGGAGCCAGGCCTGGGCTGCGGCAGCTTATTATTCTCTGGCAGAGCTTGCCTGTGAGAGAGGAGATTTTTCAAGAGCATTAGATTTTGTTGATCGTTCGCTTTCGCTGAACAGCTTGAACACAAAAGCCTTGAATTTTAAGGCAGCGGCGCTGAGGAAGCTCGGACGCTTTGAAGAAGCAGAAAAAATCGCCGGCGAAGCTCTGGCCTTCGACCCTCTTGACTTCTGGGCCGGGAATGAGCTCTATCTTGCAAAATCGGCGAGCGGGATGAAAGATGAGGCGCTTAAATTTAAGAACGCCTTAAAAATCAAAATGAGGGATTATGCCCAATCTTATCTCGAGCTTGCTTCTGATTACAGCATTTGTGGCTTGCTCGATGAGGCATCAGATGTTCTTCTCAGGCTTGTTGATTCCGGAAAGAAATGGGATTCGACTTATCCTCTGCTTTACTATTATTTAGGATATTTCAAGCAGGAAAAGGGAAACGAAGCAGAAGCCTTAAAATATTATAAGCTTGCCTCTGGGATGCCGCCTTATTATTGCTTTCCATTCCAATTGGAATCCGTGGCAGCGCTGCGCGCAGCTCAGAAGCTCAATCCTTCTGACGCCCGTGCTCCCTATTATCTCG
>CAZGMN010000076.1:0-13020 GCA_964526905.1 uncultured Eubacteriales bacterium
CGTAGGTCTCGGACATTGTGCGCAGTCTTCCCAACTGATTGGCCGCGCTGCGAATCTCCTTGACTGCCCTGGCGTTTCCAAACTGAGCATGGGGACCTTGGCTCCAGTCATTCATCAAGCAGTCAATTCCAGGCATGTGGGCATAAGCAGCCATGGCCATGTTATCTGGGGAAAGATGAGGAATAGGCCATTCATGCTCCCAGTAGTGGCCGGTCAAAGCAAGCTTATTCGTTGTGCAGTAATCATAATAGGGCCTAGCCCAGTTCTCGATGAAAAGGTCGAGCAGGGTTGCATAAAAGTTGTGTCTGACCTTCATCCAGTCGCCAATTTCCTCGAAAAGCAAGGGCAGATTGAGCTTCAGGTCGTATCCCCACTTCGCTTGAAACTTATCAAAGAGCAACGGCGTGAAGTTTATGGTGTATTCGCCCCCCACAGGGAGAATATTGGCTTCATCCTGGAATGAGCCTGGAACAGTTGCGCCGAACTCATCGCCGATTGCCTTCTTGTAAGCGTTAAGGGTAACGTCCAGAAATTTCTCAGTCACGTCCCTGCGCATCAGGTCGACATAAGTAAAACCTCCATACCAGGGCGAAGGCTCCCTCTGCTTCAACTTGAAAACATAGAATTGGCCTTCTGGAAAGGACTGGGTTCGAGCCTGCTGGGTGATATCTTCGAAACCCGAAGCCGTTTTTCTCAGGACAAGAAAGGGCGAAGAATCAGAGGGGAGTTCGAGCTTCTCCTTTTTTGTCATCTGCAATCCTTTGCCTGCTGCCTCAGGCATCTCGGCCGGCACATGCCCTCCAGCAAAGCCAGAAGGATAGGAGTTCTCATCATAGAGCCAGACCTTCATTTCCAGGCTCTTTCCTTTTTCGACAGCATAACGGCACAAATCAAGCCATTCTTCAGAAAGATAAGGCGTGATCAACCCAGGGCGGGGGTGGATAAAGACTCCGCCTATGCCGTGGGCTTTGAAATCCGAAAGCTGTGTCTCAATCTGCTCCCTGGTGATTCTGTCATTCCAGACCCAGAGGGGTGCACTTCGAAATTCAGAGGGCGGATTCTCGAATTCCGCAAGCAGCGCCGCATAGGAATCACGGCCTGGCTGCCTTCGGCAATTCTGGCCAATGGAGAAGACCAGGACTAAGGCAAGAAAAAAGGTTAAATATTTTTTCATAGAGTCCTTCCTTTTAGAGAATGAGTTTTTAAACTTCTATAGCTTTTATCACAGAGATGGCCATACTTCAAGCTGGTAAAAATGCAAGATTGCCTTCTTTTCGGTGATGGAAACCTTTATTAAGCATCAGGCTGGGCGTTGAGAAGAAATGTGAAAGGCTCAGGCAGAGTGGTTCGAGAGCGGCATGTCTTCGAGACGCCAAGCTTGACCTCCAACAATGCTTCTTCTGCAGAAAAAAGATTCTCTTTAAGCATTGGCATTTTCAATTCTGTTATTGGATAATGGCGTGGAAACAGCATCGCTTCCAATAAGATTTTCAATATCTTGGAAAGGAGGAACAGATGCCAAAAAAGAGACAAGAAGTTGACCGGTTAAAGCCAAACCCCAAGCTCTATCATCTTCCTTTCACCTTGGATAAATTTAACGATATGCCCTACCGCCGCTACGGGAAGACAGGCCTTAGAGTCTCGAATGTTGGCCTCGGAACATGGAAATTCGGGCTGCCAGAAACAGGCGACAACTCCCGTGTCAGCGAGAAGACAGCCTTCAAAATTTTGGATAAAGCCATAGAGGAAGGAGTGACCTTCTGGGACACTGCCAACCGTTACAATGAGTCCAGCGGCAATTCCGAGCGAATCATCGGCCGCTGGTTTCGGTCGAATCCTGACCAGCGCCGGAATGTGGAGCTGGCAACAAAAGTCTATGGCCAGATGGACGGGCTGACTCCGAATTACTCCAGGCTTTCAAGGGTAAACATCATGGAGGCGACCTATGCCTGCCTGGAAAGACTCCACACTGACCGGATTGAAATCATGCAGTTTCACTGGTTCGATGAGACGACGCCAGTTGAAGAAAGCTTGATGGCCATCGAAGACCTCATCTCTCTTGATTTGGTCCGCTACTTCGGGGTTTCCAATCACAGCTTAGAACAAATCGCTAAATATTCAGCTTTATCTGTTAGCTTTAAGCGGTCCAGAATTCAATCGGTGCAGAACCAGTTTGATATTCTCTGCGGCGAAGACCCGGCACGAAAAGGAGTATTGAGCTACTGTGCTGAGAATGAGCTATCCTTCATCGCCTGGAGTCCGCTGCGCGGAGGGCTGTTGACAGAAAGGTATCTCGATAGGTCCAAAGTCGGCCCCGGAGACAGGCTTGTCGATGAGAACCTGCTCGAGAAGGAATTGACAGAGCCTGTGCTGAAGAAATTGAACCAACTCTGCCAAGCGGCTCATGAATGGAGCTTAACTTTGACTCAGCTGGTTATCGCTTATATGCTTCAGCTCCCAGGCATGGGGCCTGTGATCGCCGCTTGTTCCAATCCCAAACAGCTCCTGGAAAATTCGAAAGCCGGCAAAATTCTTTTACAGCCAGAGCAGACAGCGAGAATCAAGAAAATCCTGAGTGAAGGAATTTAAGAAAGAAATACTCAAGCAGGCAGATGTTTTGGGCAATCAAAGCTCAGACAAGACCCTTTCCAGAATGGAAACAGACTTGTCGATGAGCTCCGGGCTGATGATAAGAGGAGGCGCAACACGCATCACATTGCCATAAATCCCTAATTTCCCGACCATCAGGCCTTTGGCCACGCATTTTAAGACGACCTCTTTCGCCACTCCAGGAGCAGGCTTCTTCGTCTTTTTGTCAGCCACAAACTCAATGCCGTAAACCAATCCTTTGCCGCGAATATCGCCGATTATCCTGTATTTTTCTTTCAGGCGATCCAGCTTCTTTTTTAGGTATTCTCCATTCTTGGCTGCTTTGTCAACGAGTTTCTCCTTCTCCATTATCTCCAGGACAGCCAGCGCTGCTGCACAGCTTAAAGGATTCCCGCCTGTTGTCGAGGACATCTCACCCGTTTTAAGGGATGAGATGATTTTCGCTCGGGTCACGACCGCAGCCATCGGAACACCGCTCCCAATTCCCTTTCCCAAGCAGAGGACATCCGGCTCGAGCTTCTCATGCTCCAGGGCCCACATCTTCCCTGTTCTTCCAAAAGATGACTGCACCTCGTCGAGGATAATTAGCAGCTTTCTTTGAACAGCCCATTTTTCCAGCTTCTTTAAATAGCCATCAGGAGGGAAAATGAATCCTGAAGTCCCTTGATAAGGCTCGACGATTAATCCGGCAAGGCTTCCTGAAGATTCGGCCTCAATGATTCTGTCCAAATAACCCAGGCAAAAAAGATCACAGTCAGGATACTCTTTTGCAAAAGGGCAGCGGTAACAGTAAGGATAGGGCGCAAAGATTGCGCCGGGGACAAGAGGACCGAAACTTTTCTTAATTTTCGAAATCCCGCTGATGCTCATCGGCCCAAAGCTTCTGCCGTGAAAGCCACCCCAGAAAGCCAAGACCTCAAATTTTTGAGTATGTCTTTTGAGCAGGCGCAAGGCGGCGTCTGTAGCTTCACTACCTGTGGAGACAAAAAATACTTTATCAAGATGAGGAGGCATAAGTCCGATAATCTTTCGGGCTAAACTCAAGCGCTCCGGGGTTGGAAAATCATAGGTGTTGAGCAGCCTCTTCGCCTGTCTGGAGATGGCTTCGGCAAGCCGAGGATGAGCATGCCCGACATTGGTCACCAATACTCCGGAAGTCCAATCGATGTAATGGTTGCCGTCAACATCCCATATTTCAGCTCCCTGGGCATGGTCCCAGACAACCGGCGCCTGCCAGCTCATGCAGGCCGGCTCATATTTCCGGGAAATTTTTAAAAATTCTTTTGTCCTTCTGGCTTTTTTCGCTTTCATTGAATTTCCCTTCTCTTTGAAATGAAAAGAGGCCTCGCTTCTTTGGATTCGTCTTGGATGAGATCCATAGATTAAATCCAAAAAATAATCTTGGCACTGAAATCTCGAATATCATATCAAATATGTTTTTAATTTAAAATTGGAGAATAGATGTTTTGGGGAATAGCCGCAGCGGCCATTGAGGATTTAGCCCCAGAGTTCGCTCTTTGAGGGTCGCCTCCCAAAAATGCTCAGGCAGGGTAGCGAAAAAACCGTTTGAATAGCTCAGGCAAAGTGGCTCGAAAGCACGCCGCTTTTGACCCAGCGAGTCAAAAGCGGCTCGGTTCAAGGCTTCGCTCTCCTCTCCAGAAGGAGAGGAACCATGCCCGCTCAGCCTTTCACACGGCTTTCTTGCCGCTTTGCCTTCGCTTTCATCTTTTAATATAAAGCCTGCGTGTTTTTGAGCTACCCAGCCTGAGCATTAACTTTCCTCTTCAGTTGATTTTTTGAAAGAAAAAGAATTAAATTTGAGTAACTGATGAATAAAAGTAATCTCATAAAAACAGTCGAGGCCAATCTCGATTCTGCCATTCAAATCCTCGAAGAATTGATAAGATTTCCCTCAACAAGAGGAAATGAAAAAGACATCAGCCGCTACTTGAAAAAAGAAATTTGCCGGTATGTTGATTCGGCGGCTCTGATGGCTGTTCCTGAATCTTTGAAGAAAGACCTGGATTACTCTTTCGAGATTAAAGGTCATCGCTACGCCGGCACAGCCAATCTAAGAGCCATACTCAAAGGGAAAGGAAAAGGGAAAACGATTGCTTTCAACTCGCATCTCGATGTTGTCCCGCCCTCGATTGGGCAGGACCATGCCTTTTCTCCTCGGATTCGGAATAACAAAGTCTTCGGAAGGGGAGCCTGTGACTGCAAAGGACAGATTGCCGCATTATGGCTGATGCTGAAAAGCCTTCATGACCTCAAATTGAGCCCGCTCGGTGAGGTCATCATCGATTTCGTCGTTGAAGAAGAATGCGGAGGGAATGGAACGCTCCTTGCCCTGAAAAATGGGCTTGAGGCTGACGTTGCTGTCGTCGTGGAGCCGACCGACCTTCAGGTTGTCCATCTGGTCAGGGGAGCTGTCTGGTTTGAGGTTACAACCAAAGGAAAATCCGGGCACAGCGGAAGTCCTTCTTCCACCAAGAGTGCCTTGAAAGAAGCTATAAGAGTCATGCGAGCTATCGAAGGCGTTCAGGAAAGACTCCTCGGCGTTTCAAGAAGAAAAGTCAAGGAAGTGGCTCATCATCCCAATCCCATGCCCTGCACGTTTGGCATGCTCCACTCTGGAAACTGGCCGGCAGCCACTCCTTCAGAGGCTGTCTTGAAAGGAGTTTTCGGATTCCTGCCTCCGCTTAGAAGGAAAGAAGTCCAAAAGGAATTGAGAAAAGCTATAAGCAAATTTTCGGCAGAGATAAAATTCAACATGCTGAATAATGACCCTTCTTTTCTTCGAAAAAACCACCCTCTTGTCCAGAAAATGCTCGAAGCCGCTCGAGAAGCAGGAATCAAGTCAAAGCCTGAGTTCATGAATGCTTCCTGCGATGCCTGGAGATATTCGGAGCAGGCGAAAATCCCGACCATCGTCTTTGGAGCAGGCTCAATCGCCTCTGCCCATGCCGAGGATGAGCATATCGATATCGATGATATCGAGAAGGCAGCATTGGCTTTGATTTATTTTATCGATAAATGGAGTGGATTAGCCCGTGACTGAAAAGAGTATGCTGGCTCTGGTCAAGACCGGCAAGGGGAAAGGGCTTGTCAAGCTGAGAGAGGTTCCGGTTCCCAAGGTTGAAGAAAAGGAGGTTCTCATCGAGATAAAAGCAGCCGGAATTTGCGGCTCTGACCTCCACATCTACCATGACCGGTTTCCCTACTGGCCCCCAGTGATTCTCGGCCATGAATTCGCAGGAGTCATTGCCGAAAAAGGGAAAAAAGTCAAAGGCTGGGAGATGGGTGATAGAGTTGTCGGCGAACCTCACACTCTGGCCTGCGGAAAGTGCTGGCTCTGCAAGACAGGAAACAGACAGATTTGTCCTGAGAAACGCTCACCAGGCTGGGGAATCGACGGCTGCTTTGCTAAGTACATGAAATTCCCGGAGCCCGAGCTTCTCCATAGAATTCCGGAAAGCCTGCCTTTTGAAGAAGCAGCACTGGTCGAGCCCACGGCCAACGTTGTCCATCATGTTCTGGAGAGGGGGAAACTGAAGACAGCTGATATCGTCGCGGTCATCGGGCCCGGCTCCATCGGACTTCTGGCGGCCATGGCTTCCAAGGCTGGAGGCGCTCAGAAAGTGGTCATCATCGGCAAGGATTGGGATGAAGAACTCCGTCTTCGAGCGGCAAGAAAAATCGGTTCCATCGACCATGTTTTGAATGCTGACAAAGAAAACGCTGTTTCTTTTATCATGGATTTGAGCGACAAAAGAGGAGCAGACCTGGTGGTTGAGGCAAGCGGCGCAGAGGATGGAATCGCTTCGGCTTTTCAGCTTGTTAGAAAGCTGGGAAGGATCACAGCCATAGGCTTGACCGGAAAAGAGACGATCAAATTTCCCTACGATTCAGGAATGTTCAAGGTCGCAGAATTTGTCTTCAATCTTTCGACCTCCCACACCTCATGGGATAAAGCCATAGACCTGATTAACAGCAACAAAATCGAAGTCAAGCCTCTGATCACTCATATCGGAGGGTTGGAAAAATGGCAGGAGTTTTTTGCTGACTTAGAAAACAAAAAAGGAATCAAGGGAATATTTATTCCCTGAATTCCTTAAATGAATATTTTAAAATTTCAAAGACGCAAAAAGCAGAACTTCTTCGCTTCGCTCCTCGTTCCGCTTGCAGCTTCGGCTCATCCTGGCGATGACCTTTTTATTAATGCCTTGATAATAAATCATGGTCATAAACAGAGCGATAAGAGCTCAGAAAATCAGAAAATATTCAATTCTGAAATCTTGAGATTCTCTATCTCCTTTAGGAGGTGAAAGATGTCTATCAGCTTTGGAATTATCGGCACCGGCATCATGGGAAATTCGGTGGCAAGAGTCCTGAAACTGCTTCCTAATGCTAAGATAGCAGCGCTTGCCGATTTGGACAGGGAAAGGCTGGAAAAGAGCGGGAGAGAATTCGGTGTCTCCGCCCTCTATACAAATTACAAGGAAATGCTGGAGAAAGAGAAGCTGGATGCCGTAGCTGTCGCCACTCCTGATAATTATCATAAGCAGCCTGTTGTCGATTCTCTGAATGCCGGCTGCCATGTCTTTGTCGAAAAACCCCTGACAACAAGCCAGGAAGAGGCTGAAGAAATCTACAGGGTTGTGCAGAAGACAAAGAAGAAACTTCAGATTGACTTCAACCACCGCTGGCTTTCGCCCTATCACAAGATAAAAGAAATGGTCCTCAACGGCGAACTGGGCGAGCCGATCATTGCCTATGCCCGGAAGAACAATCCTCTTTATGTGCCGACAGAGATGATTGGAAAATGGTCGAGCAGGACAACACCCGCCTGGTTCCTTTCCACTCATGATATCGATTTAGTCAACTGGTGGTTCGACGCCGACCCTGTTGAAGCCTACGCCAAGGGGATAAAAAAGGTTTTGGCCGAAAAAGGATTTGATACCTACGACGGAATTCAGGCTTTAGTCAGCTTTGAAGGAGGAAAATTTGCGACCTTCGAGGCCGTCTGGATTTATCCTAACTCAAGCCCCTATATGCCTGATTCCTACATGGAGCTTGTCGGAACTAAAGGGACAACCCACATCGACAGGCAGGCAGAAGCCATCGACGCCATGGTCGAAAACAAGTTTGTCTGCCCCAGGACTTTTCTGAACTATAAAGTCTTTGACGAATGGCAGGGAGCTTATCCGGCCTGTGTCCGGGCTTTTTTATATGCCATCGAAAGCAACACCAAGCCCCACGTCAATGCCCGCGACGGAGTCCGAAACACAGCCATCCTCCAAGCCATCCACAAGTCGCTCAACACCAGAAAGCCTGAGCGGATTAAAATAAATTTGTGTTAAAAGAATTAAAAATTAGTATCTTTCACGGCTGGAATTGAGAGAGATAGATTAAGCGAGAGAAGCCCTTTGCTCTATTGATGAGCCTTTTGTCAGCGCTCAAGAGGGGTGCGTTGGTGATTAGGCCCAAGGCAAGAAAGCAGCCATCGTAGACAGTGATATCGTATTGAAAAGCAAGCTTGACCGCATGTTCAATAAGGGTTCCACTGGGCGCGACAAATTGGATTCCCATGTCGTGGACAGATTGAACGGCGAGTTTGACATCTTTATACACGTAGCCAGGCCGGTAACGCAGCGCATTAGCGAGTTCGTAAAGGAGAAGGTCAGGAGCCTGCGCTTGAACTTTTTTTGTGAACATGGCATCGCGGACTAAAAGGGCGGAACCCGTATCTTTTTCCTGGCTGAACCATTTAACGGCTACTGATGTGTCGATAACGAGCGTTTTCACCCTACTTTTTCTCTCCACTTTCGAATTTCGGCGACTCCATCCCAGGCTTTTCCTTTTTTCCGAAGCTTATCTTGTATTCGAGCGGCGTTCGCAAATTTCTTCAGGCGCATCTCTTCTTCTTTTTCCCTTTTATATTCAGCAAGGTAACGCTCCGACGCTTCCCTAATAAATTTGCTCCTGCTTTTTTTTTGCTCCCTGGCGACAGCATCAATCTCTTTAATCAGGTCGTCTGTTAGAACCGCATTTATTCTCATTTTGGTGCCTCTCGTATACGCAATTTTATTACACAATAAGATTGCATAATTATCTCCAAGTTGTCAATAGGATTTTTAGGACAGGAGTTCCCTCTCCCCATCCCCCCTTTAAATGTCAACAAAAAGAAAACTATAAAAGAAGGCTCTCGATTGACTCAAACAGCCTTTTCTTTTTTCCCAAAGCGCATCAGAGCACCAAGGATAACTAAAACCAAGGCAACGCGGAAATCAATCCTGAAAACCTGGGAATTCTTGGAATAAAGAAGAATAAAGACAGATAGAGCTGCGATCAAGAGGCCGAAGACCATGAGCATGAAGCCGATGAGCTTGAAAGGAGAGAGGGCTTTTTTCTCTTTTTCCTCAAACAAGAACGGCTTCTGAAGGTCTGCAAAAAATTCTTTCGCACGCTCCTCCTCCTCTTTCGGCGTGGGCTTAGTCACGGTTCCCAGCCACATACCGATAATGGTGGCAGCCACGCTCAAGACAGTGGCCGCTGAGTTCCAGCCGCTGCGAAGCCAGAAATCAAGTCTCGGATTGGCTTTCATCTGGTCAGCATAAATCGGGATAAGAAAGAAATTCGTTAAGACCAAAACAACGCCGATGACAGAGCCGCAGATAACACCCCAGAGTGTTCCTCTGGCATTGAATTTCTTGAACAGCAGGCCGAAAACAAGAGGAATCATAATCGCCGGTCCAAAAGCGCTGAAGACGCGAAACATGATGTCCATCAGGTTGAATCCTTTTAAGGCATTGAACAAAATGGCAAACATAACAATCACGGCTCCGATGACGATGGTAAAAAACCTTCCCATGAAGACTTCTTCTTTTTCCGAGAGCTTGGGCTTGATTTTTCTCTTGTAGAAATCTCGAGTCAGGACTCCGGAAAGAGTGTTGAACTCTGAGCCGAGGGTTGACATCGTCGAGCTGATAACCGAGGCTAGAATAAAGCCCATCAGGCCCATAGGCAAGATTCTCATGCAGACGATGGCATAGACTTCCTTGGCATTCTCGATCCCTGGGATCAAAACTCGAGCCGCAAGGCCTGGGAAAAAAAAGATGGGAGGCATGATGAACATCAAAAAGGCAATCCACCAGATCATCTTTCTCGTTTCTTTTTCGCTCCTAAGGGTGTTGTATTTCTGGACAAGGGCCCAGCTGGCGTTATAGGTGAGGAAAGTAACGATAAACACGGTAAAAACTAAGTAAGACCAGCCATACGGCTCTGGAGCAGGGTTCAAAAATCCAGGTGGAGATTTTTTGATAAGCTCGCTTATGTTTCCCACCTTGCCCAGCGTCAAAATAAAAAGCGAAATTGTGGCCACAGCCAGGATTGAGATATTGACAAAATCGATGACCACCACCGCCATCTGCCCACCCAAGAACGAATAGAGAATCATGATGATGCCGATGATGACCATGAAATGGACGATGTTTATTCCCAGGCTGCTGAGGGCGACGGCAAAGATGATCGAAGTTGAAAGAATCTTCAAGCCGTTGTCGAACATCCTCAGCGGCAGTCCGGTCCAGACAAAAACCTGGTGGACGGTCTTACTGTAGCGCCGCTCCATGAATCCCAAGGGCGTAACGACTCTCGCCCGGCGCCAGAGGTGAGCAGTAAAGTATCCTCCTAAAAGAACGCAGAGCGGCGAAACCCAGAGGATGACGATGGCCACGATTCCGTATTTGTAGGCGATTTCGTTGTAAATCACGAAAAGCAGGGCGCTGAATGAGGCTTTATAGAAAGATGTCCCGGCCAGCCACCAGGGCATGATGTTTCCCGCAGCAAAATAATCCTTGGATTGCCTGATGTAGCGGGCAAAATAAAGGCCGACTGAGACGACCACCGCAAAATAAGCAAGGATGACCAGATAATCAGGAAGCTGAATACTCAAAGTCTCCTGCATTTCGCCCTGCTTCTGAATATCTTATTATTCTGAAAAAGTGAAGCTCCCCGCGGCAAGCCGCGGGGCATCTTCAGCGCAGCTTGAATTCAAGCTGCGCAGGCCCTTGCTCTAGATCGCCATGATGCGCAATGTACCTCTCGATAATTTCCCGAGTCATTCGCTCTCCGACTGTCCACACGAAATATCCATCATGCCACAGCTCCCCCGCCCACAATCTCCTTTTCAATCCCGGGAACTCGCGAAACAAACCTATCGCACTCTTGCTCTTGATGATTCGGACTACCTCGCCTATCGACTTGGTCGGAGGAAACGATATCAAAATATGCACATGTTCCTCCACAACTTCCAACTCCATAACCTCAAATCCATAGTCCTCACATATCTCCTTAATCAGTTGTTTCGCTCGTTCCCGAACCTCCTCCCGCTCAAAGATATTCTTCCTGTACTTTGGACACCAGACCAAATGGTAACTCGTGTCGTAGACCGAATGACTCGTCCGCTTTATGCCCACGCCCTATATATATCACAATCTCGAGCAAGGACCTATGCGGATAAGGGGGACTTTCCGGTCCCCCTTATAATCCCCTCGGAAAGGTATGCATTCATCCCACGCGGCAAGCCGCGGGGGATTCTGCTAAGGTTTTGCTAAATGGGGAACTGAAGGGAGCGGAAATGGTCAATTTAGAGCTCCATATCATATAGCGGTCGATAGTTCTGGAAATGTCTATGTGGCAGATTCAAATAACAACCGCATCCAGAAATTCAACTCAAACGGGACTTTTGTGGCCAAGTGGGGAACATATGGGACAGGAGATGGTCAGTTTTATTTTCCAACTGGGATAGCTGTCGACAGTTCCGGAAATTTCTATGTGGCAGATACCCTTAACTACCGTATCCAGAAGTTCAACTCAAGCGGGGTTTTTATAACTAAATGGGCAAGTCAAGGGAGCGGAGATGGTCAGTTTAATCTTCATTATGGTATAGCAGTCGATAGCTACGGGTATGTCTATGTGGCAGATGCAAATAACCACCGTATCCAGAAGTTCACTTCGAGCGGGATTTTCCTTGGTTGGTGGGGACTCGACGATTTAGGTTATACAGGATGGCATGATCCAGGTAGCGGAAGAATAGGAAGGTATGGGAGTGGAAATGGTCAGCTTTGTACTCCAGAGGGAATAGCCGTCGACAGTTCCGGGTATATCTACGTGGCTGATACAGTTAACCACCGTATCCAGAAATTCAGCTCGAGTGGAGATTTTATAACTAAATGGGGAAGTGACGGGAGCGGAAATGGTCAGTTTCATGTTCCGGCTGGAATAGCAGTAGATAGTTCTGGCTATGTCTATGTGGCAGATAGCGACAATAACCGCGTACAGAAATTCAAGAAAAGATAAAAAATAATTAAAAATCAGAGATTCTTAAGGCGGCGGCGGGCGTCTTCGACCATCCAATCCGCCTCACCCTTCTCTTTGATAAGAAGGAAGGTCTCGAAGGAACCTTTAGCAGCAGGACTCTTCAGCCCTTCCTGAGCCCTGCCGAGATAGTAATAGACAGGAGGCAGATAGCGGCAAGTGGGGAGATCATTAAAATGAACCGAAGTGGCTTCTCCACGGCGCTTCAGACACAGTTCAAATTCTGAGTCGGCCTCAGAAAAATACCCCGCTTCAAGATAGGCGCGTCCCAGAAGATAACGGCCATACCATGTGTCTGCTATGGCTTGTGCTTCAAGGAAGATCTGGATAGCACCCGGCAAATCCCCTCTTGCCATGCTCAATTCGCCTCCGATCAATTTGGCATAGACCCGGTGATCGGGTTGAACCTTCTTACTCAGCTCTGCCGCCAGATTGCGGGCTTTGTCCACCAGATCGTTCTGCACGTATATTTCTGCAGCCGAGAACATGAATTCTTCTCTTCGAAAAGTATTCAGAGCGTTATTGGCGGCTTCAACGGCAAGGTCTTTTTTCCCTTGGAGCATATACATTTGGGAGAGGGCGATGTACTTGTCAGCCGCTATGAAAGGCTGCTCGTTTTTAAGGTCGAATCCGACTCCTTTTCGGAGAATCGTTACTGCATCTGATATGCGTCCCTCATATGCAGCGAGGTCAGCCATTCCAGTAGTTGCTAAAGCTGCTCCATAGGAGCCACGAGCCTCGAGCTGTCTGTAAGTTTCCGCCGCTTGATCCCTCCGGCCTTGATTAATCTCAATGAGTGCCTTGCAGACATAGGTTTCATTGTAATCAGGATCGAGCTGGATTACCTTACGGACTTCTTCTTCTGCTATTTCAAAATCTCCAGCGCCGATTAAGTACCAGACCAGATTGTATCTTTTGGTAACATCTTTTGGATAGAGCTCTACGGCATGGCGTCCCACTTCCGCCGCCTTGGCCATCTCTCTGGCATAAAAATAGGCAAGAGCAAGGTTCATGTATCCAACAGAATCAGCG
>CAZGMN010000077.1:0-12923 GCA_964526905.1 uncultured Eubacteriales bacterium
GCCTTCTTGTAATCCTCGACGATTTCTATCTCTCTCGCTCTCATCCGGTAGTTGTCCGGCGTCCCGCCTTTATAATCCTTCACGGACCAGTTGACCGTCTTTCTTATCCAGATCTCGAACGGAGTCGAAAGAAAATTCAAATCTCTTCTTGCCTTCTGAGTGTCGAGAACAAATGGCCTCCTGGTGAAAAAAGGCGAGAAGACTGTCCCCAAGCCCGCCCTCTCCAAGACAACAGAGGGAATATCCACGAGCTCAACTTTTTTGTTTAGCGCTTCAGCGGCTTTCAGGATAAAAGCTCTCAAAGTCAAAATCTCAGCCTGAGCCAGATTGTAGGCTTGGCCAAAAGATGATTCGTTCATCAAGTTCATGGCCACGGTGCGCACGATGTCATCTTGATAAATGTGAGTGAAAACATTCAGACCGCTGTCAGGAAGAATGATGGGCTTTCCATCAAGAATACGGATGAAATAGGAGTATGCCCTGAGCGTATTGTCCCTCTCGCCGATGACTATTGGCAGGCGGAGCATGGTTGCCGGAAAGCCGTGCTTCTCGAAAGCCTCACGCAGAACTTCCTCGCATTTTCTTTTATGGTATCCGTAATTCCACCATTCATCATCCTCTTCAGGCCGGGGATAAAGAGGGCGGTCAAAGTCCTCTTCTCGCAGCGGGCAGGGAAAATCCTTGGTGACGATGTAGACCGAACCTGTGCTGATGTGAATAAAGTGACCCACATTTCCCGCAAAAGCTTCGACAGCTGTTTGGCTATCCTCGGCTTTGAAAGCAATCATGTCAACCACCACATCGAACTCTTGTCTTGCCAACTTCTCCAAGAAATTGCTGAAATCGTTTCTGTCACCCTTTATCCGCCTGACCCTGTCGCCGAAATCATCCGGAGTTCTCCCCCGGTTGAAAAGCGTGACTTGATGTCCATCATCAACAAGCCGCTTGGCTATGAAGTAACCGAAAAAGCGCGTCCCACCGATAATCAATATTTTCATCTTATCCTTTTATTTCCTCCCTGTTTGAATCGGTTCTGGGACTAAGACCAAAGGAAGCTTATGCTCTCCTAATTTGTTGTTGAGCTCTTGAACAGTCTGGGTTAAATAGCGGTTCACCTCGGCTATTGCAGCCTTGAATTCCTCGTCGAGTTCCTTGAAATATTCGACCTGAGATTTTGTCAGAGTAGCATCAACTTGCTCTATTGAGGCGAAAAGAGAACTCAGGCGTTCGGCAAGCCTCGGCCCTTCGCTCCAGAACGCCTTTCCCTCTGGCCTGACAAGCCTCTCCTGAATCGAATCTATTTTATTGAGATGCGAATTGATAACCTCAAGAACTGCTGCTGAAAAATCTTTGCTCAGCTTCCCGACAACATCCTTGCGCTCTTCGACCTGAGCCCTGAGCATGTCGAGAGCTCGCCAGCCATCATTGACAACAGACTGCATTTCTCTAAGATTCAGAGCATATTGCTGCTGTTGCGCAAGCTTATCCAGGGAGACACTCAACGTGGGGTCAAGTTTTACTACAAGCGGCTTTTCATAGCTTTGACCTTTTAAAGTCATGCGCACCGTATAAGTTCCGGGCACGGCTTGCGGCCCTCGGGGGCCTCTAAAGAAAAAGTCCTCTTCAGGTTTAGCCTCGCGCCTGAGTCGCGGGTCTTCAAGACGCAAATCCCAGGCAACTCGGTTCAGGCCGGCTTCCTGTGGAAGGTCTTTGAGCTCGCGGATGACCTTCCCTGATTTATCAAGAATCTCAATCTTCAGCTCGCCTTTCTTCTCAAGCTTTTCTTTAAGATAATAAGTCAGCAGGGCGCCATAAGCAGGGTTCGCTCCCTTGAAAGGCTTATCGCCAACGCCATAGCGGACAGGCTTCAGTGCATGACGAAGAGCAGGCCTGATATCAAAAAGGAAAGCCGGGCCTGAAAGAATTTCGGCGCCTATCTGCTGGAGGCAAGAGGCGTCATCAAAAATCCAGATGCTGCGGCCGTGTGTCCCGAGAATCAGATCGTTCTCCCGTGGATGAAGCAGAATGTCGTGGACAGCAACCGGAGGAAGATTCGCCAGGTGGAGCTTTACCCAGTCTCCACCGCCGCTAAAGGAGACAAAAAGACCCAGCTCTGTGCCGGCATAGATGATGTTCGAATTCTTTGGGTCTTCCCTGACCACCCAGACATAGGCTTTATCCGGAATTCCCTGGCTGATATTCGTCCAGCTTCGGCCAAAATCTTTTGTCCTGAAAATATAGGGACGGAAGTCATCAAACATATGGCGGTCAAAAGAGCAGTAGGCCAGACCTGCCGAGACCCGCGAAGGCTCGAGATGAGAGACGGGTGAATGGGCAGGCATATCAGGCACACTTTCAATAATATTTTTCCAGGTCTCGCCGCCATTCATCGATACCTGAATATTTCCATCATCCGTGCCTGCCCAGAGGACTCCGGGCTGAATTGGCGACTCTGCCAGGCTGATAATAGTGCAGTGGTATTCGGCTGATGTATTTTCAGGCCAGGCCGGTTCCCCGGCTGTTTTTTGCTTTTCCGGATTATTGGTAGTCAGGTCAGGGCTTATGACTTCCCAGGTGCTTCCAAAATCCGGAGACCTGAAGACGACGTTTGCTCCGAGATAAACAACTTTCTGGTCATGAGGCGAGGCAACGATCGGCGTGTTCCAGTTGAACCTGTACTTCAGAGTGCTGACCGGAGCGCCGTCAGCCCGGCGGGGCTGAGGGCTTACAGCTTGCTGTTCCCGTGTCTGCATATCCGTTCTCATCACGTTCCCGCCCTGAGACTCGCTCAAGAAAAGCTCGGGATTTTCTGGATGGACAACGATATGAAAGCCGTCGCCAAAACTGATCATCTTCCAGTCATCGTTGAGAATTCCAAAGGTGTCCCTGGTGCGGCTCGGGCCGTACCAGGTGCCGTTATCCTGCAATCCCCCTCCGAGATAATAGAACGGCAGGCGGTTGTCAGCATAGAGTTGATAAAACTGGCCTATAGGGAAATTATTGACATACTCCCATGTCTTTCCTCTATCATAAGAAACAGCGATGCCGCCATCCTGACCCTGCCACATCCGGCTTGGATTCAGAGGGTCTATCCAGAAGGCGTGAAAGTCGACATGAGTGGAAGGAGATATTCGGCTGAAATTCTTGCCGCCGTCCACTGAAAGGAAAAGCTGTGAGGAAACAGCGTAGACCCGGTTCTCATCAGCAGGGTCAACTCTGAGGTCAGTGTAATAAAAGCCGCGGGAGACAATGTTCACATCCTTTGAAACAAGGCGGAAGGTCTCGCCCCTGTCATCCGAGCGGTAGAGCGTTCCTTCCTGGGATTCGGCGATGACATAAACCACGTTCGGATTACTCATCGAGACCTTAATCCCGATTCTTCCCACAAGGTTCGGCAATCCTCTGCTCAATTTTTTCCAGGTCTTCCCGCCGTCAACTGATTTATAGACTCCTCCTTCGCTATCTCCGCTGGTAAATGTCCACGGTTTTCGTTCGAAGTGCCAGAGAGCGGCATAGACGATGTTCGGATTCTGCAAGTCGAGATCCATGTCTGAGGCTCCGTGGCGCTCGTCACTGTAGAGAACCTTCTCCCAGCTTTCGCCTCCATCCTTGCTCATGAAAACACCGCGCTCCTTGTTGGGGCCAAAAGCGTGACCCAAGGCTCCGACATAGACAATGTTCGTGTTTTGAGGGTTGATGACGATGCGGGAGATTCGCTCGGTATCGGGCAGGCCTAAGTAGCGCCAGGATTCTCCGCCATCAGTCGATTTATAGACACCGTTGCCGAAAGAGACTGAGTTACGGACATTTGATTCTCCTGTGCCGACATAGATGACATCAGGATTGCCGGGCTCCAGAGCTATATCTCCAATAGAAGCAATATCCTGCTTATCAAAGATTGGCTTCCAGGTTGTGCCGCCGTTTGTTGTCTTCCAGACGCCGCCCGAGGCTGTTCCGACATAGACCAATTCCATATTTCCAGGCACAGACTCGATATCCGTGGTCCTTCCGTCCATGTTGCAAGGGCCAATGTTCCGCCATTGAAGGTTTCGAAAAATCCCGGGCTCGATACTCAACTTCTCATTTGAGTTTCTTTCCCGCTGAGCAGAGACCGCGACGTTCATAAAAAGACCAGTCATGAGCATCAATGCCAAAAGCAAAATCGATAAATAGCGTATTCTCATCCCTTCCTCCATCCCATTTATTCAAAATTTCTTAATTTTTTCATTAATATAAACGCAATGAATTTTTTCAATCAAATATTTTTCCTGGATTGAGGATATGATGAGGGTCAAAAATTTTCTTTATACCCTTCATCAACTGAATCTCCTCCTTCCCGATCACATAAGAGAGGTAGCTTTTCTTCACAATCCCTATTCCATGTTCGCCTGAAATCACTCCTCCCCTCTCTTGACAATCACGATAGAGTTCCTTACGAACCAGGTCGCTCTTTGTTCGCCATTCATTCTCAGCGACTGGAATGAGCTTCCCATCCTCGTACCGCGCCTTCATGATATGGGTATGGACATTTCCGTCTGCAGCGTGCCCGTAAGTCGGAAGCCAGATGCCGTGTTTGACAGAAATCTCGTGGACTCTCTTCACATGTTTGGCAATCTCTCCGCGAGGAACAGAGATGTCGAGAACTTCGACTACGCCGGCCTTCAACGCTTCATAGAATTTGCTCCGCATATCAAGGACGAGCCGCTGCTTGTCAGGGCTGTCTGCGACATAAACATCAATGGCCCCTTTTTCCAAACAGACCTCGGCCACCGTCTCCGAAAGCCTGTTCATTTCCTCTTCGCTTGAGGCATCGAGGATTATCAGCAGATAAGTCTTCCCCTGCGAACAGGGCCACTTCTTCTTCAAAAATTCCTCGGTTATCTGGACAACCTCCCTCTCCATGAACTCGACGGCCAGAGGTAATATCTTTTTCCGGCTGAGAAGAGGAACAGTTTCGATGGCATCTTCCAGGTCATCATAGGGAATGATGAGAGACCTTGTTGCTGGAAAAGGAGGCATAAGCTGAATCGTGGCTTGAGTGATGACTCCCAGCGTCCCCTCGGAGCCGACCATCAAATTGAGCAGGCTGTATCCTGTGCTGCTCTTCATCAGTTTTCCGCCCAAACGGATGATCGCTCCTCCTGGCAGGACGACTTCCAATCCCCTGACATAATTCCGGATGACGCCGTATTTGACCGCGCGGCTTCCGCCGGCGTTGGTGGCCACCAGTCCTCCAAACATGGCGCTTTCCTCGCCAGGATGGGGAGGAAAGAAAAGCCCTGCCTCTTCCACAGCTTCGTAAAAATCCTTTAGAGTCACTCCTGCCTCGACAACAGCCATCTGGTTCTCTCTATCGACCTCGACAATCCGCTTCATTTTATCCAGCGAGAGAACGATCCCTGCCTGAGAAGGGACACAGCCTCCGCAAAGCCCGGTTGCGCCTCCGCGAGGAGTTACAGGAATCTTCTCCCTTTCTGCCAGGCGAAGGATTTCTGACACCTCTTCTGTGCTTCGCGGCTTGACGACAAGCTCAGGCAGACGGGCGATTTCCGCCAGCGAGAACTCATCATGGCTGTAATCGAGCATTTTATCCGGGTCAAGAACCAGGTTTTCCCGGCCTACGATTTTCTCCAATTTTTCTACGATTTGCTTCGTAACTTTTTTATACATTTTTCATCCATCTTGCCCTATCATTTAATCAAAAAAATATTGAATAATAGCAGCCAATAAATATTAGCATCCGCGAATCCTAACAGGATTTTCCCATGAACCGACTTTCCCTTCTTTGAACGAGATTATCATCTCTTCTGCCCAGGTTCAGGTAAAAGGATTTATAATCCAAGAGAAAGTTGATGTCAAACCCATATGACAATATTATTTGACGACTTTAATATCCATCATGCAAGCGACAATTTGGCTGAGAGAGGTAGAGATTGCTTGGAACTTGAAAGACTTCCTTGACAAGGATGGGAAATTGTCTTACATTGTTAGACATGAAAACATCAACGCTTACAATCAGATTAGATAAGAGTCTTGACGAGCTGCTCTCTAAAGCCAGCAAGCAATCAGGGAGAAACCGGAGTGAGATCGCTCGGGAGGCCCTACGTCGTCAACTCCGACTCCAGCAATTTGAGCAGTTAAGAAAAAGAATTATGCCGTTCGCCGAGGCTCGAGGCTTATTGACGGATGATGACATTTTCTCCAAGGTATCATGAAGGTCTTCCTCGACACGAATGTTTTGTTAAGCGCGCTGGCTACAAGAGGACTGTGTGCTGATGTCTTGAGAGAAGTCCTCACTTCACATAAACTTGTCGTTTCCGCTCCTCTCCTTGCCGAACTAAAGCAAGCTCTTCGCCAAAAGCTCAAAGTCCCCAGCGAATTTGTTACCGAGGCCATCAAAATGCTTCAACAGGATGCCCAATTCTCAACTCCCATTGATATGCCTGGCATCCAGATTCACGATAAGGATGACCTTATCATCATTTCCTCTGCATTGAATGGGAACGCTGGTCTTTTTGTTACAGGAGACAAAGAACTTCTTGGTTTGGGCAAAGTGAAACAGATGGAGATCGTCTCTCCAAGGATGTTTTGGGAAAAATTGATTGTTATCAACTCCAAAGAATAAGACCGTTTCAGGTCTTGAGAAAAGCCATCCTTTCGTTCAAGTTGATATTGGGGCAAAGCTTGCGTGTTTCGACCTGCTCAGGTTTAACACTTTAATTTGATTGGGGAAGAAAACAACAATTTCTGGTTTGCCTTTGTATTCTTCCAGGAAACCGGTCACACAAAGCTCTTTGCCTTCGAAAGATTTAATTTCACGAAAAAGGGATAAGTTCTCTTGAGGGATGAGGGCAGAAAAATCTTCGTGCGAAGAATGAAGAAAGACAAATTTCCCTTTTGCCTCGACTCTGGAGCAAATGAATTGAATAGAAATCAAGCTGCCGATATGGCTTTTTGTTTCGCTGACTTGAATCGAAAGATAGCGCCCATTCTGCCAGAACCCTCTCTCCTGCCCTCGAGCCTCTCTCTCTGCTGCGGCGAATTCACTCCTGTATCTGAAAGGAAAGTTCAAATAAACATAGGCAAAGCCTTCACTGAGAATGAACTTGTTGAAAAGGCCTTGTTTCTCGGTCCAGACATAGGCAAGGAGCCTTCCGTATTTATCCTCGAGATCGCTCTCTTCGTAAGATAATTTAATTGTCTTGCCGTAAAGATAGTAAAAGGAAAAGCGTTTAGACATAAAGGCATAAAATCTTTTCTCTTCTCGCGGGTCATTTGTCTCAGGCGAATCGATGCCGATAAGCCTGATTCTTTTCTCCCGGCCGTTATTAAACCTGACTTTGATCGTATCGCCGTCATAAACAGCCGTAACCAAGCCGCTCTCGGGAAAGGGAGCGCTTTTCTTTGGCTTGGGGAGCTGGAATCTTTCGGCGAAAAGGTGGGAGAAACAGAGAATGAAGAAAAAAACAATAATAAATTTTCTAAAACTCTTTTTTGGTCTTGTCATCCCTTAAAACAATATGAACGAAATAAATGAAATTTCATTGCGAATGAAAGAAGAGATTCCGCGCTTTGCTCAGAACAGGTTGCATAATCTCTTTTTTTAATGAGATTGCTTCGTTGCTTTGCTCCTCGCAATGACTCTATCGGGTTGCCGCGGCGCTTCGCCTCTTGCGATGACACTCTTATTATTAAGTCGGTATTAATGACTGATAAGTTTTTGAACAGCCTCTTTGATGTGTCTGGCATTTATTCCGTATTTTCCCAGCAGCTCGTCAGGTTTGCCTGAACGCGGCAATTCTTTTACGGCCAGATGAATGAGCTCTGCCTTTCCCCCCAGAGCCTGAGCCACAGCATCTCCCAGGCCGCCGCTCTGAAAATGGTCTTCAATAACAACGACTTTTTTCCCTGCTTCTTCAACTTCTTTGCCGAGCGTCTCTTTATCAACCGGCTGAACTGAATAACAATCTATAACGCGGATGAAAATTCCTTGCTTCTTGAGCTCATCATGAGCTTTTAGAGCCTCGTGGACTGTGATTCCAGCAGTAACGACCGCAGCTTTATCTTCATTGCTTTTGCGAATGACTTTCAAGCCGCCTATCGGAAATTTCTCATCCTCATTGTAAATGAGAGGCGTTGCCGGCCGTGTAGTCCTTATATAGCCGAGCCCCTTATGCCTGGCCAAGGATTCAAGACAGGCTTCAGTGGAATAAGCATCGCAGGGATAAAGCACAGCGCAGCCGGGAATTGGCCTGAACATGCCCAAGTCCTCGAGCCCCATCTGCGACGGGCCATCTTCACCAATACTCACTCCTGAATGGGAGCCGCAGAATTTGATGTTGGAGAAAGAATAGCCGGCCATCCTGATCTGGTCATGGGCTCTGCTCAGGAAAGCTGAAAAAGTGGCGATAAAAGGGATGTAGCCTTTGGCCGAAAGGCCGATGCCCATTCCAACCATATTCTGCTCAGCGATATAAAGCTGAAATGCTCTTTGAGGAAGAGCCTCAAAAAAGTCTCCGGCGTAGGTTGAATTCTTCACATCTCCGTCCAGGGCGACGACAGCCTCGTTAATTTTTGCCAGGTTTAAGAGAGCGTAGCCGTAAGCGCGGCGCGTGGCTGTTTTGTCTTTATAATGTGTTCTTTTGAAATTATATTTTTTTATAAGCTTGCGGCTTTTTATCCTTCTTGGCTTCTTAACATATTTTTTTGCCTCGACAGCAGGCATGGGGCCGAGCTCTTTAAGGGCTTTCTCCAGCTCTTCTTTCTTAAGAGGCTTGCCATGCCAGCCGTTCTTGTCTTCAACAAAAGAGACACCTTTTCCTTTGATTGTTCTCGCCAGGATGGCAGTAGGGCTTTTGTTAATACGGGCTTTTTTGAATGCGCGCAAAATCTCATCGATTTTGTGGCCGTTAACTGGAATGACATCCCAGCCAAAGGCTCTGAATTTCTTCTCATAGGCTTTGAGGTCATGGCCGTGCATCGTCTCCTCTGACTGGCCCAGCCTGTTGACATCGACCACTGCGCAGAGATTATCGAGCTTGAGGATGCGGGCTGCGTTGCATGCTTCCCAGACAGCGCCTTCAGCACACTCGCCATCTCCCATTATGACAAAGACTCTTGCCGGCGACTTTCCTAATTTCATGGCCAAGGCCATTCCCACGCCGACCGAAAGCCCCTGTCCGAGAGAGCCGGTGGCAGCCTTGACCCATTTCATCCTTGGAGTCGGATGGCCTTCGAGCACGCTCGTTATCTCTCTCAAAGTCATCAGGCTTCTCTCTGGAATGATTCCGGCTTCAGCATGGGCTGCCCAGAGAATCGGAGACGCATGGCCTTTGGAAAGGACGAGCTCGTCGTTTGCCCAATCCTGCGGGTCTTGAGGGTTGTACCTCATCTCGTCGAAAAACAGGCAGGCCATCAAGTCGGCCATGGATAAGCAGGTGGTGGGATGGCCAGAGCCCGCCTTTGTGGTCATCTCCAAAGAATGAATGCGAAGCCTTTTAGCTATCTTTTCTAAAATTTCTCTCTTTTCCATAAAGACATGCCCTCCTTTTTATTTTTTGCTGAAAATAGCTTCTTCAATTCCTTGGCAGGACAGCAAGATTCTTTCCTTCGGTTTTTTAAAGACTCTTCTCAGTTTCTCCCTAAAGATGGATTATTATATTATCTTCAAAAAAGCTAAACAACAAAATATTAGAACATGTAGGCGATTTTCAAAAATAATGTGTTTCCCTGCGTTCCTCGCTCGCCAAACCTGGCTGTCCCCTTCTGATAGGCAAGCTGGATGGAGCCAAACGGAGGCTGGAAGCGGTAGACAAAAAGCAGCTGAATATTCTTCTTATCGATGACTGAATTTATCTGGTAAAAAACCTTGATGAAGAGGTCGTTGCTGAAATAGTTCGTTGCCCGGATGACGTGAATCCAGGTGCTCTCGCCCTCGGGGTCAGGCTCATAAATCAACCTTGTCAAGGAATATTGTAAGGAAAAATCTTTAGCGATTTTGTAGTTTAAGTTGTCTCCGATAAGCTTGAAGTCCAGGTCAAAATTCCGGCCAAAGCTGTAAGAAATTGTGGCTGACTCCCACTCCCTGGTGTTGTAGCCCAGCTCAAGCTCGGTCTGATAATTGCGGAATTCTTTTTCATAGAGCTTGTATTCTTGGGTGTGGTCAACACTCAAGGAGAATTTATTCTTCATGTCGAAGGATAATCCCTCGTCTATCTCCCAGCTCCGTAAAGTGCCGTCCATTCCCCAGTAAATATTATAGTTTGAACCGTACTCAACCCGCTCCAAACCCCATTTTTTT
Organism: uncultured Eubacteriales bacterium; assembly: GCA_964526905.1. Lineage (GTDB taxonomy): Bacteria > Acidobacteriota > Aminicenantia > Aminicenantales > Aminicenantaceae > CAZGMN01. The sequence continues at coordinate 10,301 of CAZGMN010000077.1, forward strand.
AGCCAGAAAGTTTTTTCTATGGCTGAATCAAGCTCTCTGCGGTTGTCGTCACGGATAAAACCCACAGCGTTGGCGTTGTCTCCAAAATAATTTCCCAGATGGGTGTAACGGAGGTGGATATGGAATGTGGCTGAATCGTAGCTCGGACGGAGGAAGAAAGCAAGGTTGTCTTTATTATAGTCTCCGTAGCTAATGGCCAACTGTCCGGTAAAATTGAATGTGTCGCTGAAATGAAGGGTGGTATCAATGCCAGCCGTCCCTTTATTTTTCCCTTCGATCATTTTATTTGCAGCTAAAAAGCCGACCATCGAGGACTTCATGACATCACGCTTAAGACGAAAGACGGCAAAGTTGGCTGATTCTTCTCCAGTTGATTCATCCTTCTTTGTTTGAGCGCTCAATATGGAAAACTCGTTCCCGCCCGACTTTCCGTAGAGCTTGACTCCGCCGTAGATGTCTGAAATTCTTCTGGAATAAAAGAGGCTGATCCTTTGCTTATAAATTTCTGACCCTTCCAGGAAGAAATTTCTTTTTTCAGCCAGATTGAGTTCAAATCGCGTGAGGTTGATTCTTTCCTGGTCTGCCTCGACCGTGGCAAAATCAGGATTAACGGTCAGATTGCCAGAAATTGTCTGGCTGAAAGCATAGCGGGCATCAAGCCCTGTCTCCAGCTCTGTCTTCTGCCCTTCTTCTGCTTTGGAGATGATATGAGGAATAACCTGGGATTTTTTCTCAGACTTTGGAAGGTCAAGGCCCTTCAATTCGCCGAATTGAGAAACCTTGAACTCTGATTCGAGCGGTCCGGCCCAGAAGCTCGTCTCAAAAATTCGAGGCACATTCCTTCCTAAATTCAGGCCCCAGGTTCTGCCATCGCCGGGCTCATACTTTAACGAGCTCAATTCAACGGCAATCTCAGCACTCCAGCCAAATTCTGTTTTCTGACCGGCAGACTTCCAAATTCCATCCCAGGTGCTGTCCTTTGTGCGGCCGTTTTCAGTTACCCGGCCGTCAAGCTGAGTCCCGAGGAGATTTGTAGCAAAATAATAGCAGCTTCTACGGTCATGAAAGGTATCGAGCAGGACATAGATCGAGTCATCCTCATTGATAAAAGAGTCCCTTTTGGTTACGTTCGCCACTATTTTCTCCGGCTGAGTGTCGTAACAGAGAAAGCCAAAATAGATGAATTTATCATCGTAGAGAATCTTGGCTATTGTCCTCTGAGGTGACGGCTTTCCTCTTTCCGGCCTGAATTGAATAAAATCGGCAGCTTGAGAGGCTTTCTGCCATGCAGGCTCGCTCAATTGACCATCGACCTTAATCAGCTCCTCTATTTTCAGAGCAGTTGTCCCCATAGTTTCCTGATTGGCAAAGCCGACAAGGGATGACATCAAAAAAAATATCAAAGCGAGCAGAATTTTCTTCATTTCAACCTTTGGAATGACACTAATTACCATAAGCGCTTCTTATGGTCAATATTTTGCTGACCATGGAGAGTATCTTAAATTCCGCGATAGTCAATGATTAACAGTGGAGCGGCGCGTCGTGTTTTTCACAAAGCCCGCTGGGGTTTTAAGGGACACAATGTTTAATTTTAATTAAGTATTGTGTCCCCTTATTTCCGCTTCAGCTGCCTTTTTGCGCCTGAATGATTGATATTCAGCTCCAGTGCTTTTTTGAATTCGGCTCTGGCTTCTTCCTTGTTGCCTTTTCCAAGGCATCCCAAGCCGACAAGATAATGGGCTTCAGCGTTTCGAACAAGAGCTGACTGCTTTTCTCCAAATTTTGCAAAAAAATCCATGGAAGGCGCAGTCTCAAGCCTTTGCTTCCCTGTTTGAATTAATCCCTCAAACATCTGCTCGGCTTCTTTATTCTTAGCGAGCTTGCGCAGGGCTAAGCCTTGATAATAGCCAATCTCTGACCAGCCTTGCTTCTGCTCCACTGATTTTTTATAAAACTCTGCTGCCCTTTTTTTATCGCCCAAGGCCTCATGGGCTGTGCCGATAAAATAATAGATTTGAGAATCTCTTCCTCCTCTATACGGTCTTGCCACCTCCAGATTCTCCGGATATTCGAGCGCGGCCTGATAATCATTGAGGGCTTCTTTGTATCTGCGGGCTGCAAAATATTCCTCGCCGCGCCAGAGATGAGCATCAACGTAGAGATTATGAATTCCTCCTCCCCCTTCCCAGACATGAAAATGGCGCTTGGAGAGCAGGTCAATGGCTTTCTCATATTTTCCAAGCTGGACAAGAAGCAGAATCTCACGAGAAAGGGAATCGTCGCGCTGGAGAACAACTTCATGGTTTTTTTCAAGAAGCTCCAGCCTCTTCTCAGGGGCAATTCCCCCTGCCTCGTAAAGGAGGTCAAGCTCGTAGTAGAGCCTTGGGTCTTGGCTGTTGCAGGCAACGGCTTTCTCTAAGCTGGCAATGGCTTTCGTCACGTCGTTTAATATGCGGGCGTAGGCAAGCCCAAGATTTCTATGAACAATCGAGAAAGATTGATCGAGCTGCTTTGATTTCTCCCATTCTTTTATTGCTTCTTCTGGCTGGAGGTCGTAGAGAAAATTCCCGAGATAATAGGGAGCACGGGCGTCAGAAGGATTGAGCTTCTGAGCTGCGCGCAG
>CAZGMN010000078.1:0-12921 GCA_964526905.1 uncultured Eubacteriales bacterium
AGTCCCATCGCGTGGCGTTACAGCCATCCGCTGAAATTAATCTAATGAGATTGCAACGGCCCTGCGCGCCTCAACGCTTTGCCCATGGCTACGCTACTTTCGGTCGTTGGCAGTGGCAGGTTAATGACATTTCATGAATAACCCAGGTTAATAAATCCGAGCGGGGAGTCCTGCTTCCTCGGCCAGCGCTTTGATCTGTTTCAATTCTTCTTCTGTGGCCGGCTTGAGGTCATTTTCTGGATAGCCCCTGTCCAGGGTATAAATCTGAACCAAGGAAGGTTTAATCTTTTTTAATCTTTCCATCCAGGCGATAATGTTTTTGGTGTCGATGTTTCCCTTCCGGCCTGAGGAGAAAAGGGCCTGAATGATGACCTCAGTCAAACGGGCCAGGCCATCAGTGATTGCTTCCAGGTCGACACCACCGCAGGGCTGATTGTATTTTTTGAAGACGGCGACTTCACCGCAGTCCAGCTTCATCATTCTCAAGTCGAGCTTGGAGAGTGCTTGCCGGATTGAAAGATCACTGACAAGAGCAGAGTTGGAAAGAATGGCCGTTTTTGCCTCGGGTGAGAGTTCGTCTCGAACTGCATTTACCTCTTCCACCATCTGGCCGAAATCCGGATAAATGGTCGGCTCGCCGTTTCCGGAAAAGGTGATATAGGCCGGCTGAATGGAAATTGTCCTCAAAGCTTCTTGCAGAGCCTCTCTCACATCTTTGACTGAGGGAAGAGCAGAATTTTTATCTGGCCGCTTGGTATGGATTTTTGTCCAACCGTACTGACAATAAACGCAGTTAAAGGGACAGACTTTTTCCCTGGCAGGCAGTATATTTATCCCCAATGAACGTCCCAATCTTCTCGAATTGACCGGACCGTAGATGATTCCTTTTTGGAGTTTTAAAAGCATTTTTATCTTTCAAGCAAATGAAGCTCTGCTCTCGGCTTTGGCTCTTCCTAGCGGTGACATATAAATCATATTAATATCTTAATTTGTGCAAGGCTCTTCCCAAGCGATTGATGCCTTCCTTGATCTCTCCTTCATCCGTCCTGGCGATGGATATCCGGAAATAGGCGGATGTCCTGGTTCTTGGGAAATAGTAGCTTCCCGGAGAGACGATGACCCCGTATCCGCAGAGGAATTCGTGAAGCTCTGTTTCAGTAAATTTCCTGGGCATTTTGACCCAGATCGTGTATCCTCCGCTGGGCCTGGTCCATTGAACTTTTTGCGGAAAGCAGCCCTCCATTGTCCTCAGAGCAAGCTGCATCCGGCCGCGGAAGATGCGATGAAGCCTCTTCAGATGGAGGTCGTAATATCCTTTCTTCAAAAAATCATGGAGAACCATCTGGACCAGGTTGCCGCTTGTTAAATCGGAGAAGCGTTTGATGGCCGTCATTCTGTCAATACATTCCCTGTGAGCCGTGACCCAGCCGATTCTCAGGCCGGGGAAGAGAGCTTTGGAGAATGTCCCCAAGTAGATAACGATATTTTTATCGTCGATGGATTTGATGGGCAGAGGAACCTTGCCGAAGTATTTCATGTCTTCCTCGAATCCGTCTTCGACGATTGGAATTTTATGCTTCAAGCAGATGTTGAGCAGCCTTTCCCGGTGGTGGTGAGGGGTGGTTATGCCAGTCGGATTCTGGAAATTAGGAATGGTATAGACGAAGCTCACTCTTTCTCTGGATAAGACTTTTTCCAAGAAATCGAGATCCATTCCGTCTTCCCTCATCGGGATGCTGACTATCTTTTGACCGTTAAACTGGATGAGAGGAAGAATGTTGGCATAGGTTGGAGCTTCAACAGCCAATTTTAATTAATTATTAATCATCCAATTTAGATAGCGGGCTATGGATTTTATGGGCAAAGATTGGTCTCTCAATAAGATTGACCTGTCATAGCGATGCAGCATCGAGGAAGATAGGCTGATTTTGAATTTTTTCTTAAGCGAGAAAAGACAAGATTTCAGGTCATTGCAAAAGGGCCTGCCTTCTTTTTAAAGCGCCGCTGCAATCTCTATTCAATCAAGATTTCGACGCCTGTTCCAGCAACGCCAAGAATTTTCTCGATTCTTCAATGACATTTTATGGATAGCGCCAAATTATTTTTCTCCGAGGAGGCTTTTTAGATAGGTGATGTTGCGCTCGAGCTCCGGCTTGGAGCAGAGCTGGCCGTGTCCGGGAACAATGGTATCGATGTCCAGTTGCTTTAAGCGTTCAAGCTGGGAAATCCAGATTTTCCATTGTGGGGGTCCGCCAAAGCGGGTGGTTAAATTCATCCCCTCATAGACCGTATCCCCGGCAAAGAGAGTCCTTGATTTTGGATGATAGACACAGATTGCGTCTTGAACATGGCCGGGAGTGACGAGCAACTGAATTTCTTCATCGTCAATCTTCAAAGTTGTGTCCTGGTCAATCATTTGGTCTGGCATTGAGAGGATGACATCTCCGAAGATACGATCTCCCTCTTCAGGGCTCATATGACTGCTTTCGATGATGAAGCGCTTGTAATAGCCTTTGTCATCCTTGAGCTGTTCTTCCACTCCGCGGTGAGCGATGACTCTAGCGCCTTTCTCCTTGAAGATGCGCATGCCAAAGACATGGTCGGAATGATGATGAGTAAGAATTAAGTCAATATTCTCATTTCCCTTTGACCTCTCGCCGGCTGTCTTCCACAGGTATTCGGCAGAAGCGATTGTCATCCCGGAGTCGATGAAAACGATGCTTTTTGGAGTGAAGATAATTCCGGCGTTGACGCCGGCACCCTTCCCTGCAGAATGATACAAGTCGGTGATAGCGTAGACATTCTCTGTTAATTTATGGACTTCAGGATTCCCGAGTCCCGGCCTGTCGAAAGCCTCTCCCCCAGCTCCGAGAATCGTATTGATTTCTTTCATGACCGTTTGCGATATTTTTTCCGGCTGCCATTTCATCATCTCCTCGGTTGTAAATTCCTTCGTCAGCGATTCGACGATTTTATACCCCAGCCAATAGCCAAATTTATCTGGTATAAGAGGGTCGTCCGAAGGGTCGATGAAATATTTTTTGTATTTTTGATAATCAAATTCTTTCAAGTCATTTAAAAATTCTTTGGTATAGAGGTTGAAGTTTTTTTGATAGAGGGGAACGTATTTCTCGATCAGCCCTGGCCGAGGAACACCAGGATAGAGCTTTTCAATGGCATAGACCGCCATCCTTTCAATAAAAGCAAAAAACAGCGGGCCTTCCCTGCGGATAACGTCAACGAGATTGACCTCGTTTCCGTATTTTTCTCTAAGAGCTGCCGCCGCATTCCTGAATTGGAGAACATGAAACGTCTCATGAGCAACAAGGGCTTTAATGTCTTCTGGCCTGGAGAGATGGCTTCCGAACATTTCAAGGCCATAATAAACAACCATGTCTCCGTTGTATGGCCTTCCTGCTCCGCTCGAGGTGTTTAAGGAAGGGACAATGTAGTGGTTAATTTCTCTTTTCTGCTCTTGAACTAATTTTTTCAAATCATCCAGGGCTTGGGGGATGAGCTTTCTCAACTGTTTTTCTTTCTCTTTCATACGTTTGACATCTTCCTCTTTCAAATCCCCTAAAAAGCTTTTTAATTTCTGCGCCTTGATCTGATTTAGCTCTTCACCTTGCTGCCCTTCGTAGATAACCTGGCGGTAGAATTCCGCATACTTGGCTTCAAAAAGTGTGTTCCAGAGCTCGATTCTTTTCTCCAAAGGCTCATTCTTGGCCTTTTCCCAGAAGGAATAAAAATCAGGCATCAGGGAGATGATACGGAAGGAGGAGGACCGTTCTTGAGAGAAAGATGTGCCTGAGAACAGTAAAATCAGGATGATGAAATTGAGAAGAAGTTTAATTCCCTTAGTATTAATCCGATTTTTATTCATCGTTTTCACCTCTTCTTCTTTATTTTCTTCATGATCCTCGTGTGCGGGGATTAATCCAAATTTTTCTTAATTCCGCCCGGGCTGAGGATGCAGGCATTCGGGCTGACTTTGAAGTTATCCCGGTGGCTCTCCCACCATCTCCTCCAGCCATCTAGCTTCGTGTCAAAAGATATATCTTCACCGCTGAGGGCTTTAAAAATTTGCTGGAGCTGATTCTGCCTCTCCTCCTGACTCCCGGACAAGATTCCTGAATAAGCCAGGGTTCCGATTGCCCGGTCTAAACTTGCGGTTGCAAGGTTAAATGTCCGGTCGAAAAATTTGCGCAGGTCGTTGTTGGCTTTGTCCTTTTCTCCCATTTGAAGATAGACTATTCCTCGGGAAAAATAAAAGGCCGGATGAGCCTGTCCGACGGCTTTCTCGTGGGCCGAGACTGCGCGGGAGATGAGGTCAAGAGCCTTTTCATAATTCCCCACCTCGCCGTGGACAGTACCGGACCAGTAGTTCATCCATTCCCAGTTGCTTTCTTTTACGGCCAGCATCTTCAGCCTCGCCTCTTTCTCATCCCCCTGGTAGCTTGTGTGAAGAGGGTCGATGCCAACAGCATCGACTCTTGCTGGAATTTTGTAGGTAAAAGTCTTCTCCATGCCTTCCGGCACCTGAAACTCTTCCTTCTGAGCCTCTTTTTCCATTCGAAGCTCGAGCAAACAGCGGGTTTCTCCTTTTCCCTCGTTTCTTATGGTGACCGAAGTCTCCCAGCCGCCCTTGGATTGAATGGACTTGAAACTCACCAGTCTGTAGACGGGGCACAATTCTTTGTAGCACCACTGATAAAGGAATGGCATCCAATCCCTCTTGGAGACTTCATTACAGATTGAGACAAAGTCGATAAAAGTGGCATAAGAATCTTTAAACCTTGTGGCAAAGTCTTTGAAGACTTTGAAGAAGATTTCATCTCCCATCTCCCTGCAGAGTGAATAAAGAACAAAAGGGCCTTTATCGTAAGCCAGGCGTTCATTGTCGCTTGTGGGATTAAAGAGCGGATTTTTTTGTCCACCTCTGAAGAAAAGCGATGCCATTCTTTCGGTGAAGAGGTCAAGGTTGTAGAGCTCTTTGGCCAGATACCAAGCTGAAAAATTGGAAAACGATTCACGGAGGAATTTTGTGCCGCGTCCGAAAGAAAAAACCGAATTTCCCCACCAGGAATGGGCCAGTTCGTGGGCTGCCGTCTCGTCAAAGTACCTTTCTGGAGATAACTTGCTTTCGTCTCTTTTCACCTGAAACACGGGTGCGTCGAGAAATATTCCGAGAAAGGCTCCATGTCCTCCCATGTCTGCAGAGCTGGTAGCGATATGGATATCCTTTCCATCAAGAGGATCGAAGAGATTGGAGTAGAATTTGTAGGCACGATTGAGGAAATGGCCCATCGCTTCGACCGTCTTGGGCTGATAATTTTTCTTAGGCAGAAGAAAGACAACTGAAGTCTTTTCCCCCTTCACTTCATATCTTTCCAAATTGCCGATGAGAACCTGGGGCAGGCTGCCGACGCACGATGACCAGCGAGAGATTGTCTCCTTTTCGCTTTTCTCCATCTTTTCCAGGCGGCCGTCGACAACCATCGACTCATAGCTTGAGGGATGGCTGATGGAGATTTTCCAGGCCGGCTTTGTCATCCTGGGAAAAAAGTTGCGGCCGAAGAGCTCCATAATCTTCTGAAAGTCTTTGGGCGAGATTAGGGGGATCCAGCTGAAATCGGACAGAAGGCAGATTTCTTTTGAGCCATCGGGCATAGAGGCGATGATGCGGTAGGGCAGATTTTCCTGGTTGGGGTCGATGTGGGTGATGGTGTATTCAAATTGCAGCCGGCAGTCCTCGCCCTTATTTAAAGCCTGGGATAAATTGACATGGGTGATTTTCGGGAATTCGTTGCTTCCCTCTTGAGAAGCGTCATCAGGCTTTGGCTCGGCGCGATGGCTGAACCAGACAGGAGTTTGTTTTCCTTTGGCGAGTCGAATGATGTTGGCAATTTCAACCCTTACGCCGTAGAATTTTTCCCTGGCAAAAAGGTCAAAATCGATCTTGTCAATCAGTTCTGAGCTCTTGTTTTGAAGAGTGCAGATAACCTTCATCTGGAGTGCGTTCGTATCAAGAACGGTGCGAAGAGAGATGTCGTAATCTGTTATGACAACAGCCTCGGTCAGTCCGGTGAGAGCAGCGATTTCTTCGTCTAGATTGAATTTTTTGTCAGATGATATGGATGATGAAGTCAAAAAGAGACACAAGGAGATAAAAAATACAAAAAGACTTAAAAACTTATTCCCTTTCATCGTTACCTCCTTTCTATGGATTTGTATTTCCATCTTGGAAAAAATTTAATACGAAATTGCAGCGCAAGAAGTTCTATGAAAAAGTGAGAAGAGCTCCTTTTTGCTCTTGATTTTAAAATCTTTTTTCCCATTTCTCATAATAAGCTGTCTCGGCTAAGGACTTTCTTATACGCGGTAAAGGCTTTTCGGCAGGATAGTCGACGGCAAGGACGACCATCAATCGGGCATTGTCCGAAGCCTGAAGAATTTGCTTGATCTCAGTTTCCACAACCAGCAGAGCCCCCATCCAGCATGAGCCCAGGTCCAGGGCTTTTGCCACCAGTATGATATTCTGGCAGGCGTTGGCCACAGACTGGATGTTCCAGATTCTCTCAGTCATTCCTGCCTCCAATTTTTTCTCTCGATAGAAGCATCCGTAAAGTTGTTTCTCCTTCATGGAAAAAATATGTTTTCTCTTTCAATCGATTCTCAGGATGAGATCTCTTAGGAATTTATCCTGGAGATGCCGAGTGGGCGAGGAGAGTTGAGTGGCGTATTTGTATTGCCTGGTCAAGAGGATGACCGAAATTTTTTTCTTCTTATTCTCCAAATTCCATTGGGCAGCCTGAAAGATTCCTTTGCCGCTGAAGAAAGCTTTTTGCTGTTCGTTTTCAGGCTCCTTGAACATACATTCTCCCCATATCCTGGCGATGTTCTTGTTATTGACTGTGAAATACTCTATCCCGTAATTCTCAAAACTCTCCAGTTCTTTTCGAGATTGAATCTCGCTGGTTAGATTCTCCAGGCTCTTCTGCTCAATCCCCATGACTATCTCTTCCTTTTTTGTCTCTTCAAGGGGTGACCATTTGAGCGTTATGAAGATGTTCTCGTCTGAGCAGAGTCCCAGCAAAGACCCCATCTCTTTGCTTCTGATTCCTTCGTACTGCGGGAAGGGGACAAAATAGGGGCTGTCGAAGATGAACCATTCTTCAGGATAATAGAAGGAGAATCCAAATTTTTCCGAATCAAACTTTTTGGTAAGCTCCGAAGGTCGCTCAATCAGAGCTCCCGCATGGCATTGAACAGTCCTGGCCGAGAGCATCTCCTTCTCGAAATCCTCTTTTGGCGTTTTCGTTCTGAGGTTATAGTTGGTGTCGGCGATGAATTCCCGGCGGCTTTCAGGGCAGTTCCAGATGATGAAGCGAGTGTAGAAGGATTTGTTCGTTCCATATGCCTCGGCATAGGCCGCATCGTGGCCTGAGACCCTGGTCGTTCCTTCTTTTCCAGTGAATTCGAACTTCACTCCCCACATCTTGAGCATCCTCTCTTTGACGTAATCGACGGTGATCTTCGGCACCTGAATCGGCCCCCAGTGGATGAGGAACATCAGCCACTTTGTATCAGAGAAAGTTATCTCTCCGCTCTCTATGCTTCCTTTGATATCTTCCTCCTTCCATGACCAGCCGACGTCCTCAAGTCGAACCTCAACTCCAGACTTTTCCTTGATGAGAGAGATGAGGTCTTCGGACTTTTGCTGCTGACTTTGCTCTGACCTCAAGCCGTTAGCAGGGATGAGAAATAAGATCGAGGAGATGATGATCACTTTCAGTCGATGTTTCATTTTTTGCACCTTTCCATCCTCATCAAAATTGCTTTTTTCACTGAGGAGCTAAGGCGGAACAAACTGCAAGTTTAATGCCAAATAAGGCTAAGCTTCTTTCCCCCTTTGTCTCTTTTGCTTCCATAATCTAAACCTCCGTTCTGTAAATATTTTTTACGAATTCATCACGAGCCGAGTCCAAGGCAGCAAAAATTGAAGAGATAAAAAATTGAACATTAGCTTCCTGTTAAGGATTGATTATAAAAAGAATTTTAATGACTGTCCGCTGGCGCACACCTTCTGTTTTGTTTGCGGACACTTTTTAGAAAGCACCTTCATTCCTTTTCTCCCTGCCAGATAGGAAGCAATCTTGGCACGCAAATTGCTCTTTAAAGGCCAAGAAATGGAGAACGATCGAGTTTTCACTCTCAGAGAGAATCGACGAAGGAGGGCGTTATGTTCAGAAATTACCTGAAAATCGCCTTCAGAAATTTGCTGCGGCGTAAGCTCTATTCTTTAATCAATGTCCTTGGCCTCGCCTTAGGGATGGCCTGCTGCCTGCTGATCATCCTTTTCATCCAGGACGAGCTGAGCTACGACAGATTCCATGAGAAGGCTGAGCAGATTTACCGCGTGGCAAAGATAGAAAAGCGCAACGAGGGAGTGGTCAACTATCCTCTCGTTTTTCCTGTCGTGGCTCCCAAGCTGCAGCAAGATTTTCCAGAAGTTTTGAATGCCGTCAGGTTTGACCCTCAATTGAGCGTGTTGGTCAGCAGGGAAAATAAACAGTTTCTCGAGCAGCGATTTTTTTATGCCGATTCGTCTGTTTTTGACGTCTTCACTTTTCCCTTGATAAAAGGCGATCCCAAGATTGCACTCAAAGAGCCATACACACTTATTCTTACCGAAGAGATGGCCGAGAAATATTTTGGAAGTGAAGACCCTCTGGGCCAAACGCTGAGCATTGATAACAGACATGACTATAAAATTACCGGAGTCTTAAAGAATATTCCTCACAACTCCCACATGAAATTCGATTTTCTGGCTTCCATGGCCACTGAAGAAGCCGAGAACCCGAGATACGGAAAATTGTGGGCATGGTCCTGCTACACCTATCTTCTTCTTCCCAGAGATTATTCCCCTTCAGAGCTGGAGAAGAAGTTCCCTGATTTTATTCTGAGGAATAGAAACGAGCAGGCAGCCAAAGCCTGGACGTTCTACCTCCAGCCCCTGACCAAAATCCATCTCCACTCTAACCTGGGCTATGAGATTGAGCCGAACAGCGATATCAAGCACATCTATATTTTTTCAGGCATCGGCTTTTTCATCCTGCTCATTGCCTGCATAAACTTTATGAACCTGGCCACAGCCCGCTCATCGAACCGCGCTAAAGAAGTTGGAGTGAGGAAAGTTCTTGGTGCGGATCGCAGCCAGTTGGCAAAGCAATTCCTGGGGGAGTCCCTCGTTTTTTCGTTTATTGCCCTTCCTCTTGCTGTGGCCGTCGTCGAAATTGTTCTTCCTGCCTTCAATGCTCTCACCAATAAGGCCGTCACCCTCAGTTCCTTAAGTCATCAGGCAGCCTCTCTCGGCCTGATAGGAGTCGTCTTGCTTGTCGGAATCATTTCTGGAAGCTACCCTGCCTTTTTCCTCTCCGCCTTTCATCCTTCTGAAGTCTTGAGGGGGAAGTTAAGGGCGGGCGTGAAAAGCTCATTCTTTCGAAGAATCCTTGTCGTCGTCCAGTTTGCCATCTCCATCGTCTTAATCGTCGGCACGGTCATCATCTACAGCCAGCTCGATTTCATTCGTAACAAGAAATTGGGCTTTGACAAGGAGCATGTCGTCGTTGTCCGCATCGAAGAGCCCGAAATGCAGAAAAGGTATGAGCCTTTCAGGCAGGGCCTTCTCCAGAACCCGGGCATCGTGAGCGTTACCGGCTCAACCTGTTTCCCAGGAATCAATCCCAACCTGAGCCCTTTTGTTCCTGAAGGGGCTGAAGACAAAGAACCTTTGAAGCTGCGCCATGTCTTGGTAGATTACGATTTCATCAGGACTTTCGGGATTGAAGTCAAGGAAGGCAGGGATTTCTCCAGGGATTTTCAGACAGACGCCAAGCAGGCCTTTGTCATCAATGAGAGCGCGGCTCAAGAGTTTGGCTGGGAGACATCTGCCGGCAAGAAACTCACAGACCTCGATTTAGGTAGCGGGTATGTCATCGGCGTTGTCAAGGATTTCCATTTCCGTTCCAAACATCAAAAAATCGAGCCTCTGATTCTTTCCATTCGTCCCGATGAACGTTACATTTATTTTATTTCTGTGAAATATGATCAGGCCAACGCTAGAAAAATTCTTTCCTTCCTGCAGAAGAAGTGGAAAGAGTATTCTCCGGACCGGCCTCTGGACTATTTCTTCTTAGATGAAAACTTTGACAAGCTCTATCGGGCAGAGGAGAGGCTGTCTCAGATTTTCAGCGTCTTTTCCTTTCTGGCTATCTTTATCGCCTGCCTTGGACTTTTCGGTCTGGCTTCATTCACCGCTGAGCAGCGGACAAAGGAGATCGGAATCCGCAAAACTTTGGGAGCTTCAGCGGCGAATATCGTCCTGCTTCTTTCCAAGGAATTCACGAAATGGGTAATCGTCGCCAACGCTCTTGCCTGGCCTTTGGCTTACTTCGCCATGAATCGCTGGCTTCAGAACTTTGCCTACCGGATTTCGATCGGTCTCTGGATGTTTTTCCTGGGAGCCGGCTTGGCACTGGCCATCGCCTTTTTCACCATTAGCTTCCAGACTGTTCGAGCTGCCCTGGCCAATCCCATAGATGCCTTGCGCTATGAATAAAACTGAAGGAGAAATAGAAAAAAAATTTACAGTTAGATAAGAATTGTTTCAATCAAAAGTTGAAGATAGATGGCATCCTAAATTCCATGATAGCTGATAATTAACATATGTTTATCCTATCATTTGGCCTTATGAGAAAAATGAGTGTAATTTTTGGCACATAACTTGCTGGAAATAAGAAAAGTTGACTATGCCCTGATTTAGACAAATCTATTGAGCATGAAAACAGAGACGATAAAACTCAAGATAATCGAATGGGGAGCAAGCCTGGTTGGCTTCGCTGACATGAACGGCTGTCTTCCAGAAAAGTTGAATCGTTTTCAGAACGCAATTTCCATTGCTGTCCGTCTCTCGGATTCTATCATGGATGAGGTTGTCGGAGGCCCCACTTTGGAATATGCCTACCATCATCACGTCGTCAATGCCCTGCTGAATGAGGTGGCCTTGAAAACGAGCAATCTTATTCAATCCCTAGGCTCTAGGGCCTTTCCTCTGCCTGTCAGTCAGACCATAGACTGGGAGCAACTCGAAGCTGCCGTTCCTCATAAGACCGCGGCCACCCGTGCCGGGTTGGGCTGGGTCGGAAAGAATGCGCTGCTCGTCACACCCGAATTCGGGCCGAGAGTGAGGCTGGTGACGGTCTTGAGCGATTATTCCTTCGAGCTGGGTCATCCTATTGAGAAAAGTCGATGCGGCGACTGCCTCGAATGCGTGAACATCTGTCCTCTAAAGGCTATTAAAGGCGGAGACTGGCAGGCCGGTGTCAGGAGGGAGGAATTGCTCGATGCCTTCTCCTGCAATACGTTGATTGAAGGAAACAAAAGCGTTTTTAACGCTCCGCTCTGCGGACGATGTCTGAGTGTCTGCCCGGTCGGAAACAGAGCCAAGTGGCTTGTTTGGACCCAGGACGAGAGGCGCGCCTCGGAGATGCCCGTTCCCTTCTTCCCTGACCGGGATTGTCTTTTCAAACCGGACGAAAGAATCATCATCGAGACCCTGCCAGTCTTTTTTGCCGACCGCACCAAGGAGATGGTCGAGCTCATAGAAAAAATCGATTCCGGCAAGTGAAATGATTCTCAGCGGTTTTCGATGATTTGAGTGTAAGATAAACTGGAGACGTCACTCAAAAGGAGGCGAGATGAAAGCTCAATCTTTTCGAATTCTGCTGCTGATTCTTTTTGTTCTTCTTAGCTCAAGCTTTGCCCGTCAGGAATCCAAAGAAGTCAATTCGGGATACAACTTGATACTGGCTGAGGAATTGCTGAAGAAGATTGCCAGAAAGGAGATGTTCGTCTTGGTCGATTGCAGGCCAGAGGAGGAGTATCGTGCCGGCCATATCCCCGGCGCTGTTAATGTATCTATAGATTCCTATTCGTTCGAGGAAAAGACGATGGTTAAGTCGGCAATGGAAAAGGTTAAGGAAAGCGAGGGCAGAGAAATTCATTTTGTCTTGATCGATTCCAAGACGGGCGAGGAATATATGTCAAAAACGAAGATTCTGGAGCTGATGAGATATTTACCTCAGGATAGAGACGGGGAAGTTATTTTTTACTGCCGGCGGTCATCCTGCACGAGGAGTCCGCTGGCTGCCAGATGGACGGTTGCTATGGGATACAGAAATGTCTGGCGGTATGAAGGAGGTTGGGAAGAGTGGAGTGAAAAAAAACTCCCTGTTGAAAAATAAATTGAAAAGCCTGCGCTTTTACACCGTCGGCCACTCGACGAGAAGCAGCGAAGAATTCCTCTCAACGCTGAAGGCATTCGGGATTGAAGTGCTGGTTGACATCCGCGCTTTTCCTGTCTCCAGGAGAAATCCTCAGTTTAACAAGGAAAACCTGGAGAAAAGTCTTGCTCAGGACAAAATTCGATATCTCTGGCTGGGCACAGAGCTTGGAGGTTATAGAAAAAAGTCAGATGGCCTTGGCAAGGAATCCCCGAATAAAGGCTGGGGAAGGGAAGGATTTCGCATCTATGCCGATTACATGATGAGCGATAATTTCAAAAGCGCAGCCTGCAAGCTGGTCGAACTTGCAAGGAAAAAGAGAGTGGCCTACATGTGCGCTGAAAAGTTTTACTGGAGGTGCCACAGGAGACTGGTCTCTGACTACCTTTGCAGCCTTGGACACGAGGTCTGGCATATCGTCGAACAAAATATTCTCAGAAGGCATGAGCTTACCAGCTTTGCCCAGGTAAGGAATGGGAGGCTGACTTATCCTCAAGGAAATGCTTCTGCAGCGAATCCTTCGCTTTTTAAAGAATAAAACGAAAGTAATGTTTTCTCTTTAAGCGTCTTTCGGCAG